>JBDSIV010000130.1:0-36545 GCA_039917755.1 Knoellia sp. | reverse complement strand
AGTTGCCGACGACGACGTTCTTGCCGAACTGCGTGGTCTCCGACGCGTAGTTCGTGTCGAGGTGCAGCGGGTGGTGGTTCATGGTCAACAGGCAGAACATGTGGTCGTCGAACTCGGTGACCGTCTTCCCGGGCCAGTGCTTGTAGGTCGCTCCGACCTCGAACTCTTCATAGCTGCGTCCGAATTGCATGGTGCTCATCCTTGCGCGCCGCTCGCCTCGACACATCCCGTATGCCGCGTGCGTTCCCTCACAGCGCGGACAGGGTGGCGCAGATCCGGCATCAAGACGCGGAACGTTCCGCGCCAGAACGCCGGACCTGCGCCACGGCTCGACGCATCATCTCGGCCACACGATGCGGGTGCTCGAGATCGGCCCACGTCAGCCTCACGACGACAAAGCCCATGGCTCGCAGCCGGTCCTCACGCCGCTTCTCTGCGGCCAAGGCAGCTCGACCCTCGCTGCCCTCGTACTTCATCAGTCCGTCGAACTCAACGACGATGCGGTCCCCCACGAGGAAATCGACCCGAGCCACGAAGCCACGTGCATCGCTGAGAGCGACCTGGCTTCGCGCGGGGTGTCCCAGGTCGTGCAGGAGCAGGCGCGTGCGGGTCTCGCCCACGGACTCACACTTGGGGTCTGCCAGCTCCAGCAGACGCTCCACCTGCCACTCCTCTCGCGGCGAGAGGTCGAGGCTGAGGGCGGCATCACGAACGTCCTTGGGGTTGACGCGGCCCTCCTTCAGAGCGGCGTCGAAGGACACGAGAGCCACCCGGTGTCCAGCCGAGGCGCAGAGCTGCACCACGGCATACGCGGGAGTGACGGCAAGAACTCCCGACTCGACGGACACCGCGTTTGCGATCCCCAGATGAGGGATCACGCTCAGTCCGCTGCGTGTCCGGATGCGGGCGACAGAACCGTGGAGCACGACTTTGTCGAGAGGCGCGCCCCAGAGCGGGAGGCGGTGAAGGGCCACCGCGCAGGCACTTGCTGCAACCGCCCCTGGTCGCCCTTGCATCACTGCCCGCGTCCGCAGGGCCAGACGGTCAACAGGGTTGGCGGCAGTCCAGGCACCAGCCAGGACGAAGGCGCCCTTGCGGACCCGGACCACGAGCTGCGCCTTCACCAGCCGACTGATGTCTCGAGGGGTGACTCCATGACAGGCGGCCTGGCCGGTCGTGAAGACGCCACCCTGGGCACGGGCCTGATCGAGAAGCGCGAGGTTCATGGTCTCGAGCGTGCCTGAAGACGCCGAACTGACCGCTGAGTCATCCACAGGCCCACGTTGGGCGCACATTCGGCGTGCGGGCGCGCATTGATCCGCGCCGAGAGGCCGAATCCGCGCCCGTGCGGCTGACGCTTAGGCTCTGGGCTCATGGCGGACTTCATCGGCGCGGTCGACCAGGGCACCACCAGCACTCGCTTCATGGTCTTCGACCACGACGGGCGCGAGGTCGCCCGCCACCAGCTCGAGCACCAACAGGTGCTCCCCCGCGCCGGCTGGGTCGAGCACAACCCCCTCGAAATCTGGGACCGCACCCAGACCGTCATCGGCAGTGCCCTGACCGGCGCCGGTCTCGCCACCACGGATCTCGCCGCCATCGGCATCACCAACCAGCGCGAGACCGCGATCGTCTGGGACCGACGCACAGGACGGCCCTACTACAACGCGATCGTCTGGCAGGACACCCGCACCGACTCCATCGCCAAGGCTCTCGATGCCGACGAGCGCGGCCAGACGATCCGCCACAAGGCGGGCCTCCCACCCGCGACCTACTTCTCCGCCGGCAAGCTCCAGTGGATCCTCGAGAACGTCGACGGTGTGCGCGAGGCGGCCCAACGCGGAGACGCGATCTTTGGCACCCCGGACACGTGGCTCGTCTGGAACCTCACCGGCGGACCCCGCGGTGGAATTCACGCCACGGACGTCACCAACGCCAGCCGCACGATGCTCATGGACCTCACCACCCTCGACTGGGACGACGAGCTCCTGAGCTTCTTCGGGATCCCGCGCCAGATGCTCCCGGAGATCCACGCCAGCAGTGACGACACGGCATACGGAATGACGTCGGGGGACCGGGGCACAGCACAGGTGCCGATCACCGGAGTTCTGGGCGATCAGCAAGCGGCAACCGTCGGACAGGTGTGCTTCGCGCCGGGCGAGGCCAAGAACACCTACGGCACCGGCAACTTCCTCCTCCTCAACACCGGCACCGAACTCGTGCGCAGCGACAACGGGCTCCTGACGACCGTTGCCTACCAATTCGGTTCTGCTGCACCAGTCTACGCCCTCGAGGGTTCGATCGCCGTCACCGGAAGCGCGGTCCAGTGGCTGCGCGACCAGCTCGGCATCATCTCGGGGGCATCAGAGGTCGAGACGCTCGCGGCACAGGTCGACGACACCGGCGGCGTCTACTTCGTTCCGGCGTTCAGTGGGCTCTTCGCGCCCTACTGGCGCAGCGATGCGCGCGGTGCCATCGTCGGACTCTCGCGCTTCAACACCAACGCCCATCTGGCCCGCGCCACCCTTGAGGCAATTTGCTATCAGAGCCGCGACGTGGTTGACGCCATGGCCGCCGACTCGGGCGTCACTCTCAGCACGCTCAAGGTCGACGGCGGGGTCACCGCCAACCGACTCTGCATGCAGCTCCAGGCCGACATCCTCGGGGTTCCCGTGAGCAAACCGGTCGTCGCCGAGACGACAGCTCTCGGAGCCGCGTATGCCGCGGGGCTGGCTACCGGGTTCTGGTCCGGGACCGATGAGCTCAGGGCAAAGTGGGCCGAGGCCGAGCGCTGGGAACCACAGTGGACCGACCAACAACGCAAGGACGGGTATGCCGGGTGGCACAAGGCTGTCGACCGCACCTTGGACTGGGTCGACGTCGACTGACGCGCATCGTTTGAGAGCAGCCCGGGTCTGCGTCCTATGCTCATCCGGTGACCCTCTCCCCCGCGGCACGCGCGTCCACCCTCGAGCGACTTCGCTCCGGCGAGGAGCTCGACGTCCTCGTGGTTGGCGGTGGAGTTGTCGGCTGTGGCGTGGCACTCGATGCCGTCACCCGCGGTCTCTCCACCGGGCTCATCGAAGCTCGTGACTACGCCAGTGGCACGAGTTCGCGCTCGAGCAAGCTCATCCATGGTGGGCTGCGCTACCTCGAGATGCTCGACTTCGGTCTCGTCCACGAGGCACTCCAGGAGCGCCGCCTCCTCCTGACGACGATTGCTCCGCACCTTGTGCGCCCTGTGCCGTTCATGTATCCACTGAGCAAGCCTGCGTGGGAACGCTTCTATGTCGGCTCTGGCATTGCTCTCTATGACGGACTCGCGTTTGGTGTGCGCCAGACCGCGGGCCTCCCCCGCCACCGTCACCTTGGCAAGAAGGCCGCCCTGCGCCTCATGCCCAGCCTGCGCCCCGACGCTCTCACCGGTGCAATCCAGTATCACGATGCCCAGGTCGATGACGCGCGCTTCGTGCTCGAACTGGCGCGGACCGCAGCCATGCACGGGGCCCACGTCGTCAACCGCGTTGCTGCGGTCAGCATGTTGCGATCCGACGACGGTAAGCGGGTCATCGGGGTGCGGGCACGTGATCACCGCACCGGTGTGGAGTTCGACATCCACGCCCGGCGCGTCATTGCGGCAGCCGGGGTGTGGACCGACGAGATCCAGGCGATGCTCGGTGATGATGGACCGCTCCAGGTGCGGGCGAGCAAGGGCATCCACCTCGTCGTCCCACGAGACCGGATCACCTCCGAGACCGGCGTCATCCTGCGCACCGACAAGTCGGTGCTCTTCATCATCCCGTGGGATGACCACTGGATCATCGGCACCACGGACACGGACTGGAGCCTGGACAAGGCTCATCCGGCCGCCACGTCCGCGGACATCGACTATCTCCTCGAGACCGTCAACTCGGTGCTCGTCACTCCCTTGACGCGTGACGACATCGACGGGGTGTATGCCGGTCTGCGACCTTTGATTTCCGGTGACGAAAAGGACGAGACCACCAAGATCTCACGCGAACACGTCGTCGCCACACCAGTTCCCGGGCTCACCCTCGTCGCGGGCGGCAAGTACACGACCTACCGGATCATGGCCAAGGACGCTGTCGACGAGGCCGTGAAGGACTTGGACCACGAGGTCGCCGAGTCCTCCACCGACAAAGTGCCCCTTGCCGGGGCGATCGGCTGGGAGTGGCTCAGCGAACGACCGCAGATCCTGGCCCGCTCCGCCGGCATCGCCCAAGAACACATCGAGACCCTCCTCGAGCGCTATGGCACTCTCACCAAGGAGATCATTGCTCTGATCAACGCCCAGCCCGAGCTCGGCGAGCTCCTCCCCGGTGGCGAGACCCACCTCAAGGCCGAGATCGTCTATGCGGCAGCAACCGAGGGCGCGATGCACCTCACCGACATCTTGGCGCGGCGCACCCGCATCTCCATCGAGGCCCGCGACCGTGGCCTCACCGCCGCTCCTCATGCGGCAGCTCTCGCAGCGCCGATCCTCGGCTGGGACGACGCCCGGGTCGCCGAAGAGATCGACATCTATCACCGCCGCGTCGAGGCCGAGATGTCGAGCCAGACCATGCCCGATGACGAGAGCGCCGACCAAGCACGTCGTCGAGCCCCCGACGCCGCGCTCTGACTCAACACAGTCGTCGAAGAGGTCGCACATGGCTGGCGCGCGCCATTCGTGCCCTATTGGACGAACACGTCGCGATCTCCCGCCCAGTTCAGAGCATCAGACCAGCTCGAGTGGTGGGCCGTGGTGGGTGCAATGACCGATGACCTCGTCATCGACCTCGATCTGCGGCCCCCAGCTCTCGGCCCTCGGCAGCGGGTCAGGGTCCTCGAGGGCCACGCGCGCAATGGGCATCCGTAACCTGGCGTCGTCGATCGCAGCAAGCATCGCCGCGTACTCCCGCGCCGGCCAGTACTGCCGGGTGATCGAATGCCACACCACGGTGAGGACACCCACGGGCGCAGGCTGCGCCAACTGTTCGCGCACCCAGCCTGCTGCTCCAGCCCGGTCGATGACCACAGGATGCTCGCGCAGAGTCTGCAACGCTGCAACCAACCGGCCGTCGCGCTCGGGCATGTGCGGCCAGATGAAGGACCGCAGATGAACCTCACCGGACGACGACGCGGCCTCGAACGGCGCCAGGTCGCAGCCTCTGCGCTCGATCACCTCGAAGGACTCGGGCACGAATCCCGGCGCGGCACAGCGGTCCAGTACGAGGTGGGCCTCAGCAGGGCCAGCAACCCATCCCTCACCCTCGAAGCGAAACTGGTCGACAAGCAGGTTGAGGCCGGCCGAGGCGCCCGGTTCCAGCAGGCGCAGTCGGCGAATCCCACTGCGTCGCACCACTTCTGAGAGCCCTGCAAGCAGGGCGATGGAGCGACCGACCTCGTTGGTCTGCGGTGCGACGTCGAGCGCAGCCCGCAACTCGACGGCATGCGAACGCAGGACGGGCTCCAGAACCGACCACACGGCATACCGGTCCCCCGTCCCTCCGACAGAGGGATAAAAGCTCGAGAGCTCGGGCGCGTCCCCGCGCAGGACGATCCGGTGGATGCCCGCCAGCAACCTCAGCTGCACCATGTCCCCCGGCGGCGCCTGCTCACGACCCGACAGGATCTCGCGCACGACCCCACCACGATCCCAGTCCTGCGCGAGCTCACGCACGAGCACGCCATAGAGGTGCTCCGTGCTGCCGCCGAAGTGGTTCCGCATTCGCTCGGCCAAGGTGGCTCCGTCGTAGGCACTCACGCGTGCCACCATAGGTGGGTGAGCGAAGAGCAGAAGAAGTCCGAGAACCGTGCCCGCCCAACGACCGAGGAGTTCCGCGGTTTCGTCCGCGAGGACTGGGCCGATCGACGCCCCCAGTCCGACGCACAGGCGCCGTCGGCGGAGTATGCCGCGGCTCGCCGCGCGCTCGTCAGCGCCGCCTTTCCGAAGCAACGGCTCATCGTCCCTGCTGGTGGACTCAAGGTGCGCAGCAACGACAGCGACTACGTCTTCCGTCCTCACAGCGCCTTCGCACACCTCACCGGCCTCGGCGCCGATCGTGAGCCGGACGCCGTGCTCGTGCTCGAGCCGACCGACGAGGGTCATGACGCGATCCTCTACTTCCGTCCGCTGGGCGAACGCGACAACGACGACTTCTTCGCGGACGCCCGCTACGGCGAGTTCTGGGTCGGAGCGCGTCCTAGCCTGGCCGACATCGAGCTCGAGCTGGGGGTGACGGCCCGCCACATCGACGAGTTCGAATCCGCGGCCGCCAAGGACGCCGGCGAGGTCATCGTCCGTCTCGTGCGTGACGCCGACCGCGACCTCACTCGCACCCTCGACTCAGCCCGCGTCGAGAACGGCGCCGCCGAGGAGTCCCTCGTCGAGCACGACGACTCCCTCGCCCATGCGCTCTCGGTGCTGCGCCTGACCAAGGACGAGTTCGAGATCGAGCAGATGCGCGAAGCCGTCGCCGGCACGCACGTCGGGTTCGAGGCCGTCATCGCCGAGCTTCTGACGGCCGTCGAGCTCGGCCGCGGCGAGCGCTGGATCGAGGGAATCTTTGGCCTCCACGCTCGCCATCAGGGCAACGGCGTCGGCTACGACTCGATCGTCGCCGCGGGCGACCATGCCAACACCTTGCACTGGATCAAGAACACGGGCGACATCGCTGACGGTGACCTTGTCCTGCTGGACGCCGGGGTCGAGGTCGACTCCCTCTACACCGCCGACATCACCCGCACCCTTCCCGTGAGCGGCACCTTCACGGACGCGCAGCGCGAGATCTATGACGCCGTGTATGCCGCGCAGGAGGCCGGGATCGCTGCGGCCCAGCCAGGGGCGAAGTTCTCGGACATCCACGCCGCCGCGATCCGAGTCATCGCCGAGCACCTGCACTCGTGGGGCATGCTCCCGGACGGAGTGTCAGTCGACGACACCCTCGACACTGATCACGGTCAGTACCACCGCCGTTGGATGGTTCACGGCACCTCGCACCACCTCGGCATCGACGTCCATGACTGCGCCCTCGCGACGCGCACCGAATACATGGACGCCGAACTCACCCCGGGGATGGTGCTGACGGTCGAGCCCGGCCTGTATTTCAAGGCCGACGACCTCAAGGTGCCCGAGCGCTTCCGCGGTATCGGGGTGCGCATCGAGGACGACATCGTCATCACAGCCGACGGCAACGAGAACCTCTCGGCCGCCATGCCCCGCACCAGCGCGGACGTCGAGGCGTGGATCGCGGACGTCCGCGAGGAAAACGCCTGACCCCACCGTTGGACCACTACCGGCGGGTGATCACGTCGAGGGTCAGGGCGTGCGTCACGCCGTCAGCCTGCGCTGCCTTGGCACCCATCTCAAGGATCATCGGCACGAGCTGGTTCGGCTTCGGGAAGTCGTCCGGCAACGCTGAGTTGTAGGCCGCGTGCTCCTCGAGCGAGGCCACTGCCACCGCGACCTTGTCGGAGACGTCCACGTAGTGCGTCGGCGTCATCGAGCCGGCGAACGCCAGCACGCTGGCGTTCCACGGCTCGAAGCCCTCGTCGACGAGTTCAGGGAAGATCCACCGGTTGCCCGCGTCCGCGACAGCGTCGGCGCAGGCCAGACCCACCGCACGGTGGTCAGCCTGGTTGAGCATCCCGCCGACGAACCTGTTGCCGTAGTCGCCTGCGATCACGAGGTCGGGGCGGCGCCGGCGGATCTCACGCGCGATGTCCCGACGAAGGTTGAGGGAGTACTCGACGTTGCCGTCCCGATGGTCGCCGAAGTCGACTTCGGTGACGCCCACGACGGCGGCGCTCGCGCGCTCCTCGGCCTCGCGGGTGGGTCCTGCCTGCTCCGGAGCCATCGTGTCGATGCCGGCCTCACCCCGCGTCAGGAGGAAGTACGTCACGGTCTTGCCCGCAGTTGTCCAGCGCGCCACCGCGGCAGCCGTGCCGTACTCGATGTCGTCGGGGTGTGCGACCACGCACAGGACCGAGGTGAAGTCCTCGGCAAGCGGCTCCAGGGGGGTCTTCGCAGGTGCGTCCATGCTGCCCACGCTAGACCTCGCGGGCAACCGCCTTCCCTCAGTTGGTGGAAGCAGGTCCCTCTGTCTGGGTGGTGTGACGAGCAGCCTCCTGGGAACGCAGAGCCTGCGCCTGAGCGGCCGCCATCGGGTCCATCTCGGCCAAGAGCTCGCGACCGCGAGCAGCGTGTTTGTGCTCGGTGAGCACTTCGTACTTCGTCGCGATCACCTGCGTCACGGAGGTGAAGTCACGCTCCCCACCGGTGAAGGAGTAGCCCACCAACGCCCACACCGCGCCGAAAACGGACCCGAAGATCACGGTGGCGATGACCGAGGTCCATGAGAAGCCACTGGTGTCGAAGAGCGCGAAGATCAGCCCGATGAGCAGGCCGAGCCATGCACCGGACAGCACCCCGCCAAGGAGGATCCGACCGCGAGTCAACCGGCCAGTCACCCGTTCGAGCTGCTTGAGATCGGTGCCGACGATGAGGACGTTCTCGACCGGGAACTCGTGGTCCGAGAGGTAGTCCACGGCCTTCTGCGCCGAGGCGTAGGTGTCGTGCACGCCCAAGGACATCGGATAGTCGAGGGACAACAGCTGCTTGGCCGCGGCCGCGCCGAGACCACGGGTCGGTTGGGTGCTCATACCCCCAGTGTCCCACTCGCGGCTGGGCGGCCGCTGGGAGGTGCCTGACCGGCATACCGAAGCGAGGGCGTCAGCCCTTGAGCTTGTAGTCCTCCAACAAGCGGCGGCCGATGATCATCTTCTGGATCTCTGCAGTGCCCTCACCGATGAGCAGCATCGGGGCCTCCCGGTAGAGGCGCTCGATCTCGTATTCCTTGGAGTAGCCGTAGCCGCCGTGGATGCGGAACGACTGCCCCACCACGTCGGCGCAGTACTCGGCCGCGAGGTACTTGGCCATGCCGGCCTCGAGGTCGTTGCGCTGCCCGGAGTCCTTGAGGCGGGCCGCCTTGACCATCATCTGGTGGCCGGCTTCGACCTTGGTCGCCATGTCTGCGAGGCGGAACATGATTGCCTGGTGCTGCGCGATTTGCTGGCCGAACGTCTCGCGCTGCTGGGCATAGGTGATGCCGAGCTCGAACGCGCGCCGGGCCACCCCACACGCGCGGGCGGCGACGTTGACACGGCCCACCTCGACGCCATCCATCATTTGATAGAAGCCCTTGCCGGGCGCGCCACCGAGGATCTGGGCGGAGGTGGTCTCGTAGTTCTCGAGCACCAGTTCGGTTGTGTCGACGCCTTTGTAGCCCATCTTGTCGATCTTGCCGGGGATCGTGACACCAAGCGCGGTCTGCCCGAAGCCGGGCTCCTTCTCGACGAGGAAGGTCGTCATGTTCTTGTAGGGAGAGTCGGACTTCCCGAGGTCGGTCTTGACGAGGACGGCGACGAGGTTGGACGAACCACCGTTGGTCAGCCACATCTTCTGGGCGTTGACGGTCCACTTCTGGTCGTCGCCCTCACCCTCGCCCGCGATGGCCTTCGACTTGATCGCCGCGACGTCGGAGCCCAGACCCGGCTCGGACATCGAGAAGGCGCCACGGACCTCACCGGTCGCCATGCGCGGGAGGTAGCGCTGCTTCTGCTCCTCGGTCCCGTGCTGGAGCAGCATGTAGGCGACGATGAAGTGCGTGTTGATGATGCCGGACACCGACATCCAGCCGCGCGCGATCTCCTCGACGCACAGCGCATAGGTGAGGAGTGACTCGCCCAAGCCGCCGTACTCCTCGGGAATCATCAGCCCGAAGATCCCCATCTCCTTCATGCCCTCGACGATCTCCGTCGGGTACTCATCGGCGTGTTCCAACTCCTGCGCCACCGGGATGATCTGCTCCTCGACAAACTGCCGCACGAGCTTGATGAGCTCGCTCTGCTCGTCGGTGAGACCTTCAGTGCGCTGGAGCCGAGACATGCGTGGAATCCACCTTCGTCGTGGGTCAAAAGAGCCTTTTCTTGAGTATGCCGTCCACGCGCCTTGCGCCCCATCCCTCGAGCGTGTGAGTCCTCCCACGCCCACAGTTGCCATCAGTCGCAAAAAGGGGTGGCGGAGGGACGCGAGGTGCTGGGACGCTGGAAGCCGACCGCACGGCATACCCGCTGTGCCATGACTCCGAGGAGGCACGACATGTCCACGACTGTCCTGGGCCGTTCCCGCGCCCTGCCCCTTCTTCACACGGAGTCTTCTCTTGAACGTTCACAAAGCCGCGACAGAGCGGCAGCTCTTCGCTAGCACCACTGCACCCGACGCGCCGCCCGAGGGCGAGCGTTGGTCCAGCTGGGACGGGGCCATGCACGGTCCCACCCCCCGACCCGACTGGGTCGTCACCGCGCTCGGTGCCGTCGAGACCGATCTCGGCGTGCTCAAGACGGGCAAGGAGGCCGACGTCCACCTCGTGCGCCGGTGGCTGCCCAACGGCACCGATGCACCGCAGGTCGACTCGCTGCTGGCAGCCAAACGCTATCGCGGTGCCGAGAACCGCCTCTTCCACCGTGACAGTGGCTACCTCGACGGGCGGCGCGTCCGCAAGACCCGGGACATGCGGGCCATGCAACGGCGCACGCAGTACGGGCGCGCGCTCATTGCCGGTCAGTGGGCGCTCGCTGAGTTCGAGGCGCTCGGCAAGCTGTGGGAGCTGGGACTGCCTGTCCCCTACCCCGTGCAACTCGATGACGCCGAGATGCTCATGGAGTTCTTCGGGACGGGAAGCGAGGCCGCGCCACGGCTCGTCCAGACCAAACCCGCACCGGATCTCCTCGCGGACCTTTTCGAGCAGTTCCGCGACGTGGTCCTCGCGCTGGCCGGTGAAGGGTGGGCGCACGGCGACCTCTCGCCCTACAACGTTCTCCTGCACGAGGACCGACTCGTCGTCATCGACTGGCCGCAAATTGTCGACGTCGTGGGCAACCCCCACGGCTTTGAGTTCCTCGAGCGCGACGTGCGCGTCATGTGCGAGTGGTTCATCCGACGGGGTTTCGATGTCGACACGGACACGGTCTTTGGTGACGTCGCAGCCGTCGCTGCCGGATCCGCCTGGTGACGTCCAGTCCCAGCTCCCCGGCCATCCTGATGGAACGAGCCGACCCACGGGTGCCTCTGTTGTCGGGCATGGTCCTGTCCTGCTGCCGGCGCAGAGTGGGAGTGGTCACCGCGAAGCGAGGCTCAGCGGCTGGAGATCACCTCGTGGACGGCAAGAACCCGACGGGCGATGTCCACGTGGAGGTTCTCGATCATCCGCCCATTGTGGGTGACGACGCCGCTGCCGGCACCGGCCTCCCACGCCTCGAGGATTCCGCGCGCCTCGTCCACGGCCGCCTGGCTCGGAGCAAAGATCGCGTTGCACGGCTCGACCTGGCCGGGGTGGATGAGGGTCTTGCCATCAAAGCCGAAGTCACGACCCTGGACACACTCAGCCTCGAAGCCCTCGGCATTCTTCACGTCGTTGTAGACGCCGTCGAGGATGGCAATGCCGGACTCACGAGCAGCGAGGAGCGACAGCTGGAGCGCGGTGAGCAGGGCTCCGCGCCCAGGCACGTGGTCGGCGTGCAACTCCTTGACGAGGTCGTTCGTGCCCATGACCAACACCGCGAGGCGCGGTGAGGCGGCGGCGATCTCGCGCACGTTGAAGATGGCCCCAGGCGTCTCGATCATGGCCCAGAGCTTCGTGTGCTCGGGGGCTCCAGCGGCTTCCAGCCCGGCCACCAGCGAGCGCACCTCGTCGGCCGAACCCACCTTGGGGACGACGACGCCTGCCGGGCCAGCGGTCGCCGCGGCCGCGAGGTCAGCGTCGTGCCACTGGGTGCCGATCCCGTTGATCCGGATCGTCACTTCGCGCTGGCCGTAGTCGCCCGATGCCGCTGCAGCACAGGCGTTCTCACGCGCAGCATCCTTGTGGTCGGGGCCGACAGCGTCCTCAAGGTCGAGGATGAGCCCATCGACTGGCAGGGACTTGGCCTTCTCGAGGGCGCGCTCGTTGGAACCCGGCATGTAGAGGACCGAACGACGAGGCGTGTATGCCGCCTGCTCGCCCATCAGGACGCCGCACCTTCCGCGGGGCTCACATCGACAGAAGGTGCGTCCACGGCATACAGGGAAGCCAGCTCCGGGTCGCCAGCGCCGAGACGCTCAGCGAGCTCAAGGATGACGAGGCACTGCTTGAGCGAGGCGTCATCCTCCATCTTCCCGTCGAGCATGACCGCCCCGGTGCCGTCACCCATGGCCTCCTTGACACGGCGGGCGTGCGCGACGTCCTCGGCCGAGGGGCTGAAGACCCGCTTGGCTATGGCGATCTGGACTGGGTGCAGCGACCAGGCTCCGACGCACCCCAGCAGGAAGGCGTTGCGGAACTGGTCCTCACAGGCGACGACGTCCGTGATGTCACCGAAGGGCCCGTAGTAGGGGAAGATCCCGTGCATCGCACACGCGTCGACCATGCGCGCGATCGTGTAGTGCCACAGGTCCTGCTGATAGGTGGCGCGCTCGGACGTGATCGGGTCCACGCCCTCAGCGAGGTTTTTGGCCGGGTCCTGGCGCACGAGGTAGCCGGGGTGACCGCCACCCACGCGCGTCGTCTTCATGCGACGGTCAGCGGCCAGGTCCGCCGGGCCCAGACTGATGCCCTGCATGCGCGGGGAGGCCCCCGCGATCTCTTCGACGCTGGCCATGCCACGTGCCGTCTCGAGGATGGCGTGGATGAGGATGGGGCGCTTGAGTCCGGCGCGGGCCTCCAGCTGGGCCAGGATCCGGTCGACGTAGTGGATGTCCTCGGCGCCCTGCACCTTGGGGATCATGATGACGTCGAGCTTGTCGCCGATCTCTGTGACGAGCGTGACGAGGTCGTCGAGAACCCATGGGCTGTCCAGGCTGTTGACGCGAGTCCACAGCTGCGTGGAGTCACCAAAGTCCGTCGCCTTGGCGATGTCGACCAGTCCCTGACGGGCGGCTTCCTTCTTGTCGGCCTTGACCGCGTCCTCGAGGTTGCCGAGCAGGACGTCGACGGAGCCGACCATCGACGGGACCTTGGCCGCCATCTTCTCGTTGCTCGGGTCGAAGAAGTGGATCATCCGACTGGGGAGGGCGGGAACCTCACGCACGGGTGCCGGAGCACCGACCGCGAGGGGGCCGAAAAAGTCCTTGGGTGAGCGCATGGGCCGGACGCTAGCAGTGACGCGGCGGGGAGCGTTATGAGACAGTTCACGCCGTGAGCAGTTCGCACATCCCGACCTCCAGACAGACCTCAATCGATGTCACGCGCCTCCTGGCCGAGGCCGCGAGCAAGTCCAGCGTGCTGTGGGTCGAGGTCCCGGGCGGCGGCACTCACGCGGTGTGGTTCGTGTGGCACGACGACGGAGATCCGCGCGGTGCCGGGCCAGCCATCCACGTCGTCTCCGGCGAGGGGGAACAGACCCTCCCACTCCTCCCAGACGAGGTGACGGTCATCCTGCGAAGCAAGGACACGAGTGCGCGCCTGCTGCGCCTCAAGGCCACCGCGCGAGTCATCGACCCGACCAGCCCCGCCTGGGACGGAGCCGCCGAGGTGCTTCGCGCCAACCGGCTCAACGCCATCGGTGACGTCCTCGCCCGGTGGCGCGAAGGCGCGACGATCCACGTGCTCACGCCACACGGCATACCGGAAGAAGGACCGGGAGCGTATGCCGTGGAGTCCGGCCGCGCTCCCGTGTCCCCCGCGCGCGGCGCCACGGCGCGTTGGCGGCCGTGGCACTGGCGCGGCCGCGGACACGACTAGCCTGTCGTTCGTGAGCACGAACACCCGCGTCTTCGTCGGCCGACTGGCCGAACTCGCCGTGTTCGACCCCTTGGGCGACCCAGTCGGTCGCGTTCGGGACGTCGTCCTGACCTTCAGCGTTCAGCGGGCCAGGCCGCGAGTCATCGGACTCGTCGTCGAGGTGCCCGGCCGCCGTCGTGTCTTCGTGCCCATGACGCGGGTGACCTCCGTCGAGGGCGGTCAGGTCATCACCACCGGCCTGGTCAACATGAGACGGTTCGAGCAACGGCCCAACGAGACGCTCGTGCTCGCCGAGCTCATCGAGCGCAAGGTTCAGGTCCGTGATGAGCAGGGCGAGACCGTCGATGCGACGGTCGAGGACATCGGCCTCGAAAAGAACCATGCCCGCAGCTGGTCGGTGACGCGCGTCTTCGTGCGCCGCACCTCAAACCGGAGCTCGATCACGCGCCTTGGACGACGGCGCGGTGAGACGTTCGTCGTGCCGATCGAGGACGTCACCGGGCTGCGCGACACGGCCGACGAGCAGAGCGCGGCACGGCTGCTCGAGCACTACGAGGACCTCAAGCCCGCCGACCTCGCCGAGGCCATCCACGACCTCCCGGTCAAGCGCCGGGCCGAGGTCGCGGCGGCACTGGCTGACGACCAGCTCGCTGACGTCCTCGAGGAGCTGCCCGAGGACGAGCAGGTCGAACTGATCTCAGGGTTCGGCAACGACCGTGTCGCCGACGTCCTCGAGGCCATGGAGCCCGACGATGCCGCCGACCTGCTCGCCGAGTTCCCCGCGGAGCGCCAGGAGATCCTCCTCCAGCTCATGGAGCCGGACGAGGCCGCCGATCTGCGACGGCTGCTCACCTATGACGAGAACACCGCCGGGGGACTCATGACGACCGAGCCGGTCATCCTCGGCCCGGATGCCTCCATCGCCGAGGCCCTCGCCGTCGTGAGGCGCCAGGAGTTGTCGACGACCATGGCCTGCACGGTCTTCGTCTGTCGCCCTCCGCTGGAGACACCCACCGGCAAGTTCCTTGGGATGGTTCACATCCAGCGCCTGCTGCGCGAGCCGCCGCACGCATCGGTCGGCACCATTTTGGACAAAGACGTCGAGCCGGTCACAACCGAGGCGACCGTCGGTCAGGTGACGCGTCTGCTTGCGACCTATGACCTCATTGCGCTGCCCGTCGTCGACGGGGACGGGCTGCTCGTCGGCGCCGTCACCGTCGACGACGTCCTCGACCACCTGCTGCCCGATGACTGGCGCGACGATCGTCATGAAGTTGCGGGCTCCCACGAGGTGAGCTCACATGGCTGACCGCCGCGACCGCGCACCCCGCCTCGACCAGCCCCGCGAGGCCCGCCGACAGTTCATCACGCGACCGGAGTCCCTCACTGAGGAGGCCTTTGGCGTCCTCTCCGAGAAGTTCGCCCGCTACATGGGGACGGCCTACTTCCTCATCGGGATGACCTTCTTCGTCCTGTTCTGGGTGGTCTGGAACCTCGTTGCGCCCAAGGACTGGCGCTTCGACAACTACCCCTTCATCTTCCTCACACTGATGCTCAGCCTCCAGGCCTCCTATGCCGCGCCACTCATCCTGCTCGCGCAGAACCGGCAGGCCGACCGCGACCGCGTCATGCTCGAGCAGGACCGCAACCGCGACGAGCGCAACCTCGCCGACACCGAGTTCCTCACCCGCGAGGTCGCGGCACTGCGCATCGCCATGCGTGACTCGGCGACCCGTGACTTCGTGCGCGGTGAACTGCGCGACCTCCTCGATGAGATGGAGGACCGTGGACTCGTCGTCGGTCGTCTGGCTGAGGTGGCCGACCGTGACGCGTCAGACACCGTCAGGACCCGGACCGATGAGAGCGGATCGCAGCGCTCGACCTAGCATGGAACCATGTCTGTCACTGCTGCACCTGTGAGTGATGAGGCGCTGCGCGCCGCCCTCGCCACCGTCAACGATCCCGAGATCCGCAAGCCGATCACTGAGCTCGGCATGGTCGAGGCCGTGGAGTGTGACGACACCGGTCGCGTCGCCGTGACGATCCTCCTGACGATCGCCGGGTGCCCGCTCAAGGAGACGCTCACCAACGACACGACCAATGCCCTGCTCAAGGTCGCTGGCGTGACCGCAGTCGACGTCACCCTTGGGGTGATGTCCGAGGAGCAACGCGCTGAGCTGCGCACCAACCTGCGAGGCGGTGCGGCCGAGAAGGAGATCCCCTTCGCCAAGGCCGGCAGTCTCACCCGCGTCTATGCCGTTGCGTCCGGCAAGGGCGGCGTCGGCAAGTCGTCGATCACCGCCAACCTCGCCGCCGCGCTCGCCCAGCAGGGCCTCAAGGTCGGTGTCGTGGACGCCGACATCTATGGCTTCTCGATCCCGCGCATGCTCGGTGTCGAGCAGCGCCCCACACAGGTCGACGAGATGATCCTGCCGCCCATCGCACACGAGGTGAAGGTCATCTCGATCGGCATGTTCGTGCCCGGCAACCAGCCCGTGGTGTGGCGCGGTCCGATGCTCCACCGAGCGCTTCAGCAGTTCCTCGCCGACGTCTTCTGGGGCGACCTCGACATTCTCCTTCTCGACCTCCCGCCGGGCACGGGTGACATCGCGATCTCGGTCGCGCAGCTCATTCCCGGCGCCGAGATCCTCGTCGTGACCACGCCCCAGCAGGCGGCCGCCGAGGTCGCCGAGCGCGCCGGTGCCATCGCGATCCAGACCCACCAACGCGTCGCCGGCGTCATCGAGAACATGTCATGGCTCGAGCTGCCCGACGGTTCGCGTCAGGAGATCTTCGGGTCCGGCGGCGGTCAGGCCGTTGCCGACTCGCTCACGCGCAGCATCGGAGCACCCGTGCCTCTGCTCGGCCAGATCCCGCTCGACACGACGCTGCGCATCGGCTCCGACCAGGGCATGCCCGTCGTCCTCAGCGAGTCGACCTCACCAGCGGCTGTGGCCCTGCGTGGCATCGCCCGCGAGCTCGGCACCCGCTCACGCGGGCTCGCCGGTCGCTCCCTCGGCCTCACTCCCTCTGGTCGTTAGCCGACTCAGCGCGCCCACGAGTCAAGGCCCCGGCTCCTGCGGCGGTGGGGATTGTGGTGTGCGCGCGTTTGCGGCCAAGGAGCAACTGAGCGTGCACGCGCTGATCCCTGACGCTTCGCTGGGTTGTGTCGGAGCCTACGTGGCGTCGACGTCGTAGGGCGTCGGGCGCAGCGGATCCCAGGAGTGCAGGTCCGCGCCGACGTGCACGGCCGCCTCATCCCCGGCGTCGACCTCACTCATGTCGGGGTTGGTTCCCCCGGGCTTCAGGGTGGACGCCGCGTCCTCAAGGGGCTCGATCAGGGCCTCGCGCACGATCTTGCGGGGGTCGTACTGCCGCGGGTCGTACTGACGCCAGTTGATGTCGTTGTACTCGGGCCCGAGCTGGTCCTTGAGCTGCCCCTTGGCACCCTCAGCCATGACCCGAGCCTTCTTGATCAGCTGGGCAAGCTTCTGGGCGTACTCGGGCAGGCGATCTGGACCGAGCACGAAGACTGCGATGAGGGCGAGGAGAACAAACTCCCAGCCATTGATGCCGATCACGCGTCCTCCTGTGCGCCGAGGCGCGTCAGTCGCTTCTGCCCTGAAGCACCATCTTGACATCCCGTTCCTTGCCGTCGCGCATCACGGTCAAGGTCACGGTCGAGCCCACGGCCTTGGAGCGGATGGCGACGACCAGGGCGTCTGGGTCAACCATGGGTCGGCCTTCGAACGCCGTGATGACGTCCCCGGCCTTGAGGCCAGCCTTGGCAGCGGGGCCGTTAGGGGTGACTGCAGGCGTGTCGCCCGCGTCCGTGGCGATGCGGATGCCCTCACCCTGGTATTGGCGATCAAGAAGGACACCGATGATCGGGTGCTCCGCCTTGCCCGTGCGGATGAGCTGGTCGACAGTGATCTTGACCTGAGCGCTGGGGATGGCGAACCCGACTCCGATGTTGCCGCTCTGCCCGCCGATTGCGTTGCCCGCCACCCGCGCGATGGCCGAGTTGATGCCGATGACGCGTCCCCGCATGTCGAGCAGCGGACCACCGGAGTTGCCCGGATTGATCGCGGCGTCAGTCTGGATCGCGTTGATGAACGACTGGTCGTTGGCGTCGCCGGGAGTCACCGGGCGATTGAGCGCCGAGACGATTCCGGTGGTCACCGTCGACTCGAGGCCGAGCGGAGCACCCACTGCGATGACCGGGTCACCAACCACGACGTTGCCCGAGTCGCCGATCGGCAACGGCGTGAGGTCGGTGCGCTCAACCTTGAGGACAGCGAGGTCATAGGACACGTCCCGACCAACGATCTTGGCCGACGTCTGCTTGCCGTTGGTGAGGACCACCGTGATCTTGCCGCCGTTGGCCGCCGATGAGACGACGTGGTTGTTGGTGACGATGTGGCCCTTGTCGTCGAGCACCCAACCCGAACCGGTGCCGTCTCCGCCTGCCGCCTCGACTCGGATCGTGACCACGCTCGGAATGGCCTTGGCCGCGATGTTGGCGACCGAACCTTCGGGGCGTGTCGTCGCGCCGGCCCCGGGCTCAGGCGTTGGCCCGGTCGAACCGGAGCCGCCGAAGCTGTCGAAGCGGTCAGATGCGCCCACCCAGCCCCCGAGGAGTCCGCCACCGACACCGGCGAGCAGGGCCGCCAGGCCGGCGATGAGGAAGACCCCGAACCAGCCGGGACCGCGCTTGGGCGACGACGTGGCACGCGAAGGTGCCGTTGCGGCATACGGATTCTGCGTGTATGCCGGGCTCTGCGCGTATGCGGGATTCTGCGGGTATGCCGTGTGTCCGCCGGAGTTCCAGCCCTGGGGTGCGCTCTGGGAGGGCGCGCCACCACCGGACGTGCTGTGAGCCGTATCGTCAGGAGGCCTGTGGCCCGGCGCGGTCACCGTCCACTCCGCGCTGCGGTCAGGCTCCGGTGAGGGCAACAGCGGCGTCTGGCCGGGAGGGGGACCGAACTCCTGCGTGCGGCCGAGGTCGACCTCTTGGGTGGAGTCCGGATCGACGCGGGGCTGGTCGGCCTGGTCTCGGGGGGCGCTGTCGTCGGTCATGCCCGCGATTCTGCCTCGCAGATGACCATGTTCCGAACCGAGGTGCTGCGGGTCCAGCTCGTCGAGACGGTGCGCACGCCTGAGCTCGAGGACGGGCTGGGGCTGGCGACCGCTGGCCGGACCGTCGGCATGGAACCGCCGACCGACGTGACGGTCGTGGTGATCGCGCCCGATCCAGCGATCGTCAGGGTCCACGCAACTGCCGCAGTGGCGCCCGCGGCGGCTGTCGCCATCGCGGCCGACCGCAGCGGACTGCGGTGCGCCGGCGGGGCGGACGGAGCCACCATCTGAAGTGGTGCGCGCTCACTCGACTGGTCCATGGGCGGACCGGTCATTGCTGAAGCGAGCGCGACCAGTTGGGCGTGCAGGCTGCCGGGCATAGACGGGCATCCCGACGCGAGGAGCGTCTGGAGGCGACGCTCGCCAACGACCGCGTGCTGACAATTCACGCACGAGATGAGGTGTCGGTCCCACTCCAGGGTGCGCTGAGCCGAGAGCTTCCCGGACACGTAGTCGGGGAGCTCGTCGAGGCGGCAGCGCGAGGGACGCGACAGGTGGATCACACGGCACCTCGCGCGGGGGTGAGGACCCCGGGCCGGCGAGTGGAGGTGGTGGCGGTCGCGGAACGCACCTCGGGAGCGCGGTGGGCCAGGGCCTCGCGCAATTGCGCGCGACCACGGTGGATTCGCGAGCGAACCGTGCCGAGCTTGATGTCGAGAGTGGCCGCAATCTCTTCGTAGGACAGTCCCTCGATGTCACACAGGACGACGGCCGCACGGAAATCGGGAGCGAGGGAGGCAAGCGCACGCTGGACGTCGTCGTCGAAGTGCGTGTCGGCGAAGGTCTGCTCGGGGCTGGCCTCACGGCTCGGCAGCCGGGCCGCGGACTCGTCCGAGAGGGCATCGAAACGGATGCGCTGCTTGCGGCGCATCTTGTCGAGAAAGACGTTGGTCGTGATCCGGTGCAGCCAGCCCTCGAACGTGCCGGGGCGGTAGGTGTGCAGCGAACGGAAGACCCGGATGAAAACATCCTGGGTGAGGTCCTCGGCGTCGTGCACGTTGCCGGTGAGGCGGTAGGCGAGGCGGTAGACGCGCGCGGAGTGCTCCTCAACGATCTGTTCCCAACTGGGCGGCGTCCACTCCCCTGTGGCCGCGCCTGCGTCGCTCGTCATCGTCGTTCCTTGCTCGGGTGCCCCGTGGCTGTCCATGTCATAGGTGTCTACGCGTCGCAGCCGGGAAATGTTCCGGAAGATCCTGTGTGCCGCCTGTGAGTTCAGTTCCTCAGCTCACCCGCGAGTAGGGTTGCCGCCCATGAGCACCCTCAAGCCCGCGAGCTGGTCATACGCCGAGGACTTCGTTCCCGAACCCGAGGTCATCGAACAGGCCCGTGCCCGGGGGCTGGCCTTCGACTCCGCCACTCCTGTCGGCACCGGAGCCGGCGCGACCCTGCGATTGCTCACGGCGGCCATTGGCGCCAAGCACGTCATCGAGGTGGGCACCGGCGCGGGCACGTCCGGCCTGTGGCTCTTGGCTGGGATGCCGCAGGACGGCGTCCTCACAACGATCGATATCTCGCCCGAGCACCAGAAGGCCGCCCGCGAGGCCTATGCGGCAGGGGGCTACCCGACGCAGCGCACCCGCGTCATCTCCGGACGCGCCACGGAGGTGCTGCCCCGCATGACCGATGGGGCCTACGACGTGGTGCTGATCGACGCCGACAAGGCGAACTACCCGGCCTACGTCGAGCACGGAATCCGGCTGCTGCGCCGCGGCGGCGTGCTCGCGCTCGACAACATGCTGTGGCACGACAAGGTCGCGGATCCCGCGGCCCGTGACGCCGACACCACCACGCTGCGTGACCTGGGCAAGGCCCTGCGTGACAACGACGGGCTCCTCCCGGCACTGCTGCCTGTGAGCGACGGCTTGTTCCTCGCCGTCAAACGCTGAGAGAGCGACTTATTGCCCGTTGGCAGAGTTGCGAGGGCAACGAGCAACTCTCCCAACGGGCAATAAGTCGTCAGTTGGGGTTACGCGTGGGCATCAACCCGGGGGCCGGCACCGCGACGGAACCCAGCAGGCCCCTCGGCGATCGCCACGACCTCGAACTCCTCGATCGCGATGGGCGAGGACCCAATGAGCTCTGAACCCTTGGACTCGGCAGCTGTGGCCTCGAAGTCCTCCCGGAAGACCTTGCGCTCCTGCTCACTGTCAAAGACATAGGTGCCCTCGAACCACTCGCCCTCGCGCATGCGCCACACCTTGAAGGCCAGCCCGTCGAGGAACATGAACTTCGCGATCGAGGTCCCCACGACGTATTCGCGCAGGAGATCCGGCGCGTTCTCGGGGGCACCCTCGAGTGACCAGCGCACTGCAAGTCCATATCCGGCGTTCATCGCAGACCTTCCAACCATCGCAGCAGCAGACGTGCGCCGAACCCCGTCCCACCCTTGCCGTGGACTCCGGAGTCGACATCGGAACGGCCAGGGCCGGCGATGTCGAGGTGGGCCCAGCGGCGCTCCCCCACGAACTCGCGCAGGAAGAGTGCCGCGGTGATGGATCCACCTCCGACCGAGGGCCCGATGTGGTTGATGTCTGCCACGTCGGACTCCAGTGCCCGACGGTAGGCCTGCACGAGCGGGAAGGGCCAGAGCGTCTCACCTGATGTCTGCCCGGCCGCCTGCAGTTCGGCGGCGAGTGCGTCGTCCGTCGCGAAGACCGGGGCCATGCTGCGGGCCAGCGCGACGCGGGCCGCTCCGGTGAGGGTGGCGATGTCGACGAGGACGTCAGGGTCGAGCTCGGCATCTGCGTAGGCCAACGCGTCGGCGAGGACGATGCGTCCCTCAGCGTCAGTGTTGCCGATCTCGGTCGTCATGCCGCCGAAGTGCGTCACGACGTCACCCGGGCGATACGCCGACCCGCTCACCATGTTCTCGGCCAGTGCCAACAGCCCAGTCACCTTGACCTGCACGTCAAGGTCGCGACAGGCCGCGAGAACAGAGAGCACGATCGCGGAACCCGTCATGTCGGTCTTCATGGCGAGCATTCCCTCCGGCGGCTTGACCTGAAGGCCGCCCGAGTCGAAGGTGATGCCCTTGCCGACGAGGACGACGTGCGGTGTCGTGTCGTCCGCCTCCTGTGGGACGTAGCTGAGCTGGACCAAGCGCGGCGGCGTCGCAGAACCTCCGCCCACAGCAAGCAGTCCACCGAATCCGTCGGTGGCGAGGGCCTTCTCGTCCCAAACCTTCACCTCGAGTCCGGAGCGTGTGGCGACCGTGCGGGCCTGACGCGCCATCCAGGCAGGGTTCTTGATGTTGGACGGGACGTTGGCGAGGTTGCGCGCAACCAGCGTTGCTCGGGCACGTCGCACGGCACGCTCGACCACGTCTGCCTCGGCGTCGACAAGGACGACATGGGTGGCGAGGTCCGCGCCGGGTGCCCAAGCTCCCCCCGTGAACTTGGCGGGAGACCAACCTCCCAGAACCGCTCCCTCGACGAACGCGCCGTGACCCGCCTCGTCCGAGGACGGTGCCAGCGCGACAACGTGGGCTCGCCCCCGGGTGGCACGACCAGCAGCCGCCCCGGCGACGCGCAGATCCGAGGACGTCCCCTCACCCAGACCCACGAGAACGAGGACGCGCACCGAGTGCTCGCCGCGCGGCAGACGGATCACTGTCGTCGCCCCCACGGAGGCCTTTGGCTCATGGGTGTCGGCCACCTCATCCGGCGCGAAGCCCGCCGCAACGAGCGCGCTACGAGCGCGCTCGTCCCACGGGGTGTGGCCCTCCAGAATCCCCACGACGAGCACGAGGTCGGTCGGGTCGAGGTCGGCGAGCACGTCGGCGAGTGGGCCGTCAGTGGCGGTCCAGGACGGCAGGGTTGGGGCGAGGAGGTCTTCGGTCGGCACGAGCCCGACCATACCGACCGACGGCGAGAGGGCCCCCACCTTGCCGGTGGGAGCCCTCTCGTCACGTCAACAGTGCTGGCTACTTCTTCAGAGCCTCACAGTCGTCGATGGCCTGACCCAGTGCACGCACCTCGTCCGGAGTCATCTCGACCACGAGACGGCCACCACCCTCCAGGGGCATGCGGAGCACGATGCCGCGACCCTCCTTGGTGACCTCGAGAGGGCCGTCGCCCGTCCTGGGCTTCATTGCCGCCATGGGTGTTCCCTTCGTTGCCGTGACCCACAGTCGTGGGTCACGTGTTCACGTCCCGGCGTTGGCGCACCGGTATCCCGATCCATTATTCCTGCACGTCGGGTCGGAACGAAATCCGGGGTCCGTCACGGAGGTCGCGAGCCCCACGCTGTGTAGGTGAGCAGGGCGCACGTCCACCAGACCAGCGCACCCACGACCGGTATCAGAAGGACCACCACCCGCCTGCGCCAGTGGGGCACGATCGACTCTCCCGTCGAGGTCCGCATCGCGACGCTCGCGAGGAGCGCAGCGATCGGGAAGTCGAGGAGCAGAAAGCGCCACATGCTTGTGATCGGCCGAACGACCGCAAAGAGATAGAGCGGGTAGGCCACGGCCCACGCACGCACCTCGACAGGGATCCATTGCCCGTGGCGGCCCAGGATGAGGGAGATGTAGGTGCCGCAGAGCGCGACGAGCACCGTGACTCCTGCCATGCCTCGGGCATCCCACGCCCACTCCAGCCACAGGACAAAGGGTCCGGAGGCGGGCTTCTGCCCCCACGCCGCCTGGACGTCGAAAAAGGCCGTGGGGATCCCGCTCACGACACCGGCGACGATCGGCCACGCAATCCCCGACAGTCCGGTGATGACGAGCATGAGCGCTGCGGGAAAGCGGTCTCCGCCCAAGGGAGCGACACCAGCCGCCCGGTCCTCTCGGAAGCGCACGACGAGGTGGATGAGCGCGGCGCAACCCATGGCTGCCGCCACGCCACGGGTGAAGCCGAGGGGCACAGCGAGAGCCGCGACGACGGCATACCGGCGTCTCATGAGATAGAGCAGCGAGGCGGCCACCAGGACAACCGCAAGGGGCTCGGTGTACGCCTTGAGCATCACCCCGGTGGTCGGATAGAAGCACCACAGGCAGGCAGCGACGAGGGCAAGTCGCTCACGCCCTGGCTGGGGCGCGGCGTGCAGACCATGGCGGAAGAGAGCCCAGATGAGGACCGCGCCGAGCCCGCCCAGGAGAACGTTCAGACCGACTGCCCCCACGGTGAACGGGATCCCGATCGCCATCAGACCCTTCACGAGGAAGGGGAAGAGCGGATAGAACGCCCACGCGCTGTAGGTGAGCTTGCCACTCGTCGGGTCAGCAGGCAAGGGAACCGGATAGCCCTGTGTCGCAATGGTTTCGTACCAGGTGCTGTCCCACAACCCGATGACGTCCCCCACGGTCGGGTCGAGGTGGCCGACTCCCGCCGGGTTCTGGAACCACGTCGCTGCGATCCACATCGCCGCAAGCGCCACCACCCGAGAGATCACATAGACGGAGAGGATCGTGCGGATGGGGTGCCCCAACGCGAGACCGGCCACGCGCGATCGGCCAGCGGCGGTGAAGGCCGAGCGGGATACCGACGGCGCATCAACGCCAGCCCGGCTGACCACCCTCATCACCGCAGGTCCCGCACGTCCCACACGAAGACGTCCTCAACCTGCTGGGGTTCGCCAAGAACGGTGACGAGAGAGTCGCGCAGCGCCGTGGTCTCGGGGCGCATCGGCAGGACGAGGGCATCCGTGCGCCAAGCGCGCAGGTCCATGGTGAACTGAAGGCGCTGCGCCTCGGTCGCTGGGGTCACGACATTGTCGGCGTTGACGTCATGGAGCCAGAGCGAAAGGGGGCGCCGTGAGGGGCCGTACTGGCCGCCGTGGTCCGGCTGGCCGTTGGGTCCGACGAAGTAGCCCTCGACGATGGGGAACGCCATGGTGTCGGCGGCCAGCTGCCAGTCGAAGGCTCGGGCGTCGGAGATGTCGGTGGGAGGTACAGCGAGGATGGAGCCACCATGGCTGAAGTCGCGCCACGCGTCGCCGATGAAGAAGGTCGGGACGACCGGCCGGGGATCGACCTGGAGGGCTGTCGGCAGGACCGGTAGCAGTGCGACAACTGCGGCGGCGGTGACGAGTGCGCCGCCGAGCCAGGAGTGCCAGCTCGGAAGGTCCAGCTCCGCTGCGTCGTCACGACTCGACGGGGCGCCGGCGATCGCGGCGTCGATACCGATCGCGAGCAGCCCCGCGAAGGCGGGGATGGCGATCATGGCAAAGCGGGTCGGCAGGACGTTTTCGAGGACGGGAAGGCCGTCGAAGACCGCCCACAAACTGGGTATGCCGGTGGGCTGGCCGTGGAGCAGCACGTCTTCTCCCAGCGAGAGCCAGGAAGCGACGAACACCACTGCGGCGAGCGCCTGCACGACGGGGCGCTTGATGAGGACTACCACGATGATACCGGCGAGCAACCACAGGGGAATGCCGAAGAACGCGTTCTCCTCGGTGCGGTTCATCGACAGGGCCGCCGATGCCCAGGGGTCGGCACCCACAGCGCGGGTCGCCCGACCCCACAGGGCGGCAAGATCATTGCCCCCGGGTGGGTGAAAGATCGATGTGTAGCTCTGCCGACCCGCAAATTGCCACCACAACGGCAGGGCCACGAGAGCGAGGCAGACCCCCCCACCGATTCCGAGGCCGGGGAGCAGTCGTCGCACGTGGATGCGACGGTACGCAACAAGAACAAGGCCCCCTATGAGCATGCCGAAGGCAGCCAGCAGCAGCGGCTCCTCACCAATGAAGATCTGCCAGGTCACCAGCAGTCCGAGGACGATGCCATCGCGCACGTTCCGCGGTCGCTGAGCCATCCGGAGGACCCGGTCGATGATGATCGGGATGAGGAACAGGGAGACGAAGTTGGGGTGACCGTTGGCGTGCGACACCATCGCTGGGGCGAAGCCCGTGAACCAGCCGCCGATCGCCGCTGCCAACCGCACGAGGCCACGCCTCCGAAGAAACCAGTACCAGGCAGCGGCGGTGCCGGCGAGCCCGAGGAGCTCCACGACGAAGAACGTGACGTGAGCGCTCGTGGCCAGGGTGAGCGGGGCGAGCGGGACACCGAGCCCGGTGACGGCGGCGTTGGCCATGAGATTGACCCCGTCCGGGAAGTTCTGGCGGTCGCTGAACAGCGGGTTCGACAAGGTGCGCACGTTGTGGGCCGAGGCCCCGAAATACCACTCGAAGGCCTGGTGGTCCTGGACGCCTTGGGAGAGGTAGCCCGTCGAGGTCCTGCCGATGAGCCCCGACAGGACGTGCAGTGCCGTGGCGAGGTAGGCCGCGACCACGGTCAGGTCAACCCAGCCCCACCCCACCCTCGCGTCCGCAACTGTGGTGGGGTTCTCGACCACTTCTGCGGACGCAACGGAGAGGGCAGGGGGGAGGGCAGTGGGGAGGGCAGCGGGGAGGGCGGCGGGGGGGCTGACGGCGGGGCGTGGGGGATGACCCTCGCGCAGGACGGCATCGTTGCGGGCGATCTGCTCATCGAGCCGATCTATGACCTCCTGCACGCGTGCGGCCGGGTAGCCGACGACCTGGAGCCGAAATCGCTCGCCGTCACCACCATCCGTGTCGAGGTCAGCGTTGGTGCGTCGTGACAGGACCCCCGCCATGGCAAGTGCACAGACCACGACGGGGAGGCTGAGGAGCAGAGCCCACGTCATGCGTCTCCCGCCACCAGGCGGTCGACGACCCGACCGAACACCAACGGTCCCGTTGCATCGCCGACGCGTGTGGTGAGTCTTCGCAGGGCACCTGACCCGAGCCACAGCTCCTCGGTCCACGTGAGACGAGAGCCCCCGGCACACGGGATGACGTGGACCTCCGCCCACCCGCTCAGCCGACCCGTCTTGCGGATTCTCCAGTGCGAGGGCGGGTCCCAGTCCTCGACGAGCATCGAGTCGTCAAAGCGGAGCGGCCCGAGCACGGTGCGCACCGTGAAACCCCACCCGACAGCCGGGGCGCCAGGGTCGGCAATCGTCGTCGTGAGCGGAACGGTGGCCGTGTGCTCGCTGAGGGCCGCCACCCGCAGCCACAGATCGGTGGGCGTTAAAGGCGATTCACGGGTCAGGGTGAACATGGCCGTCCTCGTTTGGGCGTGAATGGATTTGCTCAGCGCTCTGTGGTCCGGCACTGCCCCGCTCGGCCCGCTCACGCTCCTGTTCGGCGAGTCGGTCGCGTCGAGCGTCGAGCGCGCCGTCAACCTCGGCCGGTGCGTAACCGTAGAACGTCGTGCCAATGCTCAGCTGGTCTACGTCTGTGCTCGTGATGGTCGATGGCAGTTCGAGAGGCGGTGTCGTGGACGTGGGTTCGGCCAGTGCGGGCAGGTCGAGTCGACCGGTCGCCATGAGCACCGTCACCACGATGACGGCGACAGCGAGAAGTGCGAGAGCAACCCATTCCACGTCGCGATCCTAGGTGGGGCTCACGAGGCGCTGCTCATTCGGCGTGCCTGCCGGTGCCCTCTGGTGCACCCTTCGTGTGGATACGGTCGGACACAACGATGGCGGCGACGGCCTCATCAACATCGTCGGTGAGAGTGACGAGGTCGAGATCCTTGGCGCTGATCGTCCCGGCAGCGAGCGCTGAGTTCTGCAACCAGTCGAGCAGGCCCTGCCAGTAGTCCGTACCCATGAGGATGATCGGGAACGACGTGACCTTCTGGGTCTGCACCAGCGTGATGGCCTCGAACAATTCGTCAAGGGTGCCGAAGCCCCCGGGTAGCACGATGAAGCCTTGCGCGTACTTCACGAACATGGTCTTGCGTGCGAAGAAATAGCGGAAGTTCACGCCGAGGTCGACGTACTCGTTGAGCCCAGTCTCGAAGGGCAGCTCGATCCCGAGGCCCACCGACGTGCCACCGGCCTCGCAGGCCCCCTTGTTGGCCGCTTCCATGGCGCCGGGACCGCCACCGGTGATCACGGCATACCCGGCCTTGACGAGAGCCGCGCCGACGCGCTCGCCCAGCGCATAGGTTGCGCCGTCGGCTTTGCTGCGGGCCGAACCAAAGACGCTGACCGCTGGCCCGAGTTCAGCGAGCGCCCCGAAGCCCTCGACGAATTCCGACTGGATTCGCATCACGCGCCACGGGTCGGAGTGCACCCATTCGGCCGAGCCGCGACTCTGGAGCAAGCGCTGGTCGGTCGTCTCGTCGGGCACTTTGGAGCGCCGCATGACGACCGGGCCCTTGTAGTAGTCCTGCGTCGCGTCCCAGGGCTGCGTTCCTTCGGCCTGGGCATTGGTCTGTGCGTCAGTCACGAGAACAACCTAGGCGAGCCACCTGAGCATTGCGGCCTCGCACGACACGAGTTGGTCGATCGGGCAGCGCTCCTCGTCATGGTGAGCGAGGTTGGGGTCGCCGGGTCCGAAGTTGACCGCGGGCAGCCCCATTGCCTGGAAGCGCGCAACGTCGGTCCAGCCCTGCTTGGCAATGACGTCGACACCGAGGGCCTCGACGAACGCCTTGGCCGCGGGCAGGTCGAGGCCCGGGCGTGCTCCTCCGGCGTTGTCGGTCACCTGGAAAGTGAGGCCGTCGAAGACCTCGTGCATGTGCGCGACGGCCTGCTCCTCGCTTGTGTCGGGCGCGTAGCGGTAGTTCACCGAAACCTCGCAAAGGTCGGGGATGACGTTGCCGGCGATACCTCCGCGGATGTTCACGGCGTTGAGGGCCTCGCGGTACTCGAGTCCGTCGACCATCACCGTCTTTGGTTGGTATGCCGTGAGGCGGCTGAGGATGTCGGCTGCGTCGTGGATTGCGTTGTGGCCGTTCCACGGCCGCGCCGAGTGCGCCGCCGCGCCCTTGGTGGTGAGGTCGATGCGTAGCGTGCCCTTGCAGCCCCCCTCGACGATGGCGCCGGTCGGCTCGAGGAGAACGGCGAAGTCGGCGTCCTCGATGAGGTCAGGGCGCTGCTCCTGGATGTGGAGGAGGCCATTGAACTCGCTCTCGATCTCTTCACCTTCGTAAAAGACATAGGTGACGTCGCGACTCGGTTCAGGAACCGTTGCAGCCAGGCGTAGTTGGACCGCAACCCCGCCCTTCATGTCGACGGTGCCGCGACCCCAGAGCACGTCGCCCTCACCATCGCCACCCGGAAGCTGCTTGGTCGGCAGGTTTGGCGGGTCGGTGAGCGGGACGGTGTCGATGTGTCCGGCGAGGACGACGCGCTCGTCATGGCCGAGCTCGGTGCGGGCGACGACAGTGTTGCCGATGCGCGTGACCCTGAGGTGCTCGAGGGGTTTCAAGGCCTCCTCGATCGCGTCGCACACGGCGCTTTCATCGCGGCTCACCGACTCGATGTCGCAGAGCGCAGCGGTGAGCGTGACTACATCGGCAGTGAGGTCGAGCGGCATACGCCAGACCCTACCGACGACCGCGCGCTCCCTCTCGCTCAGGCTGGGCGATCGAACTCGGCGACCGTGCCGCCCGCACAGTTGTTGCGGCAGCGTCGAGATCGCGCCACTACCGGCCCGGGATGGACCACGACACTTCTCGACGGACAGGTGGGCTCGGTCGCGTTCGGGGTCGGGCCCTACCCTTGTCGCCATGACTGCGCGCACCGCACACGGCTTCGGCCTGCTCACCCTTCACGGCGACACCGTCCTCGATGTGTGGTTCCCCGCACCCTCGTTGGGTGCCGTCGGCGATGCCCAGGAGCCCAGCGGACTGTCCGCGCTTGCCCAGTCGGATGACGCCCGTGGGGTGACCCGCGAGGTGCGCCTCGTCGAGATCGACCTCGATACGGCACCCACCGACACTGCCAACGCCTGGCTGCGCCTGCACCTGTTGTCGCACCGACTGGTCGCTCCCAACTCGATCAACCTGGACGGCCTCTTCGGGGCGCTGACCAACGTCGTGTGGACCAACCACGGCCCCTGCTCCGTCGAGGGGTTCGAGTTGACGAGGTTGGCCCTGCTGGCCCGTGGACCTGTGCAGGTCTTCGGAGTCGACAAGTTCCCGCGGATGACGGACTACGTCGTGCCCTCGGGTGTGCGCATTGCTGATGCCGACCGCGTGCGGTTGGGCGCCCACCTCGCGAGTGGAACGACCGTCATGCATGAGGGTTTCGTGAACTTCAACGCCGGCACCCTCGGCACCTCCATGGTCGAGGGCCGCATCTCGCAGGGCGTCGTCGTCGGCGACGGCTCGGACATCGGCGGCGGAGCCTCGACAATGGGCACCCTCTCCGGAGGAGGCACCGCACGCGTCTCGATCGGCCAGCGCTGCCTGCTCGGGGCCGAGTCCGGTCTCGGCATCGCGCTGGGGGACGACTGCGTCATCGAGGCCGGCCTCTATGTCACTGCTGGCACCAAGGTGACCCTCCCCGACGCCACCGTCACGAAGGCGAGCGAGCTCTCCGGCCAGTCCAACCTGCTCTTCCTGCGCAACTCAGTGACGGGCACGGTGGAGGCACGCCCCCGCGACGGCCACGGCATCGTCCTCAACTCCGCCCTCCACGCAAACGACTGATGGCATCGAATCGGCGGCGAATCACTCTGGCAGACGAGCCGCCGCGCCGTGGTCCTCGGTGGATCGCACGCCTCCTCATCATCTGCGTGGTCGCGATGGTTGGCCTGGGCGCCTGGTTCGGGGGACGCAGCCTGTTCGTCAACGTTCTGGGCGCACGCTGTCAGGCCACCGCGGGCGGGAACTCGGTGAACTTCGACCCGGAGCAGATGAGCAACGCCGCCACCATCACCGCCATTGCGCTGCGACGCGGGTTGCCAGCGCGAGCGGCGACGATTGCCCTCGCGACGGCCATCCAGGAGTCCAAGCTGCGCAACATCCGCTACGGAGACCGCGACTCGGTCGGCCTGTTCCAACAGCGTCCGTCGCAGGGTTGGGGCACCGTCGAGCAGATCCTTGATCCGGAATACACCACAAACAAGTTCTACGACGCCCTGATCAAGGTCAAGAACTGGGAGACCGACACGATCACCGTGGTCGCGCAGAAGGTCCAGCGCAGCGCCTACCCGGAGGCCTATGCCGACCACGAGCAGGAAGGACGCATCCTTGCCTCCGCCCTGGCCGGCCACTCCCCCCGTGGCGTGGCCTGCCGACTCGACACACCACAGGGTGAGGCCGATGTGGCCATGATCGGTCGACTCCTCAAGGCCGAATACACCGTCCAGTCCAGCACGGACAAGGCCACGATGACCATTGACGCGCCCAGCGACCAGATCGCCTGGTCGATCGCCTCCTGGTCGGTGGCCAAGGCCGTCGACACCGGGATCACCGGAGTGACCGTTGGCGACCGGCGCTGGATCCGCGGTCGCGACTCGTCAGCCTGGACCTGGGCGCGGACGGACACTCCCGCTCCGGCCCGGCAGGTCCTCCTCCACCTCAACTGACCGGCGTCCGCGCTCACGTGCGAAGCCCCGTGGTGCGCGGCTGGCGCCAGCCGCGTGCCGAAGAGCGAGCGTCATTCTGCGAGTTGCGAGCGCCAGCGAGCCACTCTCCCAACGGGCAATAAGTCGTGAGACCTGCCGATCGGACGCATTGCCGACGTCCTGGTCACGGATTTGCACTACACGGCACAAAAGTGCAAACTTGCACGATGGCCCTTGGGAGTGCAGCTTCACGGCGTGAGCTGACCGCTCGCCGGATCTCGCGTTGCGCCCAGGATCTGGCCGTCGAGCACGGCTTCGACGGGTTCACTCTGGACGACCTCGCCAGCCTGGCCGGAGTCTCACGGCGCACGCTCTTCAACTACTTCCCCGGCAAGGAAGCGGCCGTCCTGGACAGTCCCGACTGCATCCACCCCAACGACCTCGCGACCTTCATCAGCGGCGGACCAGAGGGGCACCTGCTGCGCGACCTGGGCCACCTCGTGACGAGCATCTACACGCGCGAGGAGCCAACGCGCGAGGACTGGCACCGCCTCCACGACCTCTTCGAACGCAACCCACGACTGATCGCCGTCGCCAAGGAACGGTTCGAGAGCATGACCGCCGAGGTCCGTCAGGCCACCGAGACCCGCGAGGACCTGCCCGCCGGGCACCCCCGCGCCCGCGTCGCAGTGGCTGTGATCGCCGGACTCTTCCATGACAGCCTCGCGGGCTTCCTCACTCACGAGGACCGCGACTTCCCGACCGACTTCACCGCGAGCGTCGACGAAGCCACTCGCCTTCTCGCCTGAGCTGACCGCGGCAACACTGCACCACCGCGCACTCGCTCACGCTGACCACTTCCCCCACCTCCACCAAGGAGCAGCTTCGCCATGGCGACTTTTCTGTATCGATTGGGCCGGACGGCATACCGTCGTTGGCCCTCTTTTCTCGCGGCCTGGCTCGTCGCGCTCGTCACCATCGGTGGCGTGGCCACGACGATCTCCAAGCCGATGATTGACAAGTTCTCCATCCCCGGTATCCCTTCGGAGCAGGCGCAGCAGCTCCAGCAGGAGTTGTTCCCCCAGACCGGCGACGCGTTTGATCAGGCCACTGTCACCGTTGTCATCGCCGCACCACAGGGCGAGAAACTCTCTGACCCGACCAACGCCGCCAAGGTCGATGACCTCATCGCCCACCTCAAGGAACTGCCGCAGATGCCGCAGGCGGGAACGCCGGGTGCCGCGCAACTCGTGAGCCCGGTCGCAGCCGCAGCCGGGCAGCGAGAGCAGATGCTCACGGCTGCGACCGAGCAGGGCACGCCGCCCGCTCAGGCCGAGGCGAACGCCGCCGCCCTTTCACCCCTCAGCACTGACGGACGCATCGGCACCATCACGTGGAGCTTTGACGTCAAGACCGTCACCGACGTCGAGCCGGCCACCCAGGACGCCGTGCTAGCCGCTCTCGGCACCGCGCGTGATCAGGGCCTGACCGCGGAGGTCAACGGTGCCGGCATGCAGAGCTTCACTCCCCCTGGTGGCACCTCCGAACTCATCGGCATCGCCATCGCCGCCCTCGTCCTCATCCTCACCTTCGGCTCCCTCGTGGCAGCGGGCCTGCCCATCTTCACCGCCCTCATCGGTGTCGGCATCGGCTCGCTGCTCGTCATCGCTGCGACAGCGTTCTGGGACCTCGGCACGATGACCCCGACCTTGGCCACGATGCTCGGCTTGGCCGTGGGGATCGACTACGCCCTGTTCATCCTCAGCCGCTACCGCAGCGAGCTCAGGCACACGGACGACCGGGCAGAGGCCGCCGGTCGCGCACTCGGCACCGCAGGTTCTGCCGTCGTCTTCGCCGGGCTCACAGTGATCATCGCGCTGGCCGCGCTCGCGCTCGTGAAGATCCCGTTCCTCACGGCCATGGGCTTGGCCGCTGCTGCCACCGTCCTCGTGTCGGTGCTCATCGCGCTGACCCTGACGCCTGCCATCCTGGGCATGCTCAAGGGCAAGGCGTTCGCCGGACGCATTCGCAAGCAGAAGAACGACGGCGGTGACGTGGTCAACAACGGAGTGCGGTGGGCTCGCTTCATCGGCCGCGCCCCGGCCCTGGTCGCTGTCCTCGCGATCGTCGTGCTTGGTGGCCTGGCCATCCCCATCAAGGACCTTCACCTCGCACTGCCCTCGGACTCCACCTCACCGATCGAGACGACGCAACGCAAGGCTGCCGACCTCGCGACCGACGCGTTCGGTGCCGGTCGTCAGGGCCCCCTCGTCCTCGTCGTGGACGGTCGCGATATCAGCGACCCGAAGCAACGTCCCGGCGCCTATGGGGACGTCGTCCAGTGGGCGGCACGGCAGACCGACGTCGCCAACGCCCAGATCATCGGGATGAATGAGGACAGTTCCGGCGCCCAAGTGCTGATCACCCCCAAGAGTGGCCCCGACGACCAAGCCACCCTGACCCTGCTCGACGACCTGCGTCAGAGCAGCGCCGGCATCGAGCGCCAGACAGGCACCACGGTCGGCGTCACCGGCCTCACTGCGATCCAGACCGATGTCTCCGAGAAGCTGCAGAGCGCCCTGGTGCCCTATCTCGCGGTGGTCATCGGTCTCGCGTTCATCCTCCTCATGATCGTGTTCCGCTCGATCCTCGTGCCTCTCACGGCGACCCTCGGGTTCCTCCTGTCAGTGCTCGCCACCTTGGGCACGACGATCCTCGTGTTCCAAGAGGGTGTCGGCGGTCTGTTCGAAGGGGCACCGCTCATGAGCTTCATGCCGATCCTCGTCATCGGGATCGTCTTCGGGCTGGCGATGGACTATCAGGTGTTCCTCGTGACCCGCATGCGTGAGGCCTTCGTCCACGGTGAAACGGCACGCGAAGCCATCGTCGACGGGTTCCGCCACGGTGCCCGGGTCGTCGCTGCGGCTGCGGCCATCATGATCTCGGTGTTCTCCGCGTTCATACTCCAGGATCAGCCCCTCATCCAGTCGATCGGCTTCGCACTCGCTGCGGCCGTCTTCTTCGACGCCGTGATCGTGCGCATGACCCTCATCCCCGCGCTCATGTATCTCATGGGCGACAAGGCCTGGTGGCTGCCGAGCTGGCTCGACCGCCTCCTGCCCCAGGTCGACGTCGAGGGCGAAAAGCTCGGCCGACCGAGTCAGGCTCCGGGGATCCAGGACACGGACCAGCCCGAGGAGCGCGAACTCATCGGGGCGGGACGACACCGCGCCTGAGCCGACCCACGCGCAAAAGCCCCCGACCTGCTCGAGGCAGGGCGGGGGCTTTTGCGTATGCAGTGGGGCTGGCGGACGCTGCGTGCGTCAGCGACCGCTGATGGCGCGGTAGTCGCGCTCAGGCTCGCCCGTATAGATCTGGCGGGGACGGCCGATCTTGGTGTCGGGGTCCTCGATCATCTCGCGCCACTGGGCGATCCAACCGGGAAGCCGGCCCATGGCGAAGAGCACGGTGAACATCTTGGTCGGGAAGCCCATCGCCTTGTAGATGAGGCCGGTGTAGAAATCGACGTTCGGGTAGAGCTTGCGCTCGATGAAGTAGTCGTCCGACAGCGCAACCTGCTCGAGCCTGAGGGCGATGTCGAGCAACGGGTCGCGCACACCGTCCTTGCTGAGGATGGTGTCGGTCGTCTTCTTGACGATGGCAGCGCGCGGATCGTAGTTCTTGTAGACCCGGTGGCCGAAGCCCATGAGCTTGACGCCGTCTTCTTTGTTCTTGACCTTCTTGACGAAAGTGTCGACGTCGCCACCGTCGTCAAGGATGCCACCCAGCATCTCGAGCACCGCCGAGTTGGCGCCACCGTGCAACGGGCCCGACAGGGCGTGGATGCCGGCGGAGACCGAGTTGAAGAGGTTGGCGTGCGCCGAGCCGACCAGGCGCACCGTCGACGTCGAGCAGTTCTGCTCGTGGTCTGCGTGCAGGATGAGGAGCTGGTCGAGCGCCTTGACCATGTCGGGGTCGATCTCATAGTCCGTCGCCGGGACACCGAACGTCATCCGCAAGAAGTTCTCGGTGAGCGAAAGCTCGTTGTCCGGGTAGAGGAAGGGCTGGCCGATGCTCTTCTTGTAGGCGTAGGCAGCGATCGTCGGGAGCTTGGCGAGGAGGCGGATCGTCGAGATCTCGACGTGCTCCTTGTCGAAGGGGTCGAGGCTGTCCTGATAGAACGTCCCGAGCGCGGAGACCGCGGACGACAGCACAGGCATCGGGTGGGCGTCACGTGGGAAACCGTTGAAGAACGCCTTGAGGTCCTCGTGCAGCATCGTGTGCTGGCGCAGGCGCTCCGTGAATGCGGAGAGCTCGCTCTCGGACGGGAGCTCGCCGTAGACGAGTAGGTAGGACACCTCAAGGAAGTTCGACTTCTCGGCGAGCTGATCAATCGGGTAACCGCGATAGCGCAGGATCCCCTGGTCACCGTCGATGTAGGTGATCGCACTGTTGCACGACGCTGTGTTGACGAAGCCGATGTCGAGGGTCGTGTCCCCGGTCTCCTTGAGGAGGGCAGAGATGTCATAACCGTTGTTGCCCTCGGTTGCCTTCACGAGGGGAAACTTCAGTTCTCTGTCGCGGACCGTGAAGGTCGCGCCAGTGGCTGCGTCTGTGCTCATCGTCTCTTCAATCCTCACGTCTCGGGCGAGGTCGCAGTGGGCGTCCCTCGCGCACCTGAGACGCTACCCCAGACGCTGGGGCCGACGAAAACAGAGTCCAGTCAGTCCGCAGAGAGGCGTTGGGCCGCCGCCGAGATCCGTTCGTCAGTGGCGGTGAGGGCGATGCGCACATGTTGTCGTCCGGCTGCGCCGTAGAAGGTGCCCGGGGCGGCGAGGATGCCGCGCGCGGCCAGTCGCTCCAGGGTCGCCCAAGAGTCCTCGCCGGCTGTGGCCCACAGATAGAGGCCGGCGTCGCTGTAGGTGATGTCGAGTCCGAAGGCGCGAACGCCCTCGATCAGGGCGTCTCGACGCGAGGCGTAAACAGCCTTCTGGGCCTCGACGTGGGCCGCATCGCTGACCGCCGCCGTGAGGGCCACCTGGACCGGCCACGGGACGATCATCCCGGCGTGCTTACGGACCTCGAGGAGTTGCTTGACGAGGGCAGGGTCACCAGCCACGAACGCGGCGCGGTAGCCCGCGAGGTTGGACTGCTTCGAGAGCGAGTAGACGCAGAGCAGGCCGTCATGAGAGCCACCGGTCACGCGCGGGTCGAGGATCGACGGGGTCGTCGGCGCCGTTGATCCGCCACGATCGGTGCGCCAGTCGAGCTCGGCATAGCACTCGTCGCTGGCGACGATGACACCATGCTGACGGGCCCACGCCACGACCTTGGCGAGGTGCTCGATGCCGA
>JBDSIV010000129.1:0-10114 GCA_039917755.1 Knoellia sp. | reverse complement strand
TACGTTCCCTTCTCCAACGGGATGAAGGCCAAGGGCTTCAACGAGGCCTCCATCGCAGCCCTGTGGGGCGTTCTCGTCCCCTTCTCGGACTACGCGTTCAACAAGGCCCACACGGCGGCATACGGGCTCGTGTCGTACTGGACGGCCTACCTCAAGGCCAACTACCCGGCCGAATACATGGCCGGTCTGCTCACCAGCGTTGGCGATGACAAGGACAAGTCGGCCCTCTATCTCGGTGAGTGCCGCCGTATGGGCATCAAGGTGCTTCCGCCCGACGTCAACGACTCCGTCGCGCGGTTCGCCGCCGTCGGCACCGATATCCGGTTCGGCATGGCCGCGATTCGCAACGTCGGCCACAACGTCGTCGAGGCGATCATCGGTGCGCGCGAGGAGAAGGGCGCATTCACGTCCTTCCGCGACTTCCTGTCCAAGTGCCCAGCGGTCGTGTGCAACAAGCGGACCATTGAGTCGCTCATCAAGGGCGGAGCCTTCGATGGGTTGGGCGAGGCGCGCGCGGGACTGCTGAGGATCCACGAGGAATACGTCGACGCCTTCGTGTCGATCAAGCGTCAGGAGGCGATCGGTCAGGATTCGCTCTTTGGCGCCTTTGGTGACGACGCTGATGGAGCCGATGGCGACTCGACGATGATGGGCCTCACGACAGTGCCCTCGGTCGAGTGGGACAAGTCGACCCTGCTGACGTTCGAGCGCGAGATGCTCGGCCTCTATGTCTCCGACCACCCCCTCTTCGGCGTCGAGCACATCCTCCAGCAGCACGCCGACACCGCGATTGCCACGCTGAGCGCCGAGGAGGGCAAACCGGAGGGGTCGATGGTCACCATCGCAGGACTCATCACCGGTTTGCAGATCAAGCGCACCAAGAAGGGCGACCTCTGGGCGATTGCCACCGTCGAGGACCTCGAGGGTGCAATCGAGTGCCTCTTCTTCCCGAGCTCCTATCTCACCGTGTCCACAATGCTCCAGCAAGATGTCGTTGCCGTGGTCCGCGGCAAGGTCAACCGGCGCGACGACTCCGTGTCAATCTATGCGCAGGAGCTGACCCTGCCCGAGATCACCGAGGGACCCCGCGGTCCCGTGGTCGTCACTCTCGACACCATGCGGGCCACCACCGGCCGGATGGAGGAGCTCAAGGGAGTTCTCGCCAACCACCCCGGCGCCACCGAGGTGCACCTCAAACTCACCAAGCCCGGGAGGGTCACCCTGATCAAGCTCGACGACGCCCTGCGCGTCAATGCCAGTGAGTCGCTCTTCGGCGACCTCAAGGTCCTCTTCGGTCCGAGGTGTCTCACCGGTGGCTGACCTGTCTTCGGAACCCCCCCTGACGCCGCCGCTGGCGGCCATCCACGAGCAGGTGCGCGAGCACCACGGGGACCGCGTCGTCGACCCCTACGAGTGGTTGCGCGACAGCGAGGACCCCAAGGTCCGCGCCTATCTCGACGCCGAGAACGCCTACGCCGACGCGCGCACGTCAGACCTGCAACCGTTGCGAGACAGCATCTTTGGCGAGATCAAGTCGAGAATTCTCGAGACTGACCTCTCGGTCCCGGTCCGTTCCGGTCCTTGGTGGTATTACTCGCGCACGGTCGAGGGCCAGCAATACGGCATCCATGCCCGGGTGCCCGTCGTCGACGCCGTGGTGCGGCCGGTCATCGCGTCAGACGAGACTCCTCCGGGCGAGCAGGTGCTGCTCGACGGCAACATCCAGGCGGGCGATTCCGAGTTCTTCTCGATCGGTGCGCTGTCAGTCAGCCCCGACCACAGCCGACTCGCGTTCGCGACCGACACCAGTGGTGATGAGCGTTTCGACCTCATCGTGCGCGACCTGGTGACGGGGGAGACGCTTGATGAGGCTCTCACCGGCATTGGTTACGGCGTGGAGTTCTCCCATGACGGTGGCACGCTGTTCTACACCCGCGTCGACGACGCCTGGCGCCCGCACCAACTGTGGCGCCACGTCGTGGGGGCCGACCCCAGCACCGATGTCCTCGTCCACGACGAGCCCGACGAACGCTTCTGGATGAGCGTCGGTTCGAGTCGTGACGACCGGTGGATCATTCTCGCGCTCGGCTCCAAGACGACCTCCGAGGTCCGACTCCTCGACGCGACAACGCCAGAGGCCGAGTTCCGGGTCGTTGCGCCCCGGCGTGACGGTGTCGAATACGACGTCGAGCCCGCTGCTGATCGACTGCTCATCGTCCACAACACCGACAACCCGAACTCCGACCTGGCCTGGGCACCCCTTGACGCCACGAGCCACGAGCAGTGGCAGCCACTGCTCACGGCTGGCGAGGGTGAGCGCTTCCTTGGTGTGGATGCTTTTGATGAGGTTGCCGTGCTGTCGTTGCGGCGGGAGGGGCTGACGGCCCTGTCGTTGCTCCGCGCCGATCTTCACAGCGAATCCGGGTATGCCGCACCAGTTCCGGTGTCGTTCGACGAACCGATCTATTCGGTCGGGTTGGGCGACAACCCTGAGCCGGGACAGTCGGCCCTCCAGGTGGCCTTCGAGTCGTTCGTGACCCCGCGCACTGTCCTCGACCTGGACCTCGCGACGGGGGAGCGCACTGTCCTCAAGCAGCAGCCAGTACTCGGCGGCGTCAACCTCGCGGACTACGTGCAACGTCGTGAGTGGGCGACGGCGGCCGATGGCACGCTGGTGCCGATCTCGGTCGTGCACCGGGTCGACCTGCGACCGGACGGGAGCAACGCAGGTCTCCTCACGGCATACGGCGCCTATGAGCACTCCAGCGACCCCTACTTCTCGGTGGCGCGACTCTCTCTCCTCGACCGCGGTGTCGTCCATGCGACCGCGCACGTGCGTGGGGGAGGTGAGATGGGCCGCCACTGGTATGACCAAGGCAAGCTTCTCGCCAAAAACAACACGTTCAGCGACACGGTGGCATGCGCCGACCGGCTCATCGAGCTCGGCTGGGCGGCCCCGGACCGGCTCGGGCTTGAGGGTGGCTCGGCGGGTGGGCTGCTCGTCGGGGCTGTGGTCAACCTCGCGCCGGACCGCTTCCGCGTCGCACACGGCGCTGTGCCCTTCGTCGACGCCCTGACGACGATCCTCCGGCCGGACCTGCCGCTCACGGTGGGGGAGTGGGAGGAATGGGGCAACCCGCTCGAGGACCCCGAGGTCTATGCTGCGATGAAGGCCTACACTCCCTACGAAAATGTTGCAGCACAGGCCTATCCGTCGATTTTGGCGACGACGAGTCTCAATGACACCCGGGTCTTCTTCACCGAGGCAGCCAAGTGGGTGGCCCGGCTGCGGGCGACGGTGACGAACGACGAGGTGACTCATCCGATCCTGCTGCGCACCGAGATGGCAGCGGGCCATGGTGGCCGCAGCGGTCGCTATGCCGCATGGGAGCAGATCGCGTGGGAGTGGGCCTTTGTCCTCGACCAGCTGGGGGCGACCTCACGACTCCCGAGTGTGCACGATGACGAGCGGGCAGGCCGTGCGACCCAGGAGCCGGTTCGAGACTGAGCCGAGGTTCAACCCCGGGAAGCCGCCGATGCCGCGCGATCCGACGACGACGAGGTCGGCGGTGTCGGCGGCTTGGATGAGGGCGGCGATGGGTGAGCTGCGCACCACCTCGTGATGCACCTTGACTGCCGGGTGCTTCGCGCTGCTCGCCGCGATCTCGTCGTCGACGGCCTGCTCGAGGTGGCTCTCGTAGGCCGGCCAGCTCGAGTCCGACTGCAAGGTTGGGTCCTGGGGCCCTTTGGCTTCCCATGAGTGCACGACGACAAGGTCGCAGTCGCGACTGGCGGCGTGGTCAAAAGCGGTGTGCAGGGCGGCCATTGACGATGGCGAGCCATCCACACCGACGACGACGCGCCGATGGGTGGCCTCGCTGTGGTCCTCGTGGTTCACGATGACGACCGGGCAACTGGCGTGGGCGGCGACCTGTTGCGCGACGGCACCGATCGTGGCGCGGCTGAGCAGCCCGTGACCGATGGCGCCCAGAACGACCATGGTGGCGTCGCGTGAGGCACCGATGAGGGCGCGCGAGGCGAATCCCGGAGGCAGGGAAGTGGTCACGGTGAGGTGGGAGTTGACGGCGTGGGCCCGGGCGACGGCCGTGGCCAACATCCGCTTGCCCTCGGCCAGGATCGAACTCTGGTCGGTGCTGCCGAAGCCGAGCATGGGGATGTCCGGGGCGAAGGCGTGCACGATGTGCAGCGACACCCCGAGGTCGGTGGCGCGCTCGGCGGCCCAGTCCAGCGCAGCCCAGCCGTGCGCGGACCCATCGACGCCAAGGACGATGCGCGCTGACGGGGTGGGTGATGTGGTGCCGCTCATGATGCCTCCCAAAGATGGTGACTCAGGCGGCGGAAACCTCACGGCCCGAAACCGTGGGTTGCCCGTCGTCACGGGCCTCAGTGCACCCGTCTCACCATGATGGACCCTTCGCCGGAGGTGTGTCGCGCAGATGCGCATCAACTTCAGCCCGACTGAATTCAGGTCATACGTCGATCTGTCCAGAATGAAGCAAAAGGCTAAATATCGCGTAGATGAAGGTATGATCTGGATATGTCGCCCCTGCAGAACTCGCCCGTCGTCCTGATCGGCGACGTCGTCGCGTCCAGGCAGAGCACCGACCGCCGAGGGCTTCATCGTGCCCTCGAGGCAGCCCTCACCGCCACGAACGGACGGGTCGAGCACGTCGAGCCGTTGGAGGTCACGGTGGGCGATGAGTTCCAGGGCGTCTATCCGCACCTCGGTGCAGCTCTCGAGGCCGCCCTGCGGGCTCGGCTGGCGCTGCGACCGGTCGCCGAGAGCCGCTACGGACTGGGACGCGGAGCGACGACCACGTTGGACGCGGCCCGCGGAATCAAGGACGGCCCGGCGTGGTGGGCGGCTCGCGAGGCCATCATCGACGTGGAGAAGCGCGCAGAGCGCGCTGCGCTGGAACACGTGCACACGGCATACCGGCTGGCCCTGGGCGAGAGGGACGACTCCGGGACCGCCCTTGCGGTGGAGGCCGCTCTGCAGTGTCAGGACCACATGGTTGGCTCATTGTCAGAGCGGTCAGCCCGGCTGCTGAAAGGACTTCTGGACGGCATGACACAACGCGAACTGGCCACCGCCGAGGGCATCAGTGCGTCTGCTGTCTCGCAGCGGGTGCGGGCCGACGGGCTTGCCGTCATCGTGCGCTGCCACGAGCTGCTCAAGGACCTCCCGTGACGTGGCTGGCGGTCTGGCTTCTGGGTGTGGGGGTGAGCGACCTCCTACGAGCGGTTGACCACCGGATCGTGCGACGGGTGGCTGTGCCAGCAGGCGCCGCGACGGTCATCGTCGCGGCGCTGCTCGCCGGACTCACCGGCACGGCTGACCTCATCGTGCTCATCGCCGCGCTCGTGCCCCTGGCCGGGTGGGTGATGCTCTCCGAGAGGTCACTCAGGCGCGGTGGCGGCCACGCCGAAGCGCTGCTCCTGCTGGGGGGCACCGCCCTTGTGCTGGTGGCCTTGTCCGGTCTCGCGACCACTCCTGACGGCCCCCTCGGCACCTGGCTGACGTGGGCGGACCTGCCCTTCGCCGACCACCTCAGTGTGGATCGGCTGCTCCTCGTCACGGGATTCCTTGCCGTCAACCTTGCGACCGGCAACGTCATCGTGCGCCTGGTGCTCGTCAGTGTCGGCGCGCTTCGTCCCTCCGCCAACACGGCTCCGGCGCAGGCTACTCAACCGTCCGACAAACTCAAGGGTGGGCGCCTCCTCGGACCCATGGAACGCATCTTCATCCTCGGGCTCGGACTTGCCGGGCAGATCACGGCGGCGAGCATCGTCATTGCGGCCAAGGGCCTCATCCGCTTCCCCGAGCTTCAGTCGGCCAAAAACGACACGACGAGCATCAAGGGCGATGGGATCGATGAGGTGACCGAATACTTCCTCGTGGGCAGCTTCGTCAGCTGGCTGGTGGCACTGGGATCCCTCGCGCTGACGCGGTGAGTGAGCCTGCCGTCGGAGCGGAATCGGAGATCGGCGTGGGCATGGTTTAGATTCCGACAGTGAGTGCACAGGCCCCTTCCGCTGTCATCTTGATCCGTGCTGAACGGTTCATGCCCAACCCCGCCACCGCGGCCGACAACGCGTTCCAACGTGACGTCCCCTCGGGGCAGTCGGTCGACGCGCTGTCCACGACCGCGCTGGCCGAGATGGATGCGCTCGCCGATGCCCTGCGTGCCGCCGGTGTCACCGTCCACGTCTTCGCTGACGAGGACCACACCCGCCCCGACAGCGTGTTCCCCAACAACTGGCTGTCCACCCACGCAGGCGGCCTGATCGCCGTCTATCCGATGTATGCCTCGAACCGCCGTCACGAGCGTCGCATCGACATCCTCGAGATGCTCAAGTCCGACTACCGCGTTCAGACGGTCGTCGACTACTCCGGCCTCGAACCCGACGGCATCTTTCTCGAGGGCACCGGGGCCATGGTCCTCGACCACGTCTCGCGGGTGGCCTACACGGCGCGCAGCCACCGGGCCGACATCGCGGTCCTCGAGCGCTTCTGCACTGACTTCGGCTACGAGCCCATGTCGTTCGACGCGGTGGACTCCGGCGGCGTGCCGGTCTATCACACCAACGTCATCGCCTGCATCGGCACCGACGTTGCGATGATCGCGCTCGAGATGATCCCCGACGAGCAGCGGCGCGAACAGGTGCGCGAGCGGTTGTCCGTCACGGGTCGCGCCATCGTCGAACTGACCGAGGAGCAGATCCGCGAGTTCGCCGGCAATGCGGTGGAACTGTGTGGACGCACCGCAGAGGGCAAGCGCCGCTACGTCATGGCGATGTCGGCTCGCGCACGGCGAAGCCTGCGTCCGGAGCAGGTGGCTGTCATCGAGGAGTTCTGCGAGATCATCGCCGTCGACATCCCCACCATCGAGTTGGCCGGTGGGTCGGTGCGCTGCATGATCGCCGGGGTGCACCTCGACCATCGCCCTGTCGGAGACGGTGAGCCCTCAGCAGCGGTGGAAGCCATCGACGAGAACCCTGGCACGGTCGACGGTCAGGACCTCTTCATCGAGGGGTGAGCGCGCCATACTCGTGGTCCGTTCGGCTGGATCCGTAGGCCGACTCAGCGTTGGATCCGCTCTCGCGGATGCGCTGTGGCGACACGGGGCGACGAGCGTGTCCGGGGAACGTCCTTGGTCACCACTGCGGCGGCAACGATGATCGCCGTTGCAGGTCGCCGCCTCGGGAACTGGAAGCATGTCGGGCCCGTCGGATGGGGTCGACTCCATCGCGCTGCCTGCGTCCCCGCGACACCTCTCGGCCGCTGGTGGACAGAGCCTGATCGGGTAATCTCACGCCAGCCCCCGCGGGACCCCCTCTTCTTGGACTGCGGTGCTTGTTCTTCTCTTCTCTAGTATTCGAGGTACTCGAGTGTCGGTCGTGCTCTTGGTCGGGGCAGGCCACGCCCACCTCTACGTCGTGCAACGCGCTGGTGACTTGGTCGCCGCCGGCTACCGAGTGCACCTGCTCGCGCCGAGGTTCTTCGACTACAGCGGTGTCGTCTCGGCCACGGCTGCTGGTGCGCTGGCCACGGGTGCCGGGCGGATCGATGTGCGGTCGCTGACCGAGGCCTGTGGGGTGGATTTTCACGAAGGCACGCTGCAGACTCTGGATCCGGAGGCGCGGCTTGCAATCACGTCGGAGGGCGAGCAGCTGTCCTACGACGTGATCTCACTCAACATCGGCAGTGTGGTGGCTCCGGTCGGCATGGACGTTGATCCGGCCGTCCTCAGGGTGAAGCCGCTGAGCGGCCTTGCCGGTCTGGATGCCCGGCTGCGAGCTTTTGGGCATCCAGGGGCCACGGTCACCGTTGTGGGTGGGGGCGCCTCCGGCTTGGAGCTGGCCGCCCACCTGTCGGTGCGACCGGACGTCCTTCAGGTCCGGTTGGTGGAAGCCGGGAGCATGATCGGTGCGGACCTGCCCGTTGGCGCACGCAAGCGGATGGTGCGCGTCCTCGGGGCGAGGGGCGTAGCCGTCCACCTCGGGTGCCTCGTGCGTCATCTCGGAGAACGACACTTGGACTGCGACGACGGCACTGTGCTGACGCACGATGTCGCCTTGCTCGCCACCGGCCTCACGGCTCCGCCGCTCCTGGCCGAGCTTGGACTCGGCGACGAACGTGGGGTGCCGGTGCGGGCCACCCTTCAGCATGTCGACCGGGACGAGATCTATGCAATGGGTGACTGTGCACGCTTCCTTCCACGTCCGCTGCCTCGTGTCGGTGTGCACGGGGTGCGGCAGGGACCAGTGTTGCTGCAGAGCCTGCTTGCCCGTGTTCGGGGAGAGCAACTGCCGGCCTACCAGCCGCAGCGGCGGGCGCTGTCGATTCTTGATCTCGGTGACGGCGTCGGGCTGGCTGTCCGGGGCCGCTGGTGGTGCTACGGCGCCGGAGCCCTGCGACTCAAGAGGTACATCGATCGACGGTGGCTGAGGACCTACCAGGCGTGATGCCCCCACAATGACGGTCCGTTGAGGCGGGGTGGACGGTCTCGCCAGATGAGGACTGCTGATGATTTCCGCGTGGCATTCATCGGTACTTCGGGTTGGGGTCCGTGGCATTGCCGAGGTCCCAGTTGGAAGTCACGTTTCCGTACGCGGGTACGCCGCCCTCGTCCTCCACCCGCCGAGCGGTGTGAAGCATGTTCGAGGCGGCGAAGACGGTGTTGCGGGGGGTCCAGTGGTTGTGCGCGCCACGGTTGTCGTCGAGGTACGACGGCCCCGGGCCTGCCTCGCCGACCTAGTAGGCGTCGGCCTGGGGGGATGGTGACCGGTGTGACGATCGCGGCTGTCAGGGGAAGTCCAATGCAGGCGCTGGCTGAGTCCACGCCGTACATTTTGCCCACCATCATGTGAACTAGTGCTCCCGCCAGGGCTGGTAGAGCGAAGAAATTGAAATTCCGGCCGATTGTGGTGGCGCGTTTCATCGAGGTCATCATGTCGGTGGCAGAAATGAACACCGACGCGATGTGGGTAGAGCGGGGTGAAGAATCGAGAGTCTTGGTCGTCGCGGCAGCGATCATCGCGTTGGCGGCCATCATCATTCCTCCGATGATGCGCGCGATGGCGTCCATCGACGCGGTACGAACCAGCGCGTCCGGAACGTGGTGGGGGTCCTGTGGGTCAGAGCGTCCCGGCACGGACCTGGATGTGTCCGCCGCGCAAGCTCCAGGACTGCACGTCGTGTGCTGTTGACTCGAGCAGGGTCCAAGGACGGGCTTTGGGGTCCGCCCCAGCCAGGAGAAAGGCCAGATGAGCCGCGGGATCGAGCAGGCGGGCCCAGCCTTGGGGCAACCCCATATCGACGATGCCGACGCGACCACCGGGGATGACAAGGGAGGTGGCGTGTTGCCACGCATCCTCCCAGTTGCTCATCAGCGACAGGGAGTACGTGAAGAGCACCGCGTCGAATGGCGCCTCGAGCGCGTCCGGTCTGGCGGCGGCATGTGCGAACGTCTGCGCGTCTGCTTCGAGAAGAACAACGTTCCCCGGCGGTAGATGGACCGTCTTGCGTCGTGCCACCTCGAGCATCTCGCGGCTACGGTCCACGCCGACAACCTGTCCGCGTGGACCGACGGCCGCGAGCAGGAGCGGGAAGTTGAGCCCGGTCCCGCAGCCGATGTCCAGCACCCGGGACCCCTCCTGCAAGTGCAGGGCAGGAATGGCGCGCTCGCGGCCGGCTCGGTAGATCGGCTCCGCCGACAGCGAGTCATACCACCAGGTCGAGTGCGTGTAGCGCGACATGGGAACCCTTTAGTGGTCTCGACTCGACGATGGGGTCGTTACTCAATACCCGAACTGGTGGAGCGCAACGCGGCTGGCGTGATGCAGTCCTGCCGACGGTGCACGACCCGACACACCGGGCCCGGACCACACCAGGCGAGTCGACGGTGGCACGTTCGAGCTCGCCACGTCCAGCCCACTGGTCCGGGGGAGCGGGCGTCTACTTCATGGTGACTCTCAACAATGCGTGGTTGGCAGCGGACAGATCGATGCTTGGCCCCTCGCCCCGCGGGCGTGCCGACGACCCGCGGAGCGGACAGGCGGGGCTGAGGTGGACTTCCTCCACACGGGG
>JBDSIV010000128.1:0-13966 GCA_039917755.1 Knoellia sp. | reverse complement strand
TTGGTCTTGACGTAGGCGAGGTCGTCCTTGGAGGGGCCGGGAAGTTCCTTGCCCTCCGTGACGAGCTCCCACTTGCCGTCCGCGCCGCCGGTCCAGCGTCGGATGACGTCGTTGCTGTCACCACCGGCCATGCCTGCAGTGAGGATCAGACCAGTCGCCGTGATCGTCGCTGTGCCGGTCAACGCACTGGTGACGATGTCGACCTTGTTGACCGCAACACCGGCGCCGATGCCGACGCTGGCATCCGATGCGCTGTCCCCCTTGGCGTCGGCGCTGACGTCGGTGTCGCCCCAAGCCCTGACCGTGACGACGCCGCCCGAGCTGATGGTCACGCCGGTTCCGAGCCACCCCCGCACCGTCGACGTCACGACGTTGATGGCGACGGCTCCAGCAATGGACACCGAGGCGCCGCCACCCTCGTCGCTCGCCGCCTTGGGCGTCGATGACGTGCCCGTCGTCTTGCCGGTCTCATCGTTCTGGGTGGTCTTGGCCGAGCCAAGGTTGTCATCGGCCTTCTTGTTGACGTCCTTGCCGCCGCCATCCTTGCCCTCGGACTTAGACGCTCCCTGGGCGGCGGCGTCGGCGACGGTGCTGACGTCGGCAGTGCCGGTGGCGACGAAGGAGACGGCACCGCCAGCGGCGATGCTGCGGGCCGTGCCCGAATCGACCCGAGCGTCAATGACGGCGAGGGCGAGGGAGACGCCGATGCCTGCCGAGCTTCCCACCGTGGTGTCGCCCTTGGCGGTCGTGGTGGCCTTCACGGTCTGGCTGGCCGTGGCGCTGATGGCGCCGGTGGCGCTCAGACCGGAGGCGCTGGCTCCGAACGAGGCTGTGGTCGTGACGGTCGCGAGGGTGATGGCGACGGCCGGGGTGATGCTGACGGACCCACCCGCCGAACCTGACTCGGCGCTGGTGGTGATGCTGTGGGTGTTCGTTGCTGCGATGGTCAGTGAACCGGCCCCCGTGAGTGGGGGTCCGCGGGTCGGGGTGAGGACCTGGTCCACGCCCGCCCTGACGATGTCGGTGACGAGGTTGAGCCCGAGCCCAGCGCCGATGCCGACGGTGCCCGAGCCCGATTGGCTCGCCTTGCCCTTCGACGTCGAGCTTGAGCTGGATCCTGCGGTGAAAGACACTGCGCCCGCATTGATGATGACGACACCGGGCAGTGGTGACGCCGGCGGAAGCGGCGCCGGGTTGTTCCCGTCGGCGTTGAGGGTGGCGACAGTGGTGGCGTCGACGATATTGATCGCGAAGGCGCCCGCGATCCCGAGATTGCCACTGCTGCCCGACGCCCCCGCCTTGGCATCCGCGAGGAACTCGTACGTCGTGTCCGCTCCACCAGCACCGATTGGGCGCATCTGGGCCGCGAGGACCAGGCCTCCAGCAGTGAGCGCGGCGCCGATCCCGACCGAGGCCTCGTTGCGCAGGATGACCTTGTTGACCGCGAGGGCGGCGCCGATCGTCACGGAGCTGCCGTTGCTCGCCGAGCCGTCGGCGACGGCCTTGGCGTCGGTGTTGTTCCGGGTCTTGAAGGACACCGGCCCGGTGGCGATGACCACGATGGCGGGGGCAATGATCGCGGTGGTCGTCGAGGTGACGAGGTTCAGGGCGATGGCAGCGGCCACGCTCACGGTCGCGCCGTCCTCATTCTTGGCTGCTGGGGTGCTCGCGTCCTTGGCGCCCGTGCCGCTGGCGGTGCTCGACTTGTCGCTGGCGAAGCCGAGCTGCTCGTCACCCTTTTCCTTCGTGTCCTTGTTGGTCGTGTCCTTGCCACCGGTGCTGGCGCCGCCCTTGGCGCCAGCGGAGGTCGCCGTGGCAGTGGTGCTCGTCGTGGAGGTCCCATCGGCGGCCATCGTGATCGACCCACTGGTGGTGACATTGCGATAGAGGGACGAGTCCACGACATGGTTTGCGGAGGTCAGGCCGAAGGAGAGCGCGGCTGCCAGGCTGGCCCCGGACCCCGCGGTGGTGGAGCCCTTGGCCGACGTCTCGGCGGTCGCCGTCTGGGTGGCAGTGCCCATGATGTCGCCCAGGGTGGTGAGTGCATTGCCGGCGAGGATGGACGCGCTCGTCGCGACGTTGGAGATCGTGATGGCGACGACACCGAGCGCGGACACGCTGGTTCCACCCGCGGCACCACCCTCGGCTTCGGTCGTCGTCGCGTCGGTCGTCGTCGCGTTGATGATGAGCTTCTTCGCCCCCAGGAGGACATTGCCCACGTCGAGCCCTGCGCGCACCGTCGTGTTGATGATGCCGAGCGCCACGGATACTCCTATGCCGACGGCGCCCGTTCCGTCCTGCTTCGCTCCGGCCTTCGCCGTGTTCTCGTTGTTGGCCCTGGCCGTCGTCGAGAGGTCGGCGCCTCCGAGAATCGCCCCGAGACCACGGACGGTGGCGAGGGTGCGACTGGTGATGAGGTTGAGGGCGAGGCTGCCCGCCGCACTGACGTTGGAGCTCCCCGCGGCGCCTGAGGTTGCCGTGGCGGTGAAGGCGTTCTTGTCGGCAACCGGCCCCAGTGCCTCGACGACGACACCCGTGCTGCCAAGGGTGGCACCCCCATCGAGGAAGGCCTCGGTCACCAGACTGATGAGGTTGAGCGCCACGGCGACACCGACACCGACGGCACCCGAGGAGGTGGCGCTACCGTCTGCCGTCGCTGTCGCGGTGTTCTTGGATGCTGCGTGCACGGTCTGGCTCTGCCCCGCGTTGACCTTGGCGCCGCTGATGTGCGCGCGCGTCGCACCGTTGACCACGTTCACCGACAATGCGCCGACGACGCCGATGTTGCCCTCTGCCGTCTTCGCTTGGTCCTTGCCGCGCGAGCTGTCGTTGGGAGCCTTGTCGTTCTGGGTAGAGCCACCCGGGCTCGCCTTGCTTGTCGCCGACAGGGTGGCCTCGGAGTCCGCCCTGAGGGTCAGCTTCCCGCCGGTCGTCGTGGCGGTGGGGCTCGTCGAGTCGATCGAGCTCTCCGTGATCTGGTTGAGGTTGACCACTGCGATGCCCGCGCCGGAGGTCGCGCCGGTGGCGTCACCGAGGGCCGTCAGCGTCGCAGTGTTGGTTGCGGTGAGGTCGAGGTTGCCGGTGACGGCCAGGCGAGCCGTGTCCGTCACCTTCGTGATGGTCGTCGCGGTGACGGTGATGATGGCGACCGCGGCGTCAAAGTTGGACCCTCCAGGCGAGCCCGCGTCCCCCTCGGTCTTGCCCGCCGACCCCGGCGTCGCGCCCGCAGTGACAGTGGACGTCGACGTCATCGTGACGTCGGCGCCGCCTATGACGACAGCCGTGTCCCCGAGCGTGACTGTGGCCTGCGATGTGATGACGGCGACATCGCCATAGTCCTTCACCAACGCCACGGGCCCGACGGTCGAGGTGGCGCTCAGTCCGACAATTCCGGTCGCGTTGATCTTGGCGTTGCCGGTGATGCTGACGCGCGCCTGCGAGTCAACGACGATGCCGTATGCCGTGGCATGCGTTGCGTCGGGTGTCACGGTCGACGTGGCGCTGAGATTCACCGAAAGCGCAGAGATGTCTCCGCCGTTGACGTCGACCGCCGCGTCCGCACAGTGCGTTGCCAGAGCAACCACGCAACCCAATGTGGGGCCACCATTCGCCGTGGCCCCAGCCTCGAGCGAGACGCTCCCGCTCGTGGTGATGGCCGCGTTGTCGGCGAGGATGATGCGCTCCATCTGGATGATGAGGTTGGCGATGCCGAGTGCGATCGCACCCATGACGGTGAGCTGGTCGATCCCGCCGCCACCACGGATCGTCAAAGACGAGGACGGCGCGGAGAAGGAGACCGTTTCGAAGCCCGCTCCGCTGAGCGTGAGCTGGCCGGCGACGAGTTGGAGTTCGGCGTCGCCGTTGTCGGAGCTGCCAAGGTCAAAGATCGCATCGGCAGTGTCGCCGGAGTTCACGATCGGCTCGATGTTGAGGTACTCGATCACCGTGGCGTCGAGGTAGAGCACACCGGAGTGTTGGTCGGCCGCAAGAGATGTAGCACTCGAGGCGGCCCCCGCGGTGGCGAGGGTGTCATAGCCGGCTGCCCCATCAAAGACGACGCGGATGGCGGGGTTGCTCGACCCACGATCGACGGTGAACGCGTCGTCACCGGAGGTGCCGGTGACGACGATCGTCGAGAGTCCGGCCACTGAGCGAGTCTGGCCGCCGAAGGTGACCGTCCCGTCGGCGTTGAAGATCAGTCGTGCGGTGGTGCCGGCCATCTGCAGAGTCCAGACCGCCGGGTCCACCACTGCGGGCGTCGATTCAGCGGGCGCTGGGGCGGTGGAGGTGTTCTGAGCCGTCGCTGTAGCTGCAGTCGTCGGAGCGAGCGTGGAGTCCTCATCCTGGCCAGTGGTGGTCACTGAAGGGGCCGGGGCCGCCGGTGCTGCTGAGGCGGGCACTGGGTCGATGGACCCTGCCTCCGCCGGTGCCGGGTCACCAGGGCCCGGGTTTGCCGGTGCCGGGTCCGTCGGCGCGGGGTCAGCCGGTGCGGGGTCAGCCGGTGCGGGGTCCGTCGGCGCGGGGTCAGCCGGTGCGGGGTCAGCCGGGGCGGGGTCAGGAGCAGCCGCGCTCTTGGCCTCTGGCGCGGGAACAGCAACTGGTTCAGGGGCGGGCGCCACAACGGGCTCAGGCTTGGGTGGGTACTTGCGATCGGCGCTGTTGTAGCGACGTTCGCCGGCACCCAGAGTGCTGGCCATGAGACCTGAGCCGTGCTCGAATCCGGCGACGTGTCCGTATTCGTGCGCCAGAGCCGTGAAAAGGTCCATCGTGCCGGAGTCAGGGCTTCCGCTGACCGACCACCCCCAGCCGGCAGCGTCCGCATCCACCGAGATGGTGTTGCCGGACGCGACCGCGAGGGTGTTGCCCGGCAGATCGCCGATGACAATCGAAGCACCGGACACGTCCCAGCCCGGCCACTGATCGGCGGCCGCACCCTTCACGGCACCGATGTCTGCCGAGGTGATGCTCTTGCCAGTCTGGGTGGGGGCCGTGCTCGCGGCGGTCAGGTGGTCCCCGTGAACCCGCTCCACAGCATTGGCCGGTGTGATGCTGACGGCAGTGATCATCGACAGCGCCGCAGCAACGGCTGCAACCCGTGTCACCACTCCGGCCGATGTCATCGCGAACGGTCTCCGTCATCACAACTACCTCAGTGTGCGCGGTCGCAACCCTGCAGCGGCACACGCGCGTGGGCCGACCCAATCGGCTCACGAATCTCCGGCGGACTGCCGAGGCGCCCTGATGGTGGAGGGCCCCTACGTCGCTGGAGGGCAAACTTCCGTTCCTGCGGAAATTGAATGTACGCGCCCCCTGCTCCCCTTGTATATGGATTTCCAAAAATTCGTTTCCACGACTTTTTCTGCAAAGAATTCGATGCCAATGGGGATGGCTGACAATTGTCGGGAGCGCATGACCAGTGGAATTCCGTTGCAGCCGAACAAAATTCACCCAATGCTCCAACCTCGGAAGCGGCTCTTCGCACTCCCTTCAGGCGCCCCTGAGCCCACCACTGCTAGCCTGCCTGCGCACTCAAACGGACAGGGCAATCGCGTGAGACGTTGGAACACTTGGTCATTGCAACGCCGAGTCCTCGTCGTGTCCACAGCGGCCGTGACCGTGGCCATCGTCCTCGGCGTGTTCGGCTTTGTCGTCGCGCTGGACCGGATCCTCTACAGCACCGCACAGGACTCCGCGCGCACCCACGCAGACGAGATCTCCAAGACGATCGCCTCCGGCGAACTGCCCGCGAGCGAAGCCCTGGACACTGTGACGAGCAAGGGCTCGTTGTTGCAGATCCTCGACCGCGAGCAGCAGGTGGTGGCGTCCTCGGAGCCGGCGCTGGCAAGGACACCGGTCACCAAGCTCCGCCCCGAACCGGGTGTCGTGGACGTCGGCCAGGAGACCGCCCTTCGCGGCGAGGTCGGAGAGCCGCACGCGCTCGTCGCGCAAGGCGTGAAGGATCCGGCAGGCACGGCATACGTCGTCGTTGTTGCCAATCCCCTGGAGGTCGAGGCGACCACGGTGCGCACAGCCACTGTGTTACTCGTCCTGGGGGCCGCCGCCCTGCTGCTCATCCTCCTGTTCCTCATCAACCGCATCCTCAAACAGGCGCTCGAACCAGTTGAGCGCATCCGCAGCGAGGTCGCTCGCATCACCCGGGTGAGGGGTCGCGGCCATCTCACTGTGCCCCCTTCCGGCGATGAGATCGCCCGCCTTGCCGAGACCATGAACGTCATGCTCGATCGTCTGGAGCGCGCCGACGCCACAACCCGCCGCTTCATCTCCGACGCATCCCACGAGCTGCGCAGTCCCCTCGCCACCATCCGGGCGGTCATGGAGATCTCGGACAGCCAGGGCGGGCACGACCCTGCGCGTGACGCCGTCGTCCGTGGTGAAGTCCTGCGGATGCAACATCTCGTCGAGGACCTGCTCACCCTGGCCAAGGCCGATGACGGGGTGCCGCTCACCCTCGAGGAGGTGGACGTTGATGACCTGGTGGAGAGCGAGGTTCGGCGGTTGCGGGCGACCGGCACGGGTCCGGTCACAGCCTCCATCTCGGCCGCCCGGATCATCGGAGACCGGCTCAAGCTGGCCCAAGCCCTGCGCAACCTCGTCGACAACGCTATGCGGCACACGACGGGAGGCGTGGCTCTCGCGGTGCACCCCGTGGGGGACGCCGTCGTGATGACCGTTGACAACGAAGGGCGACCGGTGCCCGAGGACGAACGCGAGGCGGTTTTCGAGCGGTTCGCCCGCCTTGAGGCGTCTCGAGAACGCGACACCGGAGGAAGCGGGCTCGGCCTCGCGATCGTCCGCACCATCGTGGAGGCACACCACGGCACCGTGGAGGCAACGCAGACACCACAGGGTCAGTGCCGCTTCGAGGTCAGGCTTCCACAGACTCCCGAGAGTCTTGGCGGGGGTCGCCACCCTCGACAGCCATGAGGCGATAGCCCATCCCTCGCACGGTCACCAGCGACGTGACACCGAATGCAAGGTCGATCTTGCGTCGCAGGTAGGCGACATAGACCTCGACGATGTTGTCGCTGCCGTCGAAGGCATGGTCCCAGACGTTGTCGAGGATCTCGGCCTTCGAGAGCACCACCTCGGGGTGGCGCATGAAGAACTGCAGGACAGAGAACTCCTTGGCCGTGAGGGCGATCGGATGACCGTTGCGGCTGACCGTGCGCTTGTTGGGGTCGAGCGTCAGACCACCGACGGTGAGATCCACCGGGCGCGCGGGGGCGCCCCGACGGACCAACGCCCGCAGCCTCGCGACGAGCACGACGAAACTGAACGGCTTGGTCAGGTAGTCGTCGGCACCGAGCTCGAACGCATCCGTCTGGTCGTATTCACCATCCTTGGCGGTGAGCATCATGGCTGGCGTCCACACCTTCAGGGCGCGCAGATTGCGCAGCACCTCGTAACCGTTGCGACGCGGCAGCATGATGTCGAGCACGATGACGTCATAGGGATTCTCGGTGGCCATCCACTGGCCCGTGACCCCGTCGTGGGCCACATCGACGACGAAGCCTTCGTTCGTCAGCCCGCGACGGACCGTCTCGGCCAGGGCCTTCTCGTCCTCAACGAGCAGGACTCGCATGACTGTCCTTCGCAGAGTCGTGGTCGGGCTTCGTCTCGCCGGGTGTGGCGGTATCCAGGCCGAACCTCTTCAAGATCATCGTCACGGTAGCCAATGCTGGTGACGCCACGGCCACGGTCGCCGCGAGAACGGCGACACCAAGTATCCAAGCGGCAACCACGTCAGTGGTCCAGTGATAGCCGAGATAGACCCTGCTCGCCCCAACGAGCAGGCTCGCGAGGACGGCTCCGAGCACGGCCGCGATCCGAGCGCCGCGCCTCACCGCCGGCCAGATGAGCACCATGACCACGAGTCCGAGGAAGACGGTCGAGAAGAGGGTGTGACCGGAAGGAAAGGAGTACCCGGTGTCGATCGGCCCGACGACGAAACCGGCTGGTGGGCGGCTGCGCTGCATGAGGTGTTTGCCCGCCAGGGTGATCACGACGCCCACCCCCATCGCACCAGCAAAAAGCACGGCTCGGGCCCGATCCTTTCGCGCAAACCAGAGCCAGCCCAGGACCAAGAGACTCAGCAGGCCCACAGAGACCTCGCTCCCGACAAGGCTGGCCAACTCGGCGACAATCGTCAGGGTGGGGCGCCGCAGGACCGCCACCGAGGACGTGATTCCCGGGTCGTAGCTCGACAGATCGGCATTCTCGCCAACTCCATCAACGAGGGCGCCCGCAGCCGCCAGGGCCGCGACCGTCACGCTCGACGCAGCAATCAGCGGGCCGCGGCCAGCCACGGAGGGTGACAGCGTACGGTCGGTTCGGGAAGTCATGTGCCCCACTCTCGCCCCGCGATCCTGAACGATTCCTGAGGTCAACCCTCCTCTCAGGAATTGTTCAGGGGCCGCGAGTCATGGTGTCCCCGTCGAACCACACAGGCCACCGGGAGCAACTCATGGACGGACGGACGTCACCCTCGCCGCGCGCGACAGCGGCACGGTGGTCCGTACCTGTGCGGGCAGCCACCGCTCTGGGCCTCGCGCTGGCCACGTTGTGGTGGGTCCTGCCGAAGGTCGCCGGCGTGAGCTGGGGAGCCATCAGCGGCATGCTCGGCACCATCTCATTGCGGGCCGCTCTGGGGCTGGCCGCAGTGTGGCTGGCAGGTCTGCTCGCCCACTCCTTCGTCCTCACCGCCGCCCTCCCCGGCCTCAGCCGGCGACGCGCCCTGACCCTCAGCCTCACCGGCAGTGCGGTGTCCAACGTCGTTCCCTTCGGTGGCGCGCTCGGCCTCGCCCTCAACCTGTCGATGGTCCGCGCTTGGCGTTTCCGCAAGAGCTCGTACGCGACGTACGTGGTCGTGACGAACATCTGGGACGTCCTGGCCAAGCTGGCCCTTCCGGTCGTTGCCGTGGTGTTCATGACAGGAGCTGGCGTCCTCCCGACAAGCGCCCTGCGCTCCGGCGCGGTGGTGGGATCAGCTCTGGTGGTCTTCGTGCTGGGGCTCACCGCTGGTGTCCTGTGCAGCGACCAGCTGGCACACGCGGTCGTGCGCGCCGTTGCTCACGTGGCCCGCCGACTGGGACGTCGCAGTGAGAGCACTTGCGCCCGCGAGGACGACCTCCTGAGTGCCCGCGATCGTGTCCGGGAGGTGGTGCTCACTCGCTGGGGCCAGTTGACGACAGGGATGCTCGGCTATGTCGCCTTGCAGGGTGTCCTGCTCTGGTTCTGCTTGCGCGCTGTGGGACTGACCGAGCCTGTGTATGCCGTGCTGGCCGCCTTGGCCGCAGACCGCCTCCTCAGTCTCATCCCCCTCACACCCGGTGGGGCCGGGTTCGCCGAGGTTGGTGCCGCCGCGACTCTCATTGCGTGTGGTGCTGACCCGCTTGGGGTGACCGCGGGAGTCCTGCTCTATCGCGCCTTCATCTTCCTTCTCGAGATTCCTGTCGGTGGAGTGTGGCTCGGGTGCTGGCTGGCCCTGCGCCCTCGCAACGACTCGCGCAACCGGGTTGCGGTGGCGTCATGAGAATCCTGCACACGACAGACACCTACGCCCCAACCGTCGGTGGCATCGAGGTGCTCGTCCGGACCTTGGCGCACAGTCAGGCAGCCGTCGGCCACGAGGTCACGGTCCTCACTCGCACTCCCGACCGCCAATCGCTCACGCCGCCTTCGACGGACATCGAGGTATGCCGGGATCCACGCGCGCTGGCGTCGTTGGTCGCCCGCGCCGACGTCGTGCACGGGCACGTCTCGGCACTGTCGCCGCTCGCGCTGCGGGCCGTGGAAGCGGGCGCCCGAAGTGGTGTCCCCTCCGTCGCCACGGTGCATTCCGTGTGGGGTAGCGCCTGGCCGCTCTTCAGGGGTGCAGCCGCCCTGCGGGGTTGGACCGATCTGCCGATCCAGTGGGCAGCCGTGAGCGAGGTCGCTGCCGGACCCGTGCGTCGCGCCCTCGGCCGACGCGATGTTCTTGTCGTGCCCAACGCCGTCGACGTCGACTACTGGGCACCCACGGCGCCCTTCCGGCATACCGACGTCGTGACATTGGTATCGGTGATGCGCATGGCGAGCCGAAAGCGGCCCCTGGAACTAGTTTCGGCACTTCACCGGATGAGAAAGCACGTTCCCGACCATGTCACCGTCGAGGTCGTCCTCGTCGGCGACGGTCCGCTCATGGGATCGGTGCGCCGACGGCTCAGCCAACTCGGGCTCGCGGACTGGGTGCACACTCCCGGGGACATCACTCACGCACAGTTGCGCGACCTCTATCGACGAGCCGAGGTGTTCATCGCTCCAGCGACCCATGAGTCGTTCGGGCTCGCCGCGCTGGAGGCTCGTGCGGCTGGTCTGGCCGTCGTGGCGCGTTCCGGCACCGGCATCACCGAGTTCGTCACCCATGACGTCGACGGACTGCTCGCGGACAGTGACACGGCCCTGGCCGAGCACCTGGCCCGTCTCTGCGCCGATGAGGCCGTGCGCCGACGCATGGTGCTGCACAACCATCAGCTCCGACCAGCGTTCGACTGGTCGGACGTGCGCGCGCTCAACGGTGCGGCCTATGTGAGAGCCGGCGCCGTCGACAACCTCTTGGTCGGCCTCCATCGTCCCGAACCCGGGTTCGCCGCATGAACGCCACGCCTCGACGCCCGGCAGTGTTCGCACTGTTGGCGCCCTCCCCCCTCGCCCGACGGTCGCCCCCTTCCCCCTGCCTCGGGTCGGCCTCAGGTCGATGGCGGTCCGGCCCTGAGCAGCGCCCCCTTTCGCTGCGGGCTTGACCGTCGTTGCCTGGAGGTCCTCCACCGCCAGGCAGCGACAGAGCGATGACCCCGCGCTCGTGAGCGCGGGGTCATCGGTTCTTTGGGTTGTGCCGATCGCGCCGGCAAGGGGGTTCAGCCGACGAGGTCGTCAGCCAGAACACGAGTCGGAGCGCTGTTCTGAGCAGCTCGCTCGATGCGGTCCTTGTGGGTCACGCTGAGGTAGACCACGACAGCCAGGATCGTCGCGAGGAAGACGATGCTCGTGCCCAAGGTGCCCAGACCGGCGCCGCCGTCGGCAGGCGCGGAGGCCAGGAAGTCGCCGATGTTGGCGCCCAGCGGACGGGTGAGGATGTAGGCCAGCCAGAAGCAGAGGATGGGGCCGGCCCCCATCTTCCACGCAGCCAGCACCAGGGCAATCAGGGTGAGCGGCAGCAGAACCGCTGGGCCTGCCGACCAACCGGTGAGTTCGAGCGTCCAATCTCCGGCGGCCGTTCCAAGGGCGAAGGTCACGAGCACGGTGAGCCAGTAGAACGCCTCGCGAGGAGTGGTGACGATGGAGTGGATTGACAGGGTGTGCTCGCGGGCGTACCAGATCGCGAAGACGACAGCGAGAGCGAAGGCGAAAACCACGCTGCTCACCACGAGCGGCACTCCCACCCCATCGGTGAGGTTGTCGGTGAGCAAGGTGCCCACCACGCTGATGAGGACCACGGCCAGCCAGTAGACGGAGGGCACATAGGCCCGCAGGCGAAATTGCACGATGAGCACGGCGATGAGGGCCGCGGAGAAGACCACGGTGGTCTTGCCGAGGCCGAAGCCGAGAGTCTCGTTGACATAGTCGGCGAAGCTTTCACCGACGGTGGTGCACAGGATCTTGATGATCCAGAAGTACACCGTGACCTCGGGCACCTTGTTGAGCATGGCGCGGCGTGGAGCGAATTCGGTTGTCGTCATGGGTGAACGGTCGCAGTGCCCTCCTGAGGAAACCCTGAACGTCTCCACCGCTCGGTATGCCCTGAGAGGACCTGGGGCTGACTCAACGAAGGAAACGTCTCCAGGTTCGAGTGCAACCCCAGGACCTCGCCGCAGCGCTGGATCGACCCGAGGGCCAACTCCTCGGTGACCAGCGAATGACACCCGACCTCATCACGCACCCGCACGCCGCTGGTTCAGTGGTCACGCGAATCTGACGGCCACGACCGCGATGTCGTCCCGGGGGTTGCCCGCCTGGAACTGGAGCACCTCGTCGAGCAACGAGTCGACGACGAGCGAAGGGTCGTCCGAGTTCTGCGCCGCTGCCCACGCCATGAACCGTTCGTCGGCGAAATATGCCTCGCCCTGGCGAGCTTCGGTCACCCCGTCGGTGTAGAGGAGCAGCGTGTCACCAGACCGCAGCTCCACCTCTTCCTCGGTGAACACGACGTCCGGCATCAGGCCCAGCGCCGGGCCCCGTGCGTCGAGCAGGCGCGGCTCGCATTGTGGACGAAGGAGTAGCGGAGGAGGGTGTCCGCCGACGGCGAGGCTTGTTGTCCAGCCGTCTTCGTTGCGCCGAAGGCGGAGCACAAGGAGCGTGCAGAACTTGTCGGTCTCGTGCTGGGCGATGACTTGGTCCACCCCGCCAAGGACCTCGGTCAGCTCATGGCCGAGCACTGTCAGCGCCCGGAGGGTGTGCCGGGCGATGGTGGTGATGACGGCGGCCTCCACACCCTTGCCGCTCACGTCGCCGAGGGTGATGACCCAATCCCGAGGACCCGCCGGAAAGATGTCGTAGAAGTCGCCTCCAACCTCTGACCCGTCGCCGGCAGGACGGTATGCCGTGGCGATGGCGAGACCTGGCACGTCCGGCGCCGTCGGTGGGACGAAGCTCCTCTGCAACGTGCGCGTCAGTGACTCGGCGCGCAGTTCGGCCGCGCGCGCGGTGTCACGAGCCAGCACGAGCTCGCGCTCGTAGGAGCGACGTTCGGTCGCGTCGAAGATCGCCAGGCGGACCACGTGGGACGCGCTGCCCGGGACTTCCACCATGGTGGCGTTCATCAGGACCGGCAACCGGCTGCCATCGGTCCTCACCATGTCGGCGGCGATCTCGCGCACGAAACCCTGCATCCGCAGCATCGGGCCGTAGTGGGTCTCGTGGTAGATCCGGCTCCCCGGAGTCAGGAGCTCAACAAAGGCACGACCGATGAGGCCCGTGCCATCACTGCCGAGCCATCTGCTCAGGGTCGCGTTGACCTTGAGGATCCGTCCGTCCCCGTCCGTCGAGACGTATCCACAGGGAGCCTGCTCGTACAACAACTCGGCATCGTCTTCGCGCAATGCCTCCCGGAAAGCCTCCGAAGCGTGCTCGACGGACACGGCTAGGCCGCTTCCCGCCGCCGCAGGAACTCGTCGATGGCAGCGATCGTCTCGACGGGTGCGCTGAGGTTGGGACAATGTCCTGTTGCCTTCAACTTCACGAGCGTGCCGTCGGGGATCGCAGCGGCAACGAAGGTGCCGACCGACTCCGGAGCGATCACATCGTCGCTGCACTGCAGGACGAGCGTTGGGACGGACACGTGTCGGAGATCTCGGCGGTTGTCGGACAGGAACGTCGCCCTCGCGAACTGGCGCGCGATGTCGGGATCCATCCTGCAGAAGCTCGCCGTGAGCTCAGCGCCCAAGTCGGCACGGTCGGGGTTGCCCATGATCACCGGAGCCATCGCGGAGCTCCACCCAAGGTAGTTGCTGGCGAGCGCCTCCAGGAGCTCGTCGATGTCCTGCCGAGAGAAGCCGCCGGTGTATTCGACGTCATTGATGTACCGAGGTGACGGGCCCACCATCACCAGACTGCTGAAGCGTTCCGGTTCCTCGATCACGGCGAGAGCACCGATCATGGCTGACACGGAGTGCCCGACGAACACGACGTCGTGCAGGTCGAGCGCACGCACGATCTCGAGCACGTCAGAGGAATACCCGCTCAGGTCCGCATACTTGTCCGGGTCATAGGCGGAGCGATCGGACCCCCCGGCCCCGATGTGGTCAAAGGTGATGACCCGATGACGGTCGGCGAACGCCGGGGCGACGTGGCGCCACATGCTCTGGTCGCACCCGAACCCGTGGGCGAAGACCATGGGTGGTGCGTCGCTGGGCCCGGAGATCAGCACGTTGTGCCGTGCGAGAACATCCATGGCCAAAGTTTAGCCACC
>JBDSIV010000127.1:0-3856 GCA_039917755.1 Knoellia sp. | reverse complement strand
TCGGCACGCCGACCTTGCCGACCTCGCCGCGCGCCAGGACGTGGTCCGGGTCGTAGCCCGTCTGCGTCGGCAGGTCGAAGGCGACCGAAAGCCCGGTCTGGCCCTTGTCGAGGTTGCGTCGATAGAGCGCGTTCGAGGCAGCTGCACTGGAGTGGCCGGCATACGTGCGCATGACCCACGGTCGGTCGCGTTCGGGACGGGAGGGGGCTGCGGCAGCAGACAGCGGCTCGGCAGAGCGGTCTTCGGGCATGCGTTGGACACTACCCGCGAGCCACCGCTCGAGACAGGGCCTCAGGCGGTGAGAGTGCTCACGCCATGCCCACGTGGCGCACCTGCCGCGAGGGCGAGACTCGCTCCAACACCCACTCCACCGGCCCTTGACCCACGAACCGGGCCCAGGCCCAAGCCGTGACCAGCGAGACCGCGAGCAGGATCGCCATCGCCAGCCAGCCACCTTGGGGGAAGCGCGCGATGAGGGGCACCAACAGCAGGACGTGACCCACGTAGAGCGAGAGCGCAACCTGGCCGATGAGCGCGAGCGGGCGCTGCACGGCACACAGAGACTTCCCTCGTGCGCCGACGACGCCGGTCGCCATGACCATCCCGTATGCCGCGAGCGCCAGTCCGTCTTCCTGCACCTGATCCGGGAAGTCACCTGAAAAGACGACCGGTTGCCCCATGAGCCCGGCGGCGAAGCTTGCCCAGACCATGGCCAGCCCAGCAAGTGCGCACCACCATGACGTGCGCTCGTCGCCCACCCCGCGCCGAGCGAGCACAGCGCCCACGAGGAAGAGAGGCAGGAGGGTCAGCACTCGGTAGTGCGGGTTGAGCACCAACCACTGCACCAGCGGGTTCGTCGCCCAGATCGTTGTGACTGGCTGGCTGCCGGCGACCCCTCCCGCTGCGCGCGTGAGTCCCTCGATCACCCATGGCCCGGCAGCGAAGAGGGCCGCCGCGAGCCCGAGCAGCCATCGCGAGCCCAGAAGGAGCAGGGGGGTGCCGACCATGAGGAGGAGTCCCAGGATGTGCAGGATCACCGCCACCCAGTGGTCGAGCTGCTCGAGCCCCACCGCAAGCAGGATCAGTGCCAAACCCTTGGTGACCGAACGCGCGATCCCCCGTGACGCACTCCCGCGGGCGAAGGCCAACGCCGCTGCAGCCCCCATGACCAGGGCGAAGAGCGGTGAGGCGAGGTCGTTGACCTGATGCAGCACGAACATGGCGGAGTCCGAGACCCGAGTGCTGATGAACGGGAGTCCGTGGGCAATGACCATCGCCACAATGGCCAGTCCGCGCGCAGCATCAAGTCCGAGAACACGCTGGGAGCGAGCTCCAGGGTGTGCCGTCCGGTCGGTCACCTGATCCGCCATCAGGACAGCGTGACAGAGGTCAGCTCACCGCTGCGGCGATTGCCTGTTGAGTGGGTCCGAGCACATGGGCGAGCCTGGCCCGCCGCAGGAGGCGGTGCGTGCGGGGATCGGCATCAACGATGCAGAAGGTCCGAGATCCACGCCGGGCCCGTCGCAGGCACTCCACGATGACCCCGAATCCGGTCGCGTCCCCGATCTCGCACTCGGCCAGGTCGAGGAGGAGGACGTCGCTGCCGTCATCCACGATGCGGTGCAGCACCATCCGCAGGTCCGGGACGGTGTGGAAGTCGAGACGGCCGCGCAGGGAGACGTGATGGCCCAAGGTGTCGCGCCGCTCGTTGAGCGTCACGATCGTGTATCCACGGTGATCCACGTTCGCCCTCCCTCTGCTGAGGTCCATTGAACGCCACATCCACCCCGCCCCGGGCTTGCTCCGGGTAAAGACTCGGCAAAGCCTTCTGGCAGGCTCAGGCCATGGTCAACCTCACCCGCATCTACACCCGCACCGGCGACGACGGCACCACGGCCCTCGGGGACTTCAGCCGCACGAGCAAGACCGACCCCAGGCTCGCGGCCTACGCCGACGTCAACGAGGCCAACGCCGTCATCGGAGTCGTGCTGGCGGCTGGCGACCTCACCGATGACGTGCGAGGCATCCTCACCCGCGTGCAGAACGACCTGTTCGACGTCGGAGCAGACCTGTGCACCCCGTTGCTGGAGGACCCTGAGTACCCGCCGCTGCGCGTGCAGTCGGTGTGGATCGATGAGCTCGAGGCCGACTGCGACGCCCAGAACGCCAAGCTCGACAAGTTGCGCTCCTTCATCCTGCCGGGCGGCACGATCGCTGCGGCACATCTGCACCAGGCCACGACGGTGGTCCGCCGCTCCGAGCGCAGCACGTGGGCCGCGATCGAGGCGCATGGCACCGAGGTGGGCACCGGCAAGGGCGTGGGTGGGGTCAACCCGACCACAGCGGCCTACCTCAACCGCCTGTCGGACCTGCTGTTCATCCTCGCCCGGGTCGCCAACCTCGACGCCGGGGGCGATGTCCTGTGGCAGCCGGGCGGCGGTCGTGCCGCTGCACCCACCAAGGGTCGCAGGGGTGCGACGGTGTCAGAGCGGGATGACCCCACCACCGACGACGACTGAGCGCCTCAGGCGACGTTGACGTTGAAGCCGGGCGGGGAACTCTCCAGCCAGGCTCGTAGTGAGGTGTAGGCGGCCGGGCTCATGGCCAGCTCGTAGTGGGTCGTCCGCGACCGCCCGGTCACCGACACCGCGTCGGAGGGCAGCCCGGGCACGAGCTCACCCAGCCGACCTGGCGCCCCGAGATCAAGGTCATGGCGCAACCACTCGTGGGCGGGTCGCAGAGAGGGACCGACGACCGAGAACCAGTCGAGTCGATCCCCCGCAATGCGCGCCAGACCGAGACGCCAACGGCCGTCGCCGGCGTTGACCGCGCACATCATGAGCGGCTTGCCGCCCGAGATGTAACGACGGCGCAGCCAGACGAAGACGATGCAGGCCGCCAAGAGGGCGAGCGCCACCACGAGCACAAGCTCGATGGCGGCGACCGGCTTCATGGCATCTCCGCCGTGACTTAGTTGGTCAGTCCCGAGGCGTCCACGGCCTCGGCCAGGATGGTGACTCGGTCGTGGTCGACGGAGAGGAAGCCGCCGTCGATCGTGACAGTGCGCACACCGCCCTCACCGTGGATCTTGATGTCGCCCTCGACGAGCACGCCAAGAATGGGCGTGTGACCGGGCAGGATGCCGAGCTCGCCGTCGATCGAGCGGGCGCTGACCTGGTGCGCCTCGCCCTCCCAGACCTTGCGGTCTGCGGCGACAAGTTCGACCTGAAGCTGGCTCACGTGTTCCTCCGGGAAGTGGTGTGTAGGTGAAGTCTAGCGGCGTGCCGGGGCGCGCCTGCACGCAGGGAAAACGACAGGGCCGACACCGCGCGCGGCATCGGCCCTGTCATCACTGATCCTCCGGTCAGAGGTTCTTCTGGATCTCTGCGGCCTGACGCTCGACGTCGTCGAGGCCACCACACATGAAGAACGCCTGCTCGGGGAAGTGGTCATAGTCGCCGTCAGCGATCTTGGTGAACGCCTCGATGGTGTCAACGAGCGGCACCGTCGAACCCTCGATGCCGGTGAACTGCTTGGCAACGTAGGTGTTCTGACCGAGGAAGCGCTGGATACGACGGGCGCGGTTGACGAGGATCTTGTCCTCTTCGGAGAGCTCGTCGATACCGAGGATCGCGATGATGTCCTGCAGCTCCTTGTTGCGCTGAAGGATCGACTTGATGCGAACCGCGGTGTTGTAGTGGTCCTCGGCGATGTAGCGACGGTCGAGGATTCGCGAGGTCGACGTGAGCGGGTCCACGGCCGGGTAGATACCCAGCGAGGCGATCTCACGCGAGAGCTCGGTCGTCGCGTCGAGGTGCGCGAACGTCGTGGCCGGGGCCGGGTCGGTGTAGTCGTC
>JBDSIV010000126.1:0-3000 GCA_039917755.1 Knoellia sp. | reverse complement strand
ACATCGAGGAGAGACATGAGTGAGGACGACACGTTCGCGGACGACTACGTGGCGGCGCGCGCGCATTTCGACGCAGGGGAGTATGCCGCTGCCGCACCCCTGTTTGCCGCGCTCGTCGATCGCAGTGTCATGGATCCGCCCCTGCACGGCACAACGGAGCTGCGGCTCTATCTCGCGCGGTCCTACTATCACTCGGCCCAGCTCGCCCGCGCCGAGGAGATCCTGCGCGCGATGCTCGTCGACAACCCGGACGACCACTACGCGCTGTTGATGCTCGGCCGCACGCTGCAGCGCCAAAGCCGGCACGACGAGGCCAAGCCGCACCTGGCGATGGCCAAGCTGCTCGGCGGCTACGACATCGACGGGCCAGAGTTCCCCGAGCCCTGACTAGACCGGAGGGTTTCTGGTGGGTCCGGAGGGTGATTCAGCCTCCGGACCCACCAGAAAGCCTCATGGGGAGCAAAAATTGGGGTGGTGACGGGACTCGAGCGCGAGGAGGTACTCCTTGGCAGACGGCCCACCGGCATACCCGCCGACGTTGCGGACCCGACCATCCACGAAGCCGCCTGCTGGCAGCACGCGGTGACAGGGCACAACGACGCACAACGGGTTCGCACCCAACGCCGTCCCCACGGCTCGGGACGCTTTCGGCCGGTCGATCGATGCAGCCAGCGCTCCATACGTAGTCAAGGAGCCATAACCGACCGAAGCCGTCAACCCCCTGAGGACCACCCGCTGGAACTCACTCGCAAGGACGAGATCTGGCTTGACCGAGAAGTGAGTCGACCGGCCAGCGAGATACGCATCCAACTCGCGCCGCACACCATCCAGCGGCGCCGACGCCCGCAACACCCGCGGTGACACGACATCCGCGATCCGCTGCAGCCACGCGGACTCATCAACATCTGACGCGACATAGGCCGAGGTGACGAGCCGCCCATCGGGACGCACCGCCAACAGGAGGCGACCGACAGCCGTGTCCGACACGGCATACGAGATGTCGGTCTGAGGGAGCACCGGAGGGCGCACGTCGGGCGCAAAGTCGTCAAAGAGAACAGTGTTGTCGAAGGGCACAGCGTTCATCGCAGATCCTCCAGATCCACTCGCAGCGTGGCGAGAGCGTCCGAGACCAGTCGGCGACTCATCGCAGGGGTCGTCTCCAGGGCCGCAGCAACGGCCCGGTGGTCGAGGTCGGCGACGTATTTCAGCACCACCGCTTCGCGTTGACGTGTCGGCAATGCACCGACTCGCGCCCACAACCCGTCGTCTGGCGCGACCGGCCCAGCAACAACAGGCGCCGAAGCCAATGCCGCAGGATCGTCGTGTGCCACGGTTCGACGCCCTGCCCGGTGCGCATCCATCGCGCAGCGGTGCGTGATCGTCAGCAACCACCCGCGCAGGTTGCGCGCCGACGTCACCCGCGGATAGGCCGCGAGCGCCTGCGTCCAGGCCTGTTGCGCGACGTCGTCACCGAGATTCGGCCCCGCGAGGGCATGGGCCAGCCGGGCAACGTCACGCCAGTGCGTGTCGACGAGGGTTTGGAAGGGCGGCAGGCTCACGATGGTTCAACGGTATGCCGTGAGGTTGTGTGAGTCGCTCCCCTCACCGTGAGCGGTCCGCTGTCACGATGGACATGTGGTCGTTCCGTATCTGGGAGAGAAGCGCGAGTCCGAGGGTCGCCCCCGGGTCGTCGCGCACCGTGGGGCCAGTGTCCTGCAGCCGGAGCACACGCTCGCGGCCTACACGACCGCTTTTGATGTGGGCGTCGACGGTGTCGAGTGCGACGTCCGCCTCACCGCCGACCATCACCTCGTCTGCGTTCACGACCGCCGCGCCGACCGCACGAGCAACGGCAAGGGTGTCATCTCCACGCTGGAGCTCTCCAAGCTGGAGGAGCTCGACTGGGCCAGCTGGAAGAAGCTCGATGCTGGCTCGGGCGCCAACGAGCAGGCGGACGCTGACCCAGAACGTGGCCGAATCCTCACCCTGAACCGGCTCCTCGACTCCCTCACGGCTCAACGCCAGGAGCTGCTCACCCTCATCGAGACCAAGCACCCCACGCGTTATGGCGGGCTCGTGGAGCGCGAGCTCGTGACGATGCTGCGGGACTACGGGTTGACCACGGGTGATCTGGCGCAGCTGCCCCACGTGCGGGTCATGTCGTTCTCCTTGATGGCTCTCATGCGGATGCGTGGTCTCGCGCCCCACATCCCCCTGGTCTATCTCGTGGAGCAAGCGACCCCCCGGCTCAGTTTTGACGGTTCGCTGCCCGCGGGCGTCAACATCGTGGGTCTCGACATGAAGATCGTGCGTCGATCGCCGGCGCTCGTGAAGGCTCATCAGCGCCGGGGCCACGAGGTCTATGTGTGGACGGTGAACACGCCAGAAGACGTCGAACGCTGCGTCGAGCTCGGAGTCGATGTGGTCATCAGTGACCGACCACGAGACGTGATGGAACTGCTCGATTAGAGTCCGGGACGTGACTTCCACGGACACGGGTGCGGACAAAGCGCCCAAGAGCGATGCCAAGAGTCCCGCCAAGGCCAAGGCTGAGACCCCCCTCGACGAGTTTGGCGGGGCCATCGGCAAGGGCCAGGTCCGCACGATCCGTGCACCGTGGGGTCCCTCGACGGTGACTCGCGTGCGCAAGGCCGTCGTCGCCGACCTGCGTGCCCGCAACCTCGCCGAACAGACCATCGACGAGTCCGAGATCGTCGTCTCCGAACTCATGACCAACGCCATCCGCCACGCCCGGCCTCTCGCCGACGGCTGCCTGCGCGTGCGGTGGAAGGTGCGCGGCGAGGTCGTCGAGATCGAGGTCACCGATGGTGGCGGCGACAGCGTCCCGGTCCCCGCGCCCGCCGCAGTGTGGGTCTCCAGCGGCCGCGGACTGCGCATCATCCGCTCCCTCGCCCACGAGTGGGGCGTCGGCGAGGACAAGGGCGCGCAGACGGTGTGGGCCGCCATGGGTGGCCCGAGCCGCCGCCGCGCCACCTGACG
>JBDSIV010000125.1:0-3451 GCA_039917755.1 Knoellia sp. | reverse complement strand
AACTCTCGGTGCCGCTGGTCGCCGAACCAGCGGCACCGAGAGGTCAGGCAACCTTGCGTTCGCGGATCACCGTGCGCCGGACCAACCGGTCACTCTCCATCCAGTGCCACGAACGCACCTTCTCCTGACCGTCCTCGCTCAGCTGGATGACTTCGTGGACACTGTTGCCCGGCTCGAGGAGTGTCTTGTAGCTCCAGACGAGGAGAATGGTCCGGGAATCAATCTGGTGCATGCTGCCCAGGATCCGGTCATTGTCGAAGTGGATGTCCCGTCCCTTCAACGTCCCGCCGAACTCGACCTGCTCCCGCCGCCCATCGGCCCACGTGTAGGTGTTGACCTGATGGATGTCGTAGGACCCGTCCTCGGGGACGGTGGCCAGGAGATGAGAAGCGTGACGGTCGATCTCGCGACCGTCAGGATCGAGGTGGACGTACTCACCCTCCCACTGCCCCAGGTGGTCGGAGAGAACAGGAAATTCGGGCCAGAGGCTCATGGGTTCGTCCTTTTCTATCGTCCGGAGGTGGTGTCGTCGCTGTACCACCACGGTTGGATGTTTGGCTGCACCCGCGTCAGGAAGACCCGTTGGCGGACAAATCGACGCAACGACGAGGGGCCCATCCGCGTCGGACCCATCCCCGATGACTTGAAGGCCTGCTTCTCCCCATCCGGCACGAAGCCGGTGAGACAGGCATCGTTGATGCTGATGGCACCAGCGAGCATCCGAGTCGCGATCGAGGCAGCCCGCTCCGGAGCCCCAAAGACGGCGCCGGACAATCCGTAGTCCGTGGCGTTGGCGAGTTCGATGGCTTCTTCGACGTCCTGCACGACCATGACCGGGATCACCGGACCGAAGGTCTCCTCGGTCATGACGGCCATCTCGTGGTTCACCCCCGTGAGGATCGTGGGTCGCAGGAAGCGTCGGCCGCCATGTTCCTCGATCACACCTCCGGTGTGGATCGTCGCGCCACGGGCCACTGCATCCTCGAGTTGGGCGGCGACCGTGTCTGCCTGGCGAGCGTCGATGAACGGCCCGATGTCACCCACCCCAGAACCCTCCACCTCGAGAGTCACCCGTTCGGCCTTGGCCACGAGGCGCTCGATGAAGCTGTCGGCCACCGAGCTCTCGACATAGACACGTTCGAGCGACATGCAGGACTGACCGGTGTTCGCGGTCGACCCCCAGAGGACTCCCGAGCTCGCGACGTCGAGGTCTGCGTCGGACGTGACGATCGCGGCGTCCTTGCCCCCCAGCTCGAGGTAGGCAGGGATGAAGTGTTCGGCCGCCGCGGCCCCGACCAGGCGCCCGGTGCGGATGCTGCCGGTGAAACAGATCGCGTCCACCAGCGAGAGGAGCTGCGAGCCCACTGCCGGACCACCGTCGACGATTCCCAGGACCGCAGCCAGCTCCGGAACGGCTTCGATGGTGCGACGTAGGACCGGCACGAAGTTCGGGGTGATCTCACTGGGTTTGATCAGGACCGCTGCCCCCGCGATGAGGGCGGGGACAGCGTCGATCAGGGCGAGCTGGAGGGGGAAGTTCCACGGTGAGATGACGCCGACGAGGCCGAACGGGACCGGTGCTGCAGTGATGGTGACACCGGGGTCACTGCTGGCGGCGGGCTCGGGCGGGGCGAACACCTCGTGCGACCAGCGCGACATGCGGTCGATCGACCCGAGGACGGCGTCCACCTCGACGTGTGACAGGGCGGTCCGGCCGGTGTCGAGACTCAATTGCTCGACGAGGTCCATGCGGGCCTCCCGCAGTTGCACCTGCCAGTCCGCCATCACATCGAGACGTTCAGCGAGCGGGCGGGCGGCCCATGCGTGACCCGCGCTTCGCAGCCTGTCAGCGAGCTCCGCCACCTCTGCGGCTGGGGTTTCGACCTGGGTCAACGTCATGGGTACTCCTCGACATGAGGCACGGCTTGGAACGCCGTACTACCTAATGGAATCCACTGTACGCGCGTCCTCGTCCGATGAAAAGCCTCGACGACGACCCACGACCGCGCAGGGTGTCCACGTTCCGACCGGACCGGCACGTGCAGGCCTCGTCCTCTGGCCATGATCGCGCGCATGTGTCACTCTATGGAACGATGTTCCAAATTCGTACCGAGGAGACCTCAATGTCGCTGACCGTCGGCGGGGCGCCACTGTCCATCGCTCAAGGAGTCCGTGAGTTCGGACGTGCCGCACCGCAGCAGGTGGCAGTCATCGACGGGTCACGCAGGTGGACCTATGCGCAACTGGTCGAGCGATCGCGGCGATGGGCAAACGTCCTTCTGGCTCTCGACCTCGATCAAGGAGATCGCGTGGCCGTGCTCATGGGCAACCGGGGGGAGTACCCCGAGGTGGCCTGTGGCATCGCCATGGCCGGACTGGTCATGGTGCCGCTCAACCCCCGACTGACCCCGCCGGAGACGGACTTCATCATCGGCCACTCCGGCGCCCGCGCCCTGGTGCTGGACGGCGCGCTCGCGCCGCAGGCCAGAGAAAGTGTGCACGAGCGCGCCCTCCAGACGATAGAGATCACCGCCCCGGACCGGAGTCCGGCTCTCGGACAGGACTACGAGGCTGCGTTGTCGGCCGCTTCGCCGACCGACCCGAACATCACCCTGGACGAGCGTGATCCCTTCTGCATCGCCTACACCTCCGGGACGACCTCGCGGCCCAAGGGCGTCGAGATCAGCCATCGTTCGCGGGCCCTGACCTTCTACATGTCCGCGCTCGAGTGGGGGCTCGGCCCGGGCCGCATCTCGGTCGCGGTGGCTCCCATGTATCACGGTGCCGGCTTTGCCTTCGGGTACGCGCCCGTGCATACCGGCGGCACCGTCGTCATGCTGCCCAAGTGGGACCCGGTCCGCCTTCTCGAGCTCATCGAGGCGGAGAAGGCGCAGTCGGTCTTCCTCATCCCGACCCACGCCCACATGCTGCGCGCCCTGCCACCAGAGACGCTGGAGCGCTATGACCTGTCAAGCCTCGACACCCTCTACTTCAACGCAGCCGCGCTCCCCTGGGAGCTGAAGAAGTGGGTCATGTCTGCGTTCCCCGGCGTCGGGGTGCATGAGCTGTATGGCTCAACCGAAGCGGGAATCGTCACGAACCTGCGACCGGTCGACATGAGGAGCCGCCCCGGTTCCGTCGGGCACCCGTGGTTCATGACCGAGGTGCGCGTGGTCCGGCCGGACGGCACCGAGGTTGGGCCGGGTGAGCCCGGGCAGCTCTACAGTCGGTCCCCGTTCCTCATGAACGGCTACCACGACAACCCCGAGGCGACAGCCGAGTGCACCACCGAGGACGGGTTCCTCACCTGCGGCGACGTCGTGACCCTTGACGAAGACGGATACATCTCCATCGTGGACCGGATCACCGACATGATCATCTCCGGAGGAGTCAACGTCTTCCCCCGAGAGGTCGAGGAGATCCTCGCCTCGCACCCCGCGGTCGCCGAGGC
>JBDSIV010000124.1:0-21660 GCA_039917755.1 Knoellia sp. | reverse complement strand
CTTGTCGGACACGGACTGATTGCCAAGGTGGCTGACCCCAGCGACGGTCGCGCCCAGATGCTCACCCTCACCGACGCAGGTCGCGAGACCCTCGTCCACCTCCGCGAACGTCGCAACAGCTGGCTCGACGAAGTCGTCTCGAACTGGTCTGACGCGGATCTCGCAACATTTGACACCCTCCTCACCCGTTTCGCCGACGACGTCGAGTCCCACCCCCTCCTCACTTCCAAGGACCTCGGATGACCTCAGCACCACCCTCACCCTCACCCCCGTCCCCCTCACCCCCGGCCCTCGCACCCACGGATCAACCCCTCACCCATCGGCAGATCGTCACGATCCTCATCGGGCTCATGTCCGGAATGTTCCTTGCCGCACTCGACCAGACCATCGTCGCGACGTCGATCCGCACCATTTCCGATGATCTTCATGGCCTCGAGCATCAGGCGTGGGCGACCACTGCCTACCTGATCACGGCCACGATCGTCACACCGCTCTACGGCAAGCTCTCCGACATCTACGGACGCAAGCGGTTCTTTGTCACAGCCATCTCGATCTTCGTCCTGGGTTCGATCCTGTGCACCTTCTCCACGTCCATGCTCCAGCTGGCATCCTTCCGCGCGGTGCAGGGCCTGGGAGCCGGTGGCCTGTTCTCCCTCGCTCTCGCAATCGTGGGTGACATCGTCGCGCCGCGCGAGCGCGCCAAGTACCAGGGCTACTTCCTCGCCGTCTTCGGCACCTCGTCGGTCCTCGGTCCGGTCATCGGTGGCTTCCTCGCCGGAGCAGACACCATCTTCGGGATCACCGGCTGGCGCTGGGTCTTCCTCGTCAACGTTCCCATCGGGCTGGCCGCCCTCATCCTCGTCACCAAGACGTTGCACCTCCGCCACACCCGCCTCAACCACCGCATCGACTGGACAGGTGCCGCGCTGCTGTCGGTCTCGCTCGTGCCGCTGCTGCTCGTCGCCGAGCAGGGTCGCGAATGGGGTTGGGCCTCCGCCAACTCGCTTGCCTGCTACACCGTAGGCGCCCTCGCCGCCGCCGCCTTCTTCTGGCAGGAGGCGCGGATGGGTGAGGAGGCCATCCTCCCGCTCGCGATGTTCCGCAACCGCACCGTCGGTGTGTCTTCCCTCGCCTCGGTCCTCATCGGGATCGCCATGTTCGGCGGACTCGCCTCCATTCCGCTCTACCTCCAGATCGTCAAGGGCGCCTCGCCCACCGAGGCCGGACTGCTCCTGCTGCCCATGACCTTGGGCATCATGACGGGGTCCATCTCCTCCGGACAGATCATCAGCCGCACGGGTCACTACCGGATCTTCCCGATCATCGGCGTCGGCCTGCTCATGATGTCGTTGTTCCTCTTCCACTACATCCACTTCGACACGCCCCTGTGGCAGACGATGATCGTCCTGGTCTTCTTCGGTCTCGGCCTGGGCTTCAACTTCCAGCCGCTCACCCTGGCCGTGCAGAACGCCGTGCCACCGCAGCAGATCGGTGTGGCCACCTCGACCGCCACCTTCACCCGTCAGATCGGTGGCACCATCGGCACCGCTGTCTTCCTGTCGATCCTGTTCTCCCTCGTGCCTGAGAAGATTGCCAGCGCCATGAAGGCCGTGGCTCCCACCCGGGACTTCCAGGAGGCACTTCGCGACCCGGCCAACGCTGCCTTCGCCAAGGAGCTCGCGCAATCCCAGTCCGCTGGTTCGGGCGGGTCCGCCGCTGCGAGCAGTGGTGTCCTGCAGGACAGCTCGTTCCTGTCGCACCTCGATGAGCGCTTGGCCAAGCCGTTCCTCATCGGCTTCTCCGACGCGATGGACTTCGTGTTCCTCGTCGGTGCCGCCGTCATGGTGATCGGGTTCATCGTCATGTGGTTCCTGCCCGACGTCGAGCTCCGCAAGGGGTCGGCCTACCAGGAGCGCGCCGACGCCGACGCTGCAGAGGCCGACGCTGCAGAGGCCGACGCTGCCGCCACCACCTGAACCCTCGCCTCGAGTGCCGGTGGCAGATGTGGACGTCTGCCACGGGCACACGAGGTGGGTTCTAGGTGAAGGCGGGGCGGGCGGCGCGGCCGATCTGGCGGCCCCAGGCAGCGGCGATGAGTGCCGAGATGAGCGCTGCGACTACCGGCAGGACGTAGGTCTCGTGGGCCCCCCACGAGTCGACGAGGATGCCACTCAGCGCCGTTCCTGAGGCGAGTCCCACGAGCAGTCCGGTGATCACCACGGCCATACCCTCGGTGAGGAAGGCAGCCGGCACGAGGTGTTGCACCAGGGTCATGCCGGTGATGAGCGTTGGCGCCATGGCAGAGCCGGCGACGAGCATCATCGCCGCCAGTCCCCACAGACTGTCGATGAGGAGCACCGGCACCTCCAACACGAACATGGCCAACGCGCACCACACGAAGCGCTTGGCGATCGAGCCGCTGAACCTGCGCGTCCCGAAGATGATGGCCGAGAGAGCGGAGCCCAGGGCAAACGCACCGAGGATGACCGAGGCCATCCCCGTGCGACCCGCCTCGCCGGCGACCGCCACGGCGACCACCTCGTTGCCGCCCAGGACCCCACCCACCATGAACATCGCGCCAGCCACGGCAGCCAGTCCGGGGCGCTGGATCGCCAGCCCGTGAGGTCGTTCGTCGTGCGGGACCAGAGGAGGCTCCGACCGCCTCTCCGCCAGGAAGAGCAGTGAACCCACCGTGAAGATGACGTAGGCGAAAAGGAGCCCCGCCTCGGGGAAGAGCATGGTTGCCGCCAGCACGCCGAGCACAGGTCCTAGGACGAAGGCCCCCTCCTCGACGACCTGCTCGAGCGACATCGCCGCATGCAACGCGTCCGGCTCATCGCGCAGCAGGTAGGCCCACCTGGCCCGCGACATCGGCCCCATCTCGGGAAGAATGGACGACACGGCATACCCGACGAAGAGGGTCCACGCAGGTGCGCCGCTGGCAGACAGCCCCACGGTGACCAGGCCCGCGACAAACGTGAGCAGGATGAAGGGCATCGACGCCCGGCGTTGACCGCGCTTGTCGACGAGGCGACCGATGATCGGGCCCGCCACAGCCAGGACCACGATGCCGCCGGCCGAGACCGCACCTGCCAGCCCGTAGGAGTCGCGGCGGGTCGCGATCATGACGATGATCGCGATGCCGAACATCGCGCCCCCAACTCGCGACAACGCACTCGCCGCGAGGAACCGCACCGCTCCGGGGATGGCGAAAAGCGGCCGATAGGTCTTCAGCACGGCCCAACTCTCGCACGCGGAATGCGGGGGCAACACACCGTCTTGCGTGTCTCAGCGGACCCCAGAGGTTCCGCTGAGACGCGCAAGGCCAGATTGGGGTGTCAGCCCCAGACGAGGGCGCGGCTCGGGTCCTGCAGGATCGCGGCGACGTCGGCGAGGTAGCGAGAACCCAGCTCACCATCGACGAGCCGGTGGTCAAAGCTCAGCGCCAGGGTCGTCACCGAACGCACCACGATCTCCTCATTGCCGTGAGCATCGGTGGCCACCCACGGACGACGGTTGATCGCACCAAACGCCATGATCGCGGCCTCGCCCGGGTTGAGGATCGGCGTGCCCGCATCGACCCCGAAAACACCGACGTTGGTGATGGTCACCGTCCCGCCGGACATGTCGGCCGGTTGGGTGCGACCCTCACGCGCGGTGGCAGTGAGCGCGCTGACGGCTTGGGCCAGCTCGAGCAGGGTGAGGCGGTCGGCGTCCTTGATGTTGGGGACGACGAGCCCCCGCGGCGTGGCGGCAGCGATGCCGAGGTTGACGTAGTTCTTGAGGACAATCTCTTGGCTCCCCTCATCCCACGCTGCGTTGATGCCCGGGTTGCGACGCGCCGCCAGGATCATGGCCTTGGCAAGGATGAGCAGCGGCGTCACCTTGACGTCCTTGAACTCCTTGTCGCGCTTGAGTTTGGCGACGAGGTCCATGGTCGCGGTGACGTCGACGGTGACCCACTCGGTGACGTGGGGCGCCGTGAACGCGCTGCTCACCATCGCCTGCGCGGTCATCTTGCGCACACCCTTGATGGGCACCCGGACTTCGCGTTCGCCTCCGGCGAAGACACCCCGGGCGTATGCCGGTGTCGCACCTCCGGTTGCGTCTGCGGATCCGGTCGCTGGAGCAGCCATCGACGCAGACGTTGCTGAGCCAGCAGCGGCAGGCGAGCCCGCGGCATACCCCTCGACGTCTGTGCGAGTGACGATGCCGCCCTCGCCGGAGCCGGCGACGGACGCGAGGTCGACGCCGAGGTCCTTGGCGAGCTTGCGCACCGGCGGCTTCGCGAGCGCCTTGCCGCTGGTCCCACGGCTCGCGTCCGCAGAGATGGCGGCGTTCTCGACCACCTCTGCGGACGCAACGGGGGCAGCGGGGGCGGCGGAGGCGGTGGGCGCAGCGGGAGCCTTGCGGGCGCGGCGGGCCGTGCCGCCAGCCTTGGGCCCGTAGCCAACGAGCGTCTTGACCGGCTCCTCCTCGACCTCGGCGTCCCCCTGGGAGGCGGCTGCCGCGGCATTGCCGGGTCCGACCTCCACCGAGCTCTGCGCACCAGCCCGGACGTCGGGAACGCTGGCTGGAGCCTCAGAGCCACCCTGGCCGTCGTCGATACCGATGATCGGAGTGCCGACCTCGACCTCGTCGCCGACGTTGACGAGCAGCGCGGTCACCGTCCCGGCCCAGGGGATGGGCAGCTCGACGAGCGACTTGGCGGTCTCGATCTCGACGACGATGTCGTTGACCTTGACGGTGTCGCCGACCTTGACCTTCCACTCGACGATCTCGGCCTCGAGCAGACCTTCACCGGGGTCGGGGAGGTTGAAGTGCTTCACACTCATGCGTTGGGTCTCCTCAGACGGGACGGGTCAGCAGGTCAGTAGGCCAGCGCGCGGTCGACACCGTCGAGCACGCGGTCGAGGTCGGGCAGATAGAGCTCTTCGAGCTTGCTCGCCGGGTAGGGCGTGTTCCAGCCCGCGACCCGGATGACCGGCGCCTCGAGAGAATAGAAGCAGCGCTCCGTCACCATGGCAGCGATCTCCGAGCCGACCGACACGAACGACGGCGCCTCCTGGGCGACGACGAGCCGGCCCGTCTTCTCGACCGACGCAGTGATGGCGCCGATGTCGAGGGGGCTGACCGAGCGCAGGTCGATGACCTCGAGCGAGGTGCCTTCCTCCGCAGCAGCCTTGGCGGCGTCGAGGCAGACCTTCACCATCGGCCCCCAGCACGCGAGCGTGACGTCGGTGCCCTCTCGCACCGTGTGCGCCGAGAAGAGGTCGCGCGGCGCGGCGGGTGCGTCGTAGTCGACCTCGCCCTTCTCGTGGTAGCGCCGCTTGGGCTCATAGAAGATCACCGGGTCGTCGCACTCGATGGCCTGCTGGATCATCCAGTAGGCGTCCTCGGGGCTGGAGCAGAAGACGACCTTGAGACCGAGCGTGTGCGCGAAGTAGGCCTCGTTGGACTCGCTGTGGTGCTCGACCGCGCCGATGCCACCACCCATGGGAATGCGCACGACCACCGGCACCTTGATCGCACCACGCGAGCGCGAGTGCAGCTTGGACAGCTGCGAGACGATCTGGTCGAACGCGGGATACACGAACCCGTCGAACTGGATCTCGATGACCGGCCGGTAGCCGCGCAGAGCCAGCCCGATGCCAGTGCCGAGGATCCCGGACTCGGCGAGTGGGGTGTCGATGACGCGGTCCTCGCCGAAGTCCTTCTGGAGGTGCTCGGTGATGCGGAAGACGCCACCCAGCTTGCCGATGTCCTCGCCCTGGAGGATGACCTTGGGGTCGCTCTCCATTGCTTTGCGCAGGCCGGCGTTGAGCGCCTTGGCGATGGTGGTCTTCTGCGCGCTCATGCGTGCGTCCCCTCTGCATCGGTCGCCACAAAGGACTCTTGGTATGCCGTGAAACTCGCCTTGTCGTCCTCGACCTGTTGGTGCGGCTCGACATAGACCTGATCAAAGATGTCGCCCACATCAGGGTCCGCCATGGAGACGGTGGCTGCGCGCACGTGCTCGCCCAACTCCTCCGCTTCCTGGTCGACGGAGCCGAAGAACGCCGCGTCGGCGATGCCCTCGGAGGCGAGCCAACGCTTGTAGCGGGCGATCGGGTCGCGCAGCTTCCAGATCTCGACCTCGGCCGAGACGCGGTACTTCGTCGGGTCGTCGGAGGTGGTGTGTGCAGCCATCCGATAGGTGAAGGCCTCGATCAACGACGGGCCCTCACCGGAACGGGCGCGGTCAAGCATGGCTGTCGTCACGGCATACGAGGCAAGGACGTCGTTGCCGTCGACGCGGATACCCGGGAAGCCGAAGCCGTCGGCCCGCTTGTAGATCGGGGCGCGGGTCTGGCGCACGTTGGGCTCGGAGATGGCCCACTGGTTGTTCTGGCAGAAGAAGACGACCGGGCTGTTGTAGACACCGGCGAAGACGAACGCCTCGTTGTTGTCACCCTGCGCGGTGGCGCCGTCACCCATGCAGGCGATGACCGCGGCGTCACGGGCGTCATCGCCCGTGCCGACCGCACCATCGCGCTGGATCCCCATGGCGTATCCGGTGCCCATGAGGCTCTGGTTGCCAATGACGATGGTGTAGCTGTGGAAGCCGAACTCGGCAGGGTCCCAAGCGCCCTTGTCGACCCCGCGATACATCGCGATGAGCCGCATCGGGTCCAGGCCACGGGCCCAGGCAATGCCGTGCTCGCGGTAGCCGGGGAACGCATGGTCCTGCGTGCGCATCGCGCGGCCGGCGCCGATCTGGGCAGCTTCCTGACCGAGAAGCGACGCCCACAGACCCAGCTCACCCTGACGCTGCAGCGAGGTCGCCTCGAGGTCGAACCGGCGGACGAGGACGAGGTCGCGATAGAGACCGCGCAGGTCCTCGTTGCTGAGCTCGTCGATGATCCTGTCGTACTCGGCGTGGGGGACGCGCTCGCCCTCCGGCGTGAGGAGCTGGACCATGTCGGGGCCACCGTCGGCGGCCGGGCGGGGTTCTCTTGCTGCGGGAGCCACCGAAACGTGGTGGTCCATTCCGCCCAGCGGCGGGGTTGCAGCGACGTCGGTGTCGCTCACGGGCGCTCCTGTTCCCTGGGACGTCACTTGTGACGACGCCCGGCTCGGGCCGCCGGCTCCACACGCTCGTGCGCGCGCGGCCCGGACGGCGGTGTCTGGGGAGTCTCTCGGGGTGTGAGGGGCTCACCAAGCCTGCTGGGCCAAACGGTACCGCGACCCCCCGCTCCCCCACCAAATGCGCTGGTCACGGAACGGTTCGCCGGTGCGCGCCGTCGTAGGTTCATGGGTATGCGAACTTCGCTCAGAGCCCGAACAACGGTGTATGCCGCGAGCGCGCTGTGCGCTCTCGGCTTCCTCTCCGCGTGTGCTTCCGGAGAGGTCGGGACGGGCTCGAGCCCGACGCCGACAACCACGTCAACGACGACGTCAACGATCCCCACGTTGACCCCGACCCCCTCCAGCTCGGCCTCCACCACCGTGCCCTCGAGCGGGCGCGCGCGACCGACGGTGATGTCCGGGAAGGTGACAAGCACCGACGGTGGGTGCATCGTGTTCAAGAACGACCGGGACGCCCACCGTTGGGTCCTCATCGGCGAGACGAAGAACCTCACTGCCGGCACGGCATACGTGCTTCAAGGGGTTGCAATGGACAGCATGGATCCGAGCTGTGCGCAGGGGCTGCCGTTCCACGTGAGCGATACGAGCCCGGCAGGGCGGGACAACGCCCCTGTGCCACTGCCGCCCACGAGTCAGCCCCTTCAGGAGCTCACCCTTGTGGGCACCGTCCTGGCGGGAGTCGAGGCCGGGTGCCGCGTGCTGCAGACCGATGGCGGCACGTTTGTCCTCGTGGGGGAGCTCTCCGTGGTCGACGGGACCCGGGTCACCGTCCGCGGGACGCAGAGCGACAACGTCATGTCCCATTGCCAACAGGGCCCGATCATCGAGGTCAGCTCACTCACGACGACCGTCGAGTAGGCACCCCATGGAGCAGCGCCTGACGACCCTCACCGGCCACCTCGTTGAAGGCGTCGAGAGTGGCTGCATCGTGCTGCAGACCGAGGACGGACGCAGTTTCACCCTGGTGGGCCGAGCCGCGCAGGACGTGGTCGGAACTGTGGGTGAGCTGACCGTGCGCGGCCACCTCGAGCCCGAGATGGTCAGCCACTGCATGCAAGGACCCGTCTTCGTCATCACTCGATAGCGCGAAGGGGCCCCCACCAGTGTGATGGGGGCCCCTCGCCATACGGAGAAGCTCAGCCGGTGATCTCCACCGCGGTCGAGGCGACAACAGTGCCGTCGATCGCGTGGGAGACCGAACCGATGTAGTCCTCGCCGGAAGTCAGACCGGACCACGCCAGACCGACGTCTACCGTCATACCAGCAGTTGCGTTCGTCGGGCTGCCCGACGTTACCGAGAGGCTGCCTCCCGTCGCGTTCGGGACGAGCCAGGACAGCAGGTCGAAGTCCATCGGATCGGGCACGGCCTGCCATCCGTGGACGTCCATCGTGTAGGTGCCGTCCGCGGGGTGGTCGAGGTCGATCTGCTCGTCGGTCCCACCGTTGGTCGATGCGGCAATAACCTTCCCGTCAGGCCCGCGCAGATAGATGTCGAGGTCACTGTCACCCGGGATCGCCAGCTTCCAGCGCGCGTGGTCGACACCCTTGAGGGTGAACGGGATACTTGTCACCCCGACGGAGTCGTCACCGTAGGTCTGATTCGGGTCCTGCGCGACCGTGCCGGTGTCGTGGGTGGCGCCCACGAGACCGTGCGGAGTGGCCGTGTAGGTGCCGGACTTGCCGACGGTGACCGGGATGGTCGCCGTGCCCGAGGTGCCGGTGCCGGTCACGCTGGCCGGGGCCGCGATGACGACACCCTTGACGGCGATCGGGCTGCGGACCTCGTAGCCCGTGCCCTTCCACGTGAGCGAGCCAAACTTCCACTCACCGATCGCCGCGCTGTTGTTGGTCGCCGTCACCATGAAGGACTTTGACGCACCCGGGGCCAGCTGGAGGAACGCCGGGCTGACCTTGACGGAGTAGCCCGCCGGAGCCTCGACGAGAGCGTCGACCGAGATCTTCTTGGTGCTGACGTTGGTCACCGTGCGGGTGACCGTCTGCACCCCCGGGACGGACTCCATGCCGATGGAGGCGTAGTTGAGGTTCGCCGCCATCGTCTGCACACCAGCACCCGCGAGGCGGGCACAGGTGGCATCGCTCACCACCTCACGACCCTCGGCGCACAGGAAGCCGAGGTAGTCGGCGAAGCCCGCGTCATAGACGAGCCCGGGCTGGAACGCCGAGCCCTTCTTGGACGGCTGACCAAGGCTGGCCATGCCGGACCCGGTCGCGAACGGGGTCGCCGGGGACACCCGGTCGTTGTCCCGCACGGCCGTGAACGCGGTGGTCATCATGGCCGACTTTGCAGCCGCTGCCGACCAGTCGGGGTGCGCCTGCTTGAGCAGTGCGTAGGACCCGGCAACGACAGGACTCGACATCGACGTCCCGGCAATGGCCTGCCAGAGCTCGCCAGAGGGCTGGCTGCCACCCGTGGGGAGCGGCGTGTTGCCGGCCATGATCTGAGCACCTGGGGCGGCGATGTCGGGCTTGATGATGTCGCCGTTCGGAACGGTCTCACCACGGCTCGAGAAGGAGGTCACGGTGGGGCTGTAGTGCCACAGCGTGTTGATCCCGTCGTTCTTGATCTGGGCCGTCGGTGCCTTCTGCGAGTTGACCCACGCGCGGATCTGCTCGCCCGGCGTCTTGTCCATCATCACGGTCGGGACAAAGAAGTTGTCCGAGAACATGGTGTCGGTATCGACGTGGTTGAAGAGGACCATGCCGACGCCACCGGCGCGCTTGACCTCGCCGCTCTTGGCGATACGGCCGCTGGCGCCGCGCTCGCACAGGACGATCTTGCCCTTGACCTTGACCGGGTCTAGTGAACCTTCGATGCAGAGCCCTGGGGTGGCCTTGCCAGCCAAGCCCGCCCGCGCGCCGTCGATGACGGGCGCAACGGCCGAGCCCTTCGTGATCGAGGTGCCTTTGACGACCGTGCCGTTGCCGAGGTGGATCGAGCCCGCGTAGTTGCGCGGGAGCGTGGTCGCACCGACTGAGGTCACCCAAGGAACGTTGGACGGGCCACCAATGGTCTTCGCAGCGGGGCCACTGTTGCCAGCCGAGACTGCGGCGAAGACACCGGCATCAGCGGCGAAGAGAAACGAGAGGGTGTCGGCCGAGACGACGCGAGCGCCGCCACCGATCGAGTAGTTGATGACGTCGACCCCGTCCGCCACGGCCTGGTCGATCGCGGCCGACAGGTCGGAGGTGAAGCCGCCGCCGTCGCCGAGCGCTTTGTAAGCGATGACCTGGGCGCGCGGAGCGATGCCGGACACGACATCTTTCGTGACCCCGAAGATCTCGGACTGGACGTTGGCGTTGCCCGCGGCCGTCGTCGCCGTGTGGGTACCGTGGCCCTCGTTGTCGCGAGCGGAGTCGAACTCCTCGCGCGTGAGCCCGGCGTACTCCTTGTACGAGTCGAGGAACTCGCGCGCACCCACCAGCTTGTTGTTGCAGGTGAAGGGCGCGTCGTTCTTGTTCCACGCGGTGTTGCCGAAGTCGCAGGACGAACGCTTGCTCTCGTCGAAGGTCGGCTTTGCCGGGAAGGTCCCGTCGTCGGCGAGCATCGGCTGCTCGGGCCAGATGCCGGTGTCGATAACGCCGACCAGGACGCCCTCGCCGTCGACGCCGGACTTGTAGGCGTCCTTCTTGCCAGTGAGCCCGAGGAACGAGTTGAGAGCGTTCACCTCGGCCGGCTTGGTCTTGGCCTCCATGACATCAGCGGCAATCGACTGCGCCTGACGCATCTCATCGGGGATGACCGCGGCAACGCCTGCCTGCTTGGACAGCCGCTGCGCACCCTGAAGGTCGGTACGCACCGCAAATCCATTGAGGGTGTTGGTGAAGTCGGTGGTCCTGCGTGCGCTGGCGACACCGGCGCCCTTGAGCACCTTGTCGTGGGTGGCTTTGATCGCCTTGCGCTTGTTCTGGGCGGCGGGCTTGTTGAGGTCCTGCTGCTTGACCGAGCGGACCAGCGGATCGGCCTGCATGAGCACGATGTAGCTTCCCGTGCTCGATTTCGCGACCGGCGAGGTGGTGCTCTGGGCGTTATCTGGGCCTGCTGCACCGGTGGCCGCTTGGGCCGTGGGTGCGAGGCTCGCCAAGGGCAGGATCGCTGCAGTGACGGCACCTGTGGCCGCCAGTGCTATACGCCTACCCCGGGACTGAATGTACGACATACGGATTCCCCTCTAGGGTTCCCCGTGAACACGTCGTCGTGCCCACGGCCACCCGTTCGCGTGGCGCACGGGTAGACGACATTCTGGACCTCCCAGGGGCAACCCGCTAGGGGTTCGCAGAGAAAATTGTGTTAACGGGCTTCGGCCATCAACGGCCAGCGGTAGCGTCCGAGCATGAAGCGCCGCCGCTGGCCCCGAGTCCTTGCCGGGCTACTCGCTGTGATCGTCCTGGTCGGGATCGGCGGCTATTGGTATGAACGTCCGCTGCTACGGACCGGAACCGGGTATGCCGCGCACAACGCGTGCGCGCTGGCGTTCATCGCACACCGATCGAACCCGCAGACCGACCTGCCGCCGAACCCGCTCGTGCCCTACCTGTCGACCAGCATCGATGACCAGGGCAAGAGCGCGACCACGTCGATCAAGGGGCTACTCGCGGGCCAGGAGGCGGCCTTCTCACCCGAGACGGGGTGCACCGTGGGTGGCGCGCCCGACGTGACGACGCCGGGACCGCGTGCCGCCGCACCAGGGACGAACCCGCTGTCCGGGTCAGCGAGCAGCGACGAAGTCACCGTCAAGGGACTCATCGCTGCGGCCTTCGGCGATGGCCTCACCTCAGCGGAGCGCGAGCAGCTCAACACCCGGGCAGTGGTCGTGGTGCAGGACGGCAGCGTCGTCGGGGAGCGCTACGCCGATGGGTTCACCCAGGACACGCCACAACTCGGGTGGTCAATGACGAAGTCGGTCGCCAACCTCATCACCGGGCGCCTCGTGCTCAACGACACCGTCAAGATCACCGACGACCATCTGCGCCCTGAGTGGACCGACGACCGCGCCTCGATCACCATCGACCAGTTGCTCCGCATGACGGGAGGGCTGGCTTGGGACGAGACCTATGACCTCGGGACGCCGATCACCCAGATGCTCTATGGCGAGTCCGACATGGCCGGCTATGTCGCCTCGCAGAAGCTCGCCCACCCTCCGGGCACCTATCAGCAGTACTCCAGCGGGAGCACGACCCTCCTCTGCTCCGTCCTCGGCGAGCGGGCCAAGGCGACCTCGAGGCTGGCTTCCGCGCAGGTCCTTGCGCCTCTCGGCCTGAGTTCGGCTGTCCTGGAGACCGACGGGGTCGGGACCCCAGTGTGCAGTTCCTATTTGTGGGCGACGCCTCGGGACTGGGCGGCGCTGGGTCAGTTCGCCCTGCAGGACGGTGTCTGGGATGGCCAACGACTCCTACCCAAGGGGTGGATGGCGTCCTCGACCAAGGTCGCGCCGGTGACCACGACGCAGGAGGAGGGCTATGCGGCGGGCTGGTGGTCCAACAGCGATGCCGATGGCAGCCTCGTCGAGCCCACCCTCACCGCCGACACGTACTCGATGCAGGGTCACGACGGGCAGCGCGTCTATGTCGTGCCGAGCAAGAAGCTCGTCGTCGTCCGTCTTGGCTTCAGCCCGGACATGGCCGGCGAGGACCCCGCGATCGTCCCGCTCGTGGCCGCACTCTCCCACTGACGGAGTCCCATGACGGACCACTCCGTGCGCGCCGACCAATGCCGGTCACGGCTGGCTCGCTCCCCCGTTTCTGCGCCCTTGGCACCACCTGCGCTCAGCCTGACCAGCCGCGCCCCCATGCGAGCGCCCTGCGCCAGCCTGAGCGCGGCTGGCGCGAGAGGCGCAGAAATGCCTCATTCGGCGGCGCGGCCACCCACCTCGCGCAGCACCGCGACCGCCCGGCGGACGACGGCCCGCTCAGCCCGGTCGGGGCGTGACAGTGCGACCACCCACCGACGGGCGTTGACGCCACGCAAGGGCCGGAGCACCACGCCGTCGCGGGCGCGGGTGGTGAAGCGTGGAAGCAGCGCCACCCCCACGCCCGCGAGCACGAGCGCCTCAACGACCCCGTTGTCGCGCACCCGCTGGGCGATGCGGACCGGCCGTCCGGTGACGCGCTCGACCCCATCAAGGACGGCAGCAAAGGGGTAGCCGACAGGCACGCCGATCCAGGGCTCGCCGACCACGTCGTGCGGTGAGAGCACGTCCTTGTCCGCGAGCGGGTGGTCGGCCGGCATGGCCACATCGAGCGGTTCGCGGGCCAGCACGGTGCGGGCCAACTGCTCGGCGCCGCGCGGCACGGCGCTGAGCAGACTGTGGCCGATGACGATGTCGTGGTCGGCGGCCAGTGACGCGTAGTCCTCCTCCGACACGTCGGTGTCGCTCAACTCGACGTCGATCCCTTCCGTCGCCAACAGCGTCAGCGCTGGCGGCACGAGGAACTCGGCGGCACTCGTGAGAGCCGCGATCCGCACGGTCCCGGAAGGCTTGCCACGGAACTCATCGAGCCGGGCCTCCACCCGGGCCAACGCTGACTCCACGTCGGCGGCCCCCTCGGCAAGGAGCAGCCCGGCATCGGTGAGGCGAATCCCGCGGCCCACAGGTTCGACCAGAGCAACGCCGAGGTCCCGCTCGGCCGTGCGGAGTTGCTGGGACACGGCCGAGCCGGTGCGATGGCTGGCGGCGGCCACGGCCGTGACGCTGCCACGGTCGGCGAGTTCGCGCAGCAGGGCCAAGTGGCGTGCATCCATGAAGCCAGCCTAAGTATTGAGGCAAGGAACATTCAGTAGACCGAAGCAGTACCAATCAGGAACGCTGGAGCCATGCCCGCTCGTCATCGCCTCCTCGCCGTGCTCGTCGCCGTCCTCTGGGGCGTGAACTTCATCGCCATCCACGCGTCCCTCGAGCAGTTCCCACCCCTGTTCACCGTGGCCCTGCGCTGGTTCCCGCTGGCGCTGGCCGCCGTGCTCTTCGTCCCGAAGCCGGACGTCGCGTGGCGCTGGATCTTGCTCTATGGGCTCGGCTTCGGCACCCTCCAGTTCACCTTCCTCTATTGGGGCATGGCGTCGGGTATGCCGGCCGGTCTCGCCTCGCTCGTCCTGCAGAGCTCGGCGCCCTTCACCGTTGTCCTGGGCGCCCTTCTGGGAGAGCGCCTTTCACCCCGTCGAGGTCTGGGAGTGCTGGTCGCGATCGTCGGTCTCGGCATCGTGGGCTCACAGCGCGGGGACGTCTCGGCGATCTGGCCGTTCGTGCTCACCGTGCTCGGCGGCCTGGGCTGGGCGTTCGGCAACCTTGCCGTGCGGCGGGCGAGGTCGACCCAACCTGTCCGCCTCACCCTGTGGATGAGCGTGGTGCCGCCGCTGCCGATGCTCGCCCTCAGCCTCGTCGTTGAAGGGCCGCAGCAGATCACCGACTCGCTCACCTCCGTGGGCACGTCGGTCGGCGGGTGGGCCGTGCTCGGGCTGGTTTATACGAGTCTCATCGCGACGGTCATCGGCACGGGGATCTGGTCCTGGCTCATGGCGCGGCACCCGGCGGGCACAGTCGCCCCGTTCTCGATGCTCGTCCCCGTCACGGGTCTCACCGCGGCCTGGGTCCTGCTTGGCGAACGCCCCTCTGCCGTCGAGTGGATCGGCTGCGCCGTGGTGGTTGCCGGAGTCCTCATCACCGCCGGCGGCCGCGCCCCAGCACCCCAGGTGGCACCCCTGGCGTCCGCAACCTTGGTCGAGAAGGCGACCACCTTTGCGGACGCAAGTGGCTAGCGCGGGAAGGTTGCCGTGACCTCGAGCAGCCGGTCATTGGCCTCACGTTCGGCAATCGTGGCCCGCACCCCGTCCGTGCCATAGGGCCGCACCGTGAGTCCAGCCGCCTGGCACGCCGAAGCGAACTCGGCGGTGCGCTCCCCCACCGGGAACCAGACGAAGTTGGCGTCGCTCTCGGGCAGGTCCCAGCCCTGCTTCTCGAGCTCCTCCACGACTCGGGCACGCTCGGACACCAACTCCTTGACACGGACGTCGAGCTCGTCGAACGCCTCGAGAGAAGCTATCGCCGCCACCTGCGCGAGCGAGTTCACACCGAAGGGAATGGCCGCCTTGCGCAAGGCCTCGGCCACGGGTTCGTGCGCCACGGCGTACCCGACCCGCAAGCCTGCCAAGCCATAGGCCTTCGAGAAGGTCCGCAACACCGCGACATTGCCGCGCGCCCGGTGGATGGCAAGGGCGTCGGGCGCGTCATCGGACACGACGAACTCGAGGTAGGCCTCATCCAGGACGACCAGCACGTCCTCGGGCACCCTGTCGAGGAAGGCCTCGAGCTCGTCGGCGCGCACACTCGGGCCGGTGGGGTTGTTGGGGGTGCAGATGAGGATGACGTTGGTGCGGTCGGTGATTGCGGCCGCCATGGCGTCGAGGTCGTGCCGGGCCTCACTCGTGAGCGGCACCTGCACAGCCGTGGCACCCGCGAGCGCGACGAGGATCGGGTAGGCCTCAAAACTGCGCCACGCGAAGATCACCTCATCGCCGGGGTCGCAGAACGCGGTGATGATCTGGCCGAGCACGCCGACACTGCCCGGCCCGGTCGCCAGACGCGCCGCAGGCACGCCGAGCCGCTCAGCCAGGACCTCGGTCAGCGCCGAGACGCCCATGTCGGGGTAGCGGTTCATCTGCCCGGCCTGCTCGCGCACGACGTCGAGGACCGACGGCAGCGGCGGATACGGGTTCTCGTTGGACGACATCTTGTATGCCGTGATGCCGGGTTGGGCGACCGCGGGCCGCCCCGCGACGTAGGCCGGGACGGCATCGAGCGCGTCCCGGAGTCGGACGCGGGATGTGGGGGTCGAAGCAGTGCCGTCGGTCATGCTCGCCACTGTAGAGGCCCACGGCCGGAGGGAGACAGACGCCACATCCGGGGTCGCCACGGCCGCGCCGAGCCGTGTTCATGGGACCATGAGCCGTGCAGAACTTCCTGATTCGAGTCATTGTCAACGCCGTGGCCCTGTGGGCGGCTGCCGGCCTCATCAGCGGCATCAGCTTCGGCAGCGATGAGGCGTGGACGAGCAAGGTCGTGACAATCGTTCTGGTCGCCCTCCTCTTCGGCGTCGTCAACGCCGTGATCCGTCCGATCGCCAAGGTGTTGTCCTTCCCCGCGATCGTGTTGACGCTGGGACTGTTCACCTTCATCGTCAACGCCTTCATGCTGCAGATCACCGAGTGGATCGCCAAGCCGCTCGGACTGGCCTTCACGATCGACAAGTTCTTCTGGGACGCAGTCTTTGGTGCCGTCATCATCACCATCGTGTCGTGGCTGCTGAGCGTCGTCCTGCCCGACGGTGACGACTGAGAACCACCCGCATCGTCCCGCCTGAACACCACGCAGCACCGCCCTGTCCCTCCTCACTGAACAGCGTCGTTCCTCCATGGGTCGTCATCAGTCACCAACCAGCGCGCCGAGCCACCGCGGTGTCATCGCTGCCCTCGTCGCGGGGGCCCTCGTCATCGCCGGCGGGGCCTACACCCTCGGCAAGGGCACCGGGTCCGGTGACTCGGATACCGTGGCAAAAGACTCTCGAGAGGCGTGCGCGACGGCGCCACTGCGCGTCGCGACGCCCCCCGAGATCGCCGATCTCGTGAAGGCCCAGTTGGCTGCTGCGACCAAGGCCGACCCGTGCCACCGCTTCGACGTGACCGGTTCCCGCTCCTCCAGCGTGGCCAGCCGCATCCGGCAGGGCAAGGCCCCCGATGCCTGGGTTCCAGACTCCAGCGTGTGGCTCGACCAGACGACTGCCGGCAGCACTGGCTCCGCCGTCACAACCGACTGGGTGTCGGCTGGCTCACTCGCCCACTCCCCCGTCGTCCTGGCCAACCCGGTGAAGAGCAAGGACAAGTTCACCGGTGACCTGAACTCCTGGGACCACGTCATCAACAAGGCGGGCTCGATCCACCTCGCCAACCCCCACCTCGACACCGCGAGCCGGCTGGCCTACCTCGGGTCCCGCACCGGTGGCCCCACCACCAAGGACGTCACCGCCGGGCAGCGGATCATCCTGCTGTCCCGCTTCGCCGCGACGAGCACCGCAGACCTGCTGGCCGCGGTCGCGGACCCGACCAAGTCCACGACAACCCGCAGCGAAGCCTTCCCGATCAGCGAACAGGCGCTCGCGGCATACGCCAAGACCGCGCCCGGAACGCTTGCTGCGCTCACGCCCAAGGCCGGCACGTTGTCGCTGGACTACCCGTGGGTCCCGGCACCCGACCTCAGCCCCGACCTGAAGAAGGTCGCCGATGCCGGCTTCCGCGCCCTGACGTCCGCGACGGCGGTCGACGCCTTCGCCAAGGACGGCTTCCGTCCGGACGACGACTCCGGCGGCCCCACGATTGACGGAGTGAGTGCGGCCAGCTTTGCTGCGGTCACACCGATGCCGGGGGAAGCGCGCCTCCTGGCCCTGCGCCAGTGGGACGCCCTCAAGGCCGACGCCCGCATGCTCACCATCATCGACGTGTCCGGTTCGATGACAACCGTCGCCAAGGACACCGGCGGCAAGACGCGCGCCAAGGTGGCCGAGGAGTCGCTCCTCACCGCCGTCCAGAAGCTCCCCGACGGCAGCCAGATCGGTGGCTGGATCTTCTCGACCGACAAGGACGGCAAGGGCAAGGACTGGAAGCCGATTGCCCCCATCGCGCGCTTGGACGAGCCCGAGGGCACGGGCACACACCGCGATGCGATCGAGGCCGCGCTCAAGAAGTTCCCCAGCTACATCAGCGGCGACACCGGCCTCTATGACACGACCGCCGCCGCGTTCGACGAGATGACCAAGACCTACGACCCCGAGTACTTCAACTCGGTCGTCATCATCACCGACGGCAAGAACGACGACCCCGGCGGCGGCCTGGACCTCAACCAGCTCCTCGCCCACATCAAGAAGACCCACGACCCGACGCGACCGGTGCGCATCATCACCATCGGCATGGGTGAGGCCGACACCCGGGCCCTCAGGACGATCTCGAGTGCAACAGGCGGCCAGACCTACACCGCCAACACCTCCGAGTCGTTGCTCACGGTGTTCGTCGAAGCGCTCCTGGCGCGCGAGCCGGCACAGGCGCCTTGACCTGACGCTCGTGCGGCTCCGGCTTGTCTACGACGCTGTGTCGTAGATACTATCGACGGTAGTAGATCACCCGTCGAAATGTAGGAGTCCCGTGGAGCCCGTCGACCTCGCGCGGTGGCAGTTCGCCATCACGACCGTCTACCACTTCCTCTTCGTCCCTGTGACGATCGGGCTCTCCCTCGTTGTCGCGGCGATGCACACCGCGTGGGTGCGGACCCGGCGCCCGGAGTGGCTGCGGCTGACGAAGTTCTTCGGGAAGCTGTTCACGATCAACTTCGCGCTCGGGCTCGTCACCGGCATCGTCCAAGAATTCCAGTTCGGGATGAACTGGTCGGACTACTCGCGCTTCGTCGGTGACATCTTCGGGGCGCCTTTGGCCCTGGAAGCGCTCCTTGCCTTCTTTGTCGAGTCGACCTTCCTCGGCCTGTGGATCTTCGGGTGGGGGCGCATTCCCGAGAAGCTGCACGCAGCGACGATGTGGGTGGTGCACGTGGGGACCCTGCTCTCGGCCTACTTCATCCTCGCGGCGAACTCGTTCATGCAGAACCCCGTCGGCTTCCGCTACAACCCGCAGTCGGGGCGCGCCGAGATGACCGACTTCCTCGCGATCCTCACCAACAAGGTCCAACTCGTCGCGTTCCCGCACATCATCACGTCCGCCTACATGGTGGGCGGGGCGGTGGTCATGGGTGTCGGGGTCTGGTTGTGGCGCCGTGCTGCCCGCGAAGGGGCAGAGGCAAGCGAGGCCGCCGACGTCCCCATGTATCGGCGCGCTACCCGCCTCGGCGCCATCCTCACCCTCGTCGCCAGCCTTGGCGTCATTGCCACCGGCGACATCCAGGGCAAAATCATGACCGAGGTCCAACCGATGAAGATGGCCGCAGCTGAAGCGCTCTACGAGAACGAAACTGGCGCCGCTTTCTCCATCCTCACCATCGGTTCGCTCGATGGCCAGCACGAAGTCTTCGCGATCAAGGTGCCCAAGGTCCTGGCCTTCATGGCGACGGGCAACCCCAACGGAACGGTCGAGGGCATCAACCCGATCAAGGCCCGCAATGCCGAGATGGTCGCCGGCATCGAGCGCACCTACGGCACCGACGTTGCCCGGATCACCGCCGATGCGGACTACACCCCGAACATCCCTGTTGCCTACTGGACGTTCCGCCTGATGATGGGCGTCGGGTTCGCGTCGATGGCCCTGTCCGCGTTCCTGCTCTGGGTAACGCGCGGGAAGGGCCGCCCCCCGGTCTCGCGGTGGTGGGTGTGGGCAGCCGTGGTGGCTCCCCTGCTGCCCATTGTCGGCAACAGTTTTGGCTGGATCTTCACCGAGACGGGCCGTCAGCCGTGGTTGGTCAACGGCCTCATGACGACCGCCTTCGGCGTCTCACCATCGGTGTCGGTGGCCGAGATCTGGACGTCAATGACGGTTTTCACCCTCCTGTATGCCGTGCTCGCGGTTGTCGAGGTCCGTCTCTTTCTGCGGTACGTCGCCCACGGCCCGGAGCCCTTCCACGAGCCGGACGAGGCGCCCGCTGAGGACGCGCCCCTCCAGTTCGCCTACTGACTCCAAGACTGCTGAGAGAGAGGCGAATTCGCCATGGACTACCCACTCATCTGGTTCATCCTCATCGCGGTCCTGTGGACCGGCTACCTCGTCCTTGAAGGCTTCGACTTCGGGGTCGGAGCGCTCCTGCCCGTCCTCGGGCGTCACCCGCACGTCGGCGCCGGCATCGACGAGACGGAAAAGCGTCGGCGGGTCATGCTCACGGCGATCGGCCCACACTGGGACGGCAACGAGGTCTGGCTCATCACGGCCGGCGGTGCGATGTTTGCGGCCTTCCCCCACTGGTATGCCTCGATGTTCTCCGCGTTCTACCTGCCGTTGCTGTTCCTGCTCGTTGCGCTCATCGTGCGCAACATGGGACTGGAGTACCGCCACAAGCGTGACGATGACACCTGGCGTCGCCGCTGGGACGCCGCCATTGTCACCGGATCCGTCCTCGCGCCGTTCCTCGTCGGTGTGGCACTGACCAACCTTGTGCGAGGCGTGCAGCTTGACGCGAACTTCGAGTTCGTGGGCTCCGTGTGGAGCCTCCTCAACCTCCCAAGCCTGCTCGGCGGTGTCACCTTTGTCTCCCTGTCGCTGACCCATGGCGCTCTCTTTCTCAGCCTGAAGACGGACGGGTCGGTTCGGAAGGAAGCGCGTCTGGTCGCGCGGCGATCGGGTTTGGTGACAGTGGTGCTCGCCATTGGACTACTCGGGTGGCTCGTCACCACCCAGGGGTCGGGGCCGGTGGTCGCGCTGGCCGTGGTCGCTGCCCTGGGCCTGGTCGGCGGGCTGGTGGCAAACCGCAGCGGTCGCGAGCGGCTCGCCTTTGCCGGCACCGCCCTGGCCTGGATCGGCACTGCCGCCGGCTACTTCGTCGCGCTCTTCCCAGCGGTCATGCCCACAACCCTCCCTGAAGGTGCCTCGCTCACGATCGAGAACGCTGCCAGCACCACGATGACCCTGCAGATCATGTCCGTCGCGGCCCTGCTCTTCCTTCCCATCGTGCTGCTCTACACGGCCTACACCTACTGGGTCTTCCGCAGACGTCTGTCGACCCACCACATTCCCGCACCAGTCCTCGTGAAGTGAGCGGACGGCATACGTCATGAAGCCTTTCGACCCACGCCTGATGCAGGTGGCGCCGACGGTTCGCCGTCCGGTGGCCCTGCTCGGCATCGTGGCCGCCGCTCAGGGCGCCGCCTCGATCGGACTTGCCTTTGCTCTAGCCGGACTCGTGACGGACGTTGTGACACAGGCCAGCTGGGAGACCAGCGCGGTGTGGGTGCTCATCGCGTTCCTTGTGAGGGGCGCGCTCGGGATGCTCGTCGAGCGCGTCGGGGCCAGGGCCGCGACCGAGGTGAGCGCGGCCCTGCGTCGGCGTCTGCTCGGGAGCTGGCTGGCTGCTCCGGTCGAGGGGCGTCCCGAGGCCGAGGAGGCCGCGACTCTGGCCGTCCAAGGTGCGAGCGCCGTGGAGCCGTATGCCGCCCGCTTCCTCCCAGCCCTCGTCGCCGGTGCCGTGGTGCCGGTTCTGGCGGTCACCGCCCTGCTCGTCGTCGACCCACTCAGCGCGGTCATCGTCATCGTGACACTGCCGCTGCTGCCCCTGTTTGCCGCGCTCATCGGCCGAACCACACAGGACGACACGATGCAGCGCTGGCGGGCGCTCGAGCAGCTCGCCGGACACTTCGGCGACGTGATGCGCGGGCTGCCGACGTTGGTGGCGTTCGGCCGGGCGCGACGCCAGGTCGAGGTCGTGCGCGCCGTGTCGGAGCAGCACCGGATGTCGACGATGCGCACCTTGCGCCTGGCGTTCCTGTCGTCGGCGGCGTTGGAGCTGCTCGCGACGATCTCGGTGGCCATCGTCGCGGTGT
>JBDSIV010000123.1:0-7787 GCA_039917755.1 Knoellia sp. | reverse complement strand
ACCTCTTCCATGCCATGGAAGCGCGCTACCAACTGCGCCAATGCCCCGAGTTGCCCCGGTGGGACGCCCCCTTGCGGGGACTGCGGAAGTCTACGACGGGCGTTGCCGTGCAACCAAATCGGGGTCACGCAATGCCGGAACCATGGGCTTTGCTCACGCCGGCCGACTGGTTCCACGCCGAAATCCGCCACCCCGCACGCCCCTCGACGAGCTCGGCCCAGTGGCAGTTGCCCAGAGCTCCGAGCGCGATCCACGAGGTGCGCTGGTCGATCCCCACGAGGTCGGCCGCGAGCGCGCGACCGGCCACACCGTGGGTGGCAATGACGGCACACTCGCCCGGGGCGAGCTCCTCGAGCAGGGCATCGACCCCAGCGCGGCACCGTGCGGCGACGTCGGCGACCGACTCGCCGTGACCGCCACGCTTGAAGTCCTCACCGCGCAGAAGCTTGTCCATGTCCTGCGGATAGCTGGCACGCACCTCAGCGCCGGTGAGACCTTGCCATGCTCCGGCGTGGATCTCGCGGAAGCGTTCGTCGGTCGAGAACGGTATGCCGCCCACGCGCGCGACCGTCTCGCCGGTCACTGCCGCTCGGGTCAGGTCGGAGGCCACGACCCGCGCCGGTGAGAACTCGGCCAGGGCCGTTGCGGCTGCGGCGGCCTGCTCGAGTCCTCGCTCGGACAGGGGTGAGTCGAGCTGCCCCTGCCACACGCCAGCTGCGTTGTGATCGGTCTCGCCGTGCCGGAGCACGATGAGGCGGCGGGGTGAGTCGGCGGCCATGATGCGAGCGTTGGGGCCAAGAGCCACGCTCAGGCCTGCTGCTCCGTGCCGACCGCGCCCAGATCCACCTCGGGGCAGTCCTTCCAGAGACGCTCGAGCTCATAGAACTCGCGCTCGTCGTCGTGCTGGACGTGGACGACGATGTCGCCGAAGTCGATGAGCACCCACCGCCCGTCGCGTTGACCCTCGCGGCGCACGGGCTTGGAACCCATCGCGCGCAGCGAGTCCTCGATCTCGTCGACGATGGCGCCGACCTGACGCTCGGACTCGGCGGAGGCGATGACGAAGATGTCGGTGATCGCGAGTTGTTCGCTCACGTCGATCCCGACGATGGTGGTGGCGAGCTTCTCGGCGGCCGCGTGGGCGGCAGCGCGGGCAAGTTCGAGGGAACGATCAGTGGCTGGCACGAGACTCCTTGGGTGCTGCGGAGGGTGCGTCGGCTGACGAACCCGGACTCGCGGCATACAGATGATGTTTGTTGATGTATTGGACGACGCCGTCCGGCACGAGATACCAGACCGGCTCGCCATCGGCGACACGGTCACGGCAGTCGGTGGAACTGATGGCCATGGCCGGCACCTCCTGAAGGGTGACACGGTCCTGCGGCAGGCCGGACTCGGACAGCTCGTAGCCGGGGCGGGTGACCCCGATGAAGTGCGCCAACTCCCAGAGCTCGTCGATGTCCTTCCACGACAGGATCTGGGCCAGGGCGTCGGCTCCGGTGATGAAGAACAGCTCGTCATCGGGGTGCAGGGCTCGCAGGTCGCGCAGGGTGTCAATCGTGTAGGTCGGACCTTCGCGATCGACGTCGACGCGGCTGACGTTGAACCGTGGGTTCGACGCTGTGGCCACCACGGTCATGAGGTAGCGATGCTCGGGCTCACTGACGTCGCGCTCAGCCTTCTGCCACGGCTGACCTGTCGGCACGAAGATGACCTCGTCGAGGTCGAAGTGGGACTGCACCTCGGAGGCAGCCACGAGGTGGCCGTGGTGAATGGGATCGAAGGTCCCACCCATCACGCCCAGGCGGCGTCGGCGTGAGCTCAGTGCTCGCTCTGATCGTGCATCGTGCCGCCGTGCGCGTGCGCCAACTCGGTCGAGTGGTGGTCGTTGCGGTCACTGTCCTGGGTGTGCTTCTGCGCGTTGCCGCGGAAGGCCCACGTGAAGGCAAGCAACAAAGCGAAGATGGCCAGGGCGATCACTGCGAACGCCCAAGCGGGCATCGGCAGTTCATGCGGGGTGGCTACTTCAACAAGAACACGGGCAGCGTGCGAGGTCATGACAGGCAGCCTACCGCCACCGTTGTCCACCGGCGTCGTCCACAGGCCTGTGCATGGGAGCGTGGCGACGGGCCTCTGCCTGTGGACGACACGCGCGGGCTGCACCGCTTGGCGAAGAACTTGCCGATCATCTTGCGCGACAAGGGGTTTGACCGATAAACAGGACCCCACGAACAACCGCCTTGGCTCTCGGGCACGGGTGGAAGTCGGGTCGAAGGAGAACGGCTGTGCCACCGACCCCCGTCACACGGGGTCGGTTGAGGGGAAACCCGCATCGCGAGCGACATCGCGGGGCACACCGCGGCCGACGGCCAGAGTCGAAGTTCGCCCCGGTCCAGCCGGGACGACGCCACTGTCGTGTGGCCCCCTCGGCGGGCGTGCCCGTCGGGAACGACCGGCTCACATGAAAAGGGCTAGCCCCGGCGCTGAAGGCCCCCGATCTCATACATCGGGGGCCTTTGGTGACTCACAGCAGCGTTCTGGACCCACCAGCCTCCGGCGAGGAGGGCGCCGCCTACGCTGAACCCCATGTCTGCGCCGAGCACGGGCCCCACCGTGAGCATCGTCATCCCGATGTTCAACGAAGAGGCCGTCCTCCCTCTGCTCGTGGGGCGACTGCGCCCGCTGGCTGACGGGATGGACACGGCTTACGAAATCGTCGCGGTCGACGACGGGAGCAGCGACGCGACCCCTGTGCTGCTCGAGCGCCTGCGGCGCGACTGGCCCCAGCTGCGCATCGTGCGCCTGCGGGCCAATGCAGGCCACCAAGCAGCCATCTCGGCGGGACTGCAGCGCGCCCGCGGCAACTACGTCGTGACCCTCGACGCCGACCTGCAGGATCCGCCCGAGATCATCCCCGAGATGCTCCGGGTCGCCCGCGAGGACAAGGTCGACGTCGTCTATGGAGTGCGCCACGACCGCTCCACCGACACAGCGTTCAAGCGCGGCACTGCACGGCTCTTCTACTGGACCATCCGCCGGTTGGGCGCGATCGAGGCACCACAGGATGCCGGCGACTACCGCCTCATGTCACGCGCCACCGTCGACGCGGTCAACTCCCTTCCGGAGCACAACCGGGTGCTGCGGCTCGTCGTCCCTGCCCTGGGCTTCCCCTCCGCCAGCGTCGGTTACACGCGTGAACAGCGGGCCGCGGGCGAGACGAAGTACCCCCTGTCCAAGATGCTCCGCCTTGCCCTGGACTCGGTGACCGGCTTCTCGCTGGCCCCCCTGCGCTTCGCAACGTGGCTGGGGCTGCTCGGTGGCCTCGCGGCCATGGGCGTCCTCATCTATGCCCTGGTCGCCCGCCTGCTGGGCCATGCCCTGCCCGGTTGGACCTCGACCGTGGTCATCGTGGCGGCCGTGGGCGCGGTCCAGCTGCTCGCGCTCGGGATCCTTGGCGAATACGTCGGGCGCATGTATGGCGCGCTGCAGGCCCGACCGAGCTATTTCATCGCACACGATTCGCTGGACTCGCTGGACTCGCTGGAGTCAGGCCAGGCGCGAGAACAGGCGCAGGGCTAACGGATCTGACCGTCGCCCTCGACGATCCACTTCGTCGTGGTGAGCTCGGGCAGGGCCATCGGGCCGCGGGCGTGCAGCTTCTGGGTGGAGATGCCGATCTCGGCACCGAACCCGAACTCGCCGCCGTCGGTGAACCGCGTCGACGCGTTGACCATGACCGCGGCTGCGTCGACCTCGGAGGTGAACCGTCGGGCGGCCGCGCGGTCCTCGGTGACGATCGCCTCCGTGTGCCCACTGGTGTGGGCCCGGATGTGGGCGATGGCAGCGTCGAGATCGGACACGACGGCCACGGCCATCTCGAGCGCGAGGTATTCGGTGTCCCAGTCCTCGTCCGTGGCCGGCACGTGGGGTATGCCGGCCGCCTCCGCCGCGCGTCCGGCTGCCGGATCCGTGTGGAGCACGACTCCGGCACCGCTCAGCTCGGCCAGGACCTGGGGCAGGAACTCCTCACGCAGGGACTCGTGGACGAGCAGCGACTCGGCGGCGTTGCACACGCTCGGGCGGTGGGTCTTGGCGTTGATCGTGATGGCCAGCGCCTTGTCGAGGTCGGCGGCCTTGTCGATGTAGACGTGGCAGTTGCCGACACCGGTCTCGATGACCGGCACGGTGGACTCTGTGACGACGGTCTGGATGAGGCCCGCTCCCCCACGAGGAATGATCAGGTCAACCTGTCCGCGGGCCGTCAGCAGGGCACGCACCGCGTCACGACCGCCGTCGAGCAGACCGATGGCATCGGCAGGCAGTCCCTGCGCCTCGAGAGCTGCGCGCATGATGAGGACGAGGGCCTTGTTGGTCGATTCGGCCGCGGAACCGCCACGCAGGATGACGGCGTTGCCGGACTTGAGCCCGAGGCCGGCTGCGTCGACTGTGACGTTGGGGCGAGCCTCATAGATCATGCCGACGACGCCCATCGGCACGCGGACCTGCCGGATCTGCAAACCGTTGGCCAGCGTCGAACCGCGCACCACCTCACCGACCGGGTCGGGCAGCGCGGCAATGTCACGCAGCGCGGCGGCCACGGCGGTGACGCGCTCAGGCGTGAGCGTCAGCCGGTCGATGAGGCCCTCATCCATGCCATTGCTGCGCCCACGCTCGATGTCCTCTGTATTGGCGGCAACGATCTGATCGCTCCCGGCGTCGAGGGCATCGGCAAGGGCACGCAACGCCTCGTCCTTGTCGGCACGGCTGAGAAGGGCCAGGCGACGTGATGCCGTGCGGGCCTTCGCGGCGAGATCAGCGACAACGGAAGCAGCCATGGCTTCAGCGTAGGTCGCGGCTGCGGGCGGCATACAGGCATCTCGGGACGCGAACGCGAGGTGGGATGATGGCGGGCGTGACGACGATCCTCTCCATCCAGTCCTCGGTCGCCTACGGCCACGTCGGCAACAGCGCCGCCGTCTTTCCGCTGCAGCGGCTCGGCGTCGAGGTGTGGCCGGTCAACACGGTGCACTTCAGCAACCACACCGGCTACGGCACGTGGCGCGGCCCGTTGCTGGCAGCCGACGATGTGCGCGAGGTCATCACCGGCATCGAGGAGCGCGAGGCCCTGCCGGGGATTGACGCCGTGCTGTCGGGCTATCAGGGCGGCGAGGAGATCGGCGACGTCATCCTCGACGCCGTGGCCCGGGTCAAGGCTGCCAACCCCAATGCCATCTATGCGTGCGACCCGGTCATGGGCAACGCAAAGTCGGGGTGCTTCGTCCACCCCGCGATCCCCGTGTTGCTGCGCGAGCGCGTCGTGCCTCAGTCCGACCTCATCACGCCCAACCAGTTCGAGCTCGGCTACCTAACCGAGACCGAGCCTGAGACGCTCGAGGAAACCCTTGCGTCGGTGGCCACGGCCCGCGAGATGGGCCCCTCGACGGTCCTCGTGACGTCAGTGCTGCGGCCCGACCGACCCGAGGGCACGATCGAGATGCTCGCCGTGCACGGTGATGGGGCGTGGATCGTGCAGACGCCCCAGCTGCCGATGAAGGCCAACGGCTCCGGCGATGTGACGGCCGCTCTGTTCACCGCCCACCTGCTCGAGAGCGGCGATGCTGCCGTGGCGCTGGGTCGCACGGTGTCGAGCGTGTTCGACCTGCTCCAGCTGACGTTGGACTCGGGCCAGCGCGAGCTCCAGCTGGTGCAGGCGCAGGACGCGATCGCCCAGCCCCGGATGCAGTTCGAGGTCCAGCAGATCCGCTGAGCGCGCAGGCTCAGAGCATGACGAGGTCGTCGCGGTGGATGACCTCGCGTTCGTAGGCCGCGCCGAGATCGCGGGCCAGGTCGTGGGTGCTGCGGCCGAGCATGGGCGGCAGCTCGCCCGAGGAGTAGTTGATGAGCCCGCGCGCGATCGCCACCCCGTCAGGCCCGCACACGTCGACCGGGTCACCGCCGCTGAACGTGCCCCGAACCTCGACGATGCCTGCTGGCAGCAGAGACGTGCGTCGCCTGGTGAGGGCTGCGACGGCCCCCTCGTCGATGAGGAGTCGCCCGCGCGCCGTCGTGGCATGGGCGATCCACAGCTGGCGTGACGCCTTCGTGCGTGCCTGCGGCGCAAAAACGGTCCCGACGTCTTCTCCCGCGAGGGCGTGCCCGGCGTCCGCGAGGCGCGACAAAACCGTGGGTATGCCGGCCGCACCCGCAATGCCTGCCGACTCCACTTTGGTGGCCATACCGCCGCTACCGACCGAACTGCCTGTGCCGCCCATCTCGACGCCGTCGAGGTCGGCGCCAGAGAGCACCGCCGAAATCCGTCGTGAGCCGGCTCGGGACGGCGGTCCGTCATAGAGTGCGTCGACATCGGTGAGCAGCACGAGGGCGTTGGCACCGACGAGGTGGGAGACGAGAGCCGCGAGGCGGTCGTTGTCGCCGAAGCGGATCTCGGAGGTGGCAACGGTGTCGTTCTCGTTGACGATCGGGACGATGCCAAGGTCGAGGAGTCGCATGAGGGTGCGTCGAGCGTTGGTGTAGTGGGTGCGCCGGGTGACGTCCTCAGCGGTGAGCAGCACCTGTCCGACGGTGAGGTGGTGGTGGGCAAACGCGCGGGCATAGGCCGCGACGAGGGCGCCCTGACCGACGGAGGCTGCTGCCTGCTGGGTGGCAAGGTCGCGAGGCCTGGCTGTCAGGCCCAGGGGTCCGAGTCCGGCCGCAATGGCACCGGACGAGACCAGCACGACCTCTCCTCCGCGGGCTCGCACGGCGGCGAGGTGGCCGACCAGCGCGGTGAGTCGGGCATCGTCGATGGTGCCGCCGCCGGGGCCGGTGAGTGAGGACGAGCCCACCTTGACGACGACACGATGCGCTTCGCCGATCGCGGCGCGCAGGACCGCCTCAGTGCCCACGACCCGCGCTCACTCGTCGTCGTTGTCGCGAGCGGTGGCCCAGTGGCCAGCCTTGCGTTCGGCCGCGAGCGTCTCGCGAGCTGCGGTCTGCGCGTCCTTGCGACCGTGGAACTCCTCGCGCTTCTCGCCACGGCTCTTGCGGTTGGCCTCCTCGAGTCGGAGGTCGGTGCCTCGGGGCCCGGTGAGCAATTCGGCGCCAGCAGCCATCGTGGGCTCCCAGTCGAAGACGACCGAGTTGTTCTCGGGGCCGATGACAACGGTGGAGCCGGAGACGGCGCCTGCCTTGAAGAGCTGCTCCTCGACCCCGAGGCGGCTGAGCCGATCAGCGAGGTAGCCGACCGCCTCGTCGTTGGAGAAGTCGGTCTGGTGGATCCAGCGGGTGGGCCGCTCACCCAGGACGCGGAAGATCTCGCCGTCGGAGGTGTTCTCCTTGCGCACGGTGAAGCCGGTGTCGTCCACAGCCTTGGGCCGCACGATGGCGCGCGGCCGCTCGACGATGAGGGCCTCCATCTCGGCCCGCGCCGCGGCGACGTGCTTGGCGAGCGAGAAGGTGAGCTCCTTGAGGCCGGTGTGGGCGACGGCGCTGACGATGTGGACCTCGAGGCCGCGCGCCTCCAGGTCGGGCTTGACCATCTCGGCCAGATCGCGGGCGTCAGGGACGTCGGCCTTGTTGAGGACGACGATGCGGGTGCGCTCAGAGAGCGGGCGTCCGCCGAGGCTGTCATCGGGGACGTAGGCGGCGAGCTCGGCCTCGATGACGTCGAGGTCGCTCATCGGATCGCGGTCGGACTCCAACGTGGCGCAGTCGACGACGTGCACGAGAACCGAACAACGCTCGACGTGACGAAGGAACTCCAGGCCAAGGCCCTTGCCCTCGCTCGC
>JBDSIV010000122.1:0-19384 GCA_039917755.1 Knoellia sp. | reverse complement strand
GCCATCGGAGATCTGCGAGGCAGAGCCAGCCGTGATGGTGCCGTCCTTGGCGAAGGCGGGGCGAAGGCGGGCGAGCGACTCGGTGGTCGTGTCGGCGCGGATGCCCTCGTCCTCCGTGAACTCGATCGGGTCGCCCTTGCGCTGCGGGATGGTCACGGCGATGACCTCGTCGTCGTAGAGCCCGTCCTTCCACGCCTTGGCGGCAAGCTGGTGGCTGCGCGCGGCGAAGGCGTCCTGCTCCTCGCGACTGAAGTTGCCGGAGTCGGCATTGCACGACTCGGTGAGCGACCCCATCGCCTGTGTGGTGAGGATGTCAAAGAGGCCGTCGAAGGCCATCGAGTCCTGCAGCGTGACGTCGCCGTACTTGTAGCCGTCGCGGCTCTTGGGCAGCAGGTGCGGAGCGTTGGTCATTGACTCCTGCCCGCCAGCCACCACGACCTCGAACTCGCCGGCTCGGATGAGCTGGTCCGCGAGCGCGATGGCGTCGAGCCCGGAGAGGCAGACCTTGTTGACGGTGAGGGCGGGCACGTCCATCGGGATGCCCGCTTTGACTGCGGCCTGGCGGGCGGGGATCTGTCCCTCGCCGGCTGTGAGGACCTGTCCCATGATCACGTAGTCGATGTCCTCGGGCTTGACGCCCGACTTCTCGAGGGCACCCTTGATGGCGAAACCACCGAGGTCGGAGCCGCTGAAGCCCTTGAGGCTGCCGCTCATGCGACCCATCGGGGTGCGTGCCCCCGCGACGATGACTGTGGGGTCGGTGTTCTGGGTCGAGGCGGTGCTCACTGCGTTCCTCCAACGTCGATGCTGGGCTGGGTGCCCAAAGACTTCCCCTGATGCTAGCCACTGCTGCGCACAGGGTCGAAGCGCTCTGTGACGGACGTCCCGTAGGTGTCGATCACCACACCGCCAACACCTGTCTCGCGGACACTCCCGTCCTTAGGCTCTGGGGCATGACCCAGCCTTCCTCCGTCACCTCCCTGTTCACGGCGATCGACCACGTGGGCATCGCCGTCAGCGACCTCGACGAGGCGATCGCCTTCTATCGCGACGCCTACGGCATGACGCTGGCGCACGAGGAGGTCAACGAGGAGCAGGGGGTGCGCGAGGCGATGATGGCCGTCGGCGACTCCGGCTCCCACATCCAGCTGCTCGCCCCCCTCTCCCCCGAGTCGACGATTGCAAAGTTCCTCGACCGGTCCGGGCCGGGCGTCCAGCAGGTCGCCTATCGCGTGGTCGACATCGACGCAGTGAGCGCCACCCTGCGCGAGCGTGGTCTGCGTCTCCTCTATGACGAGCCCAAGCGCGGCACGTCGAACTCGCGGGTGAACTTCATCCACCCCAAGGACGCGGGCGGCATCCTCGTTGAGCTCGTCGAGCCCGCCCGCTCCTCCCACTGATTGCCCTTCCAGGTAGCCGCACCCCGACTGACTGCCCGATCGCACAGCCGACCCAGCAAGGAGCCCCACCCCATGGACCAGATCCGCGACGCCATCCTCAGCGGTAACCGCAGCGAGGAGACCTACGCGAACCTCTCCATCCCTGCCACCTACCGGGCGGTGACCGTCCACAAGGATGAGGTGGACATGTTCGAAGGGCTTGCCTCGCGTGACAAGGACCCGCGCAGGTCCCTCCACATCGACGACGTGCCCGTCCCCGAGCTCGCGCCCGGCGAGGCCCTCGTCGCCGTGATGGCCAGTGCGATCAACTACAACACGGTGTGGACCTCCATCTTCGAACCGGTCTCGACCTTCGGCTTCCTGGAGCGTTACGGCCGCACGAGCGAGTACGCCAAGCGGCACGACCTGCCCTACCACGTCGTCGGCTCCGACCTCGCCGGCGTCGTGCTGCGCACCGGCCCGGGCGTGCGCAAGTGGAAGCCCGGCACCGAGGTCGTCGCACACTGCCTGTCCGTCGAGCTCGAGGACGCGGACGGCCACAACGACACGATGCTCGACCCGCAACAGCGCATCTGGGGCTTCGAGACGAACTTCGGTGGGCTGGCCGAGCTCGCCATCGTCAAGACCAACCAGCTCATGCCCAAACCGACCCACCTCAGCTGGGAGGAGGCGGCCTCCCCCGGTCTGGTGAACAGCACGGCATACCGGCAGCTCATCTCCAAGAACGGCGCCGCGCTCAAGCTCGGCGACCGCGTGCTCATCTGGGGCGCCTCGGGCGGCCTCGGCTCCTATGCGACCCAGATGGCGCTCGCAGCCGGAGCGACCCCCATCTGCGTGGTCTCCTCACCCGAGAAGGCCGAGATCTGCCGCGCGATGGGCGCCGAGCTGATCATCGACCGCAACGCCGAGGGCTACACGTTCTGGAACGACGAGAACACCAAGCAGGACCCCAAGGAGTGGCAGCGCCTCGGCAAGAAGATCCGTGAGCTCACTGGTGGCCATGACGTCGACATCGTGTTCGAGCACCCCGGTCGTGAGACCTTCGGCGCCAGTGTCTACGTCGCGCGCAAGGGCGGCACGATCGTCACCTGCGCGTCGACGTCGGGCTTCATGCACGAGTACGACAACCGCTACCTCTGGATGAACCTCAAGCGCATCATCTCCTCGCACTTCGCGAACTACCGCGAGGCGTGGGAAGCCAATGAGCTCATCGAACGCGGCCTCATCCATCCGACGTTGAGCAAGACGTACCCCCTCGAAGAGGTGGGGCAAGCGGCCCTGGACGTCCACAAGAACGCGCACCAGGGCAAGGTCGGCGTCCTCACCCTCGCGCCCGAACCCGGCCTGGGCATCACCGACCCCGAGAAGCGCGCACGGTTCGAGACGGAGATCAACCGCTTCCGCGACGCCTGACCGAGGCCCCACGACCTGTTGCGCTTTCGTGCTGTTCCCGGAGAAGCGAGCCTTCCCCTCGACTGCAGGAAAGCGCAACACGTCGTCGTGCGCCTACTGGTGGCGCTGGCGCGGGATGAGCACTTCTTCGACGAGGAGCAGCAACGCGGCAGCCACGGGGATCGCGAGGAGCGCACCCAGCACTCCGAGCAACGTCCCACCCGCCAGGGCGGCAACGACGGTCAGGGCACCCGGCACCGAGACGGTGCGTTGCATGATCTTTGGCGCGATGACGTAGTTCTCGATCTGCTGATAGATGAGGTAGTAGATTGCCGCGAACAAAGCGATCCGGGGATCGTCGAAGAACGCGACCAGGCAGACCACGGCAGCGCCGAGCGTCGCACCGACCATCGGGATCAGTCCGACGAAGCCGACAACGACAGCCAGCACGGCGGCATACGGAATGCCGAGCACCAGCATCATCACGTAGCTGAAGATCGCGTTGATGGAGGCGATGGCGACCTGACCGATGGCATAGGAGCCCGTGCGCCGCATGATCTCCTCGCTCAGCTGCTCGAAGCGATTGCGGCGACTTGCCGGAACCATCGCGTAGGCCGTGCGCTTCATCGTGGGCAAGGACGCGAGGAAGTAGAGCGTGAGGATGAGGATCGTGAAGGTCTGGAAGACCCCGTTGAGGACGGCGCGACCTGCGCCGAGAACACCACCGAGCACCGAACTGATGAACGACTGGTCGGTGATGCGCTTGTTGAACTCCTCGCGGATCTTGTCGACGATGTCGTAGTTCTTGTCGAGTTCCTTGGCCCATCTGGCATTGAGTACCCGGTCGAGATAGGTGGGCGTCTGCTGGACGAGATCACCGCCTTGGGAGATGACCGGTGGGAACACGAGCAGGCCAAGCAGGACAAAGACCACGAGCAGGCCGGCAAAGACGATGCCCACCGAGAGCGCCCGCCCCAGTCCTCGACGACCGAGCCACTCGACCAGGGGGTTGAGCGCCAACGTGAGGAACAGCGCCACGATGAGGATCGTGATGGTCGTCGCGAGCCGCCCGATCGAGTGCCACAGGCCGATGGCCAGGAGCGCGCCGATGGCACCGACGAAGCCGAGGAAGAACGGCGAGTGCTTGTTGATCGGTCGGCCCATCTCGCCGAACTGGGTGAAGCCCGACGTATCTGCGGGGGTTGCTCGCACCCGCGCACCGGCGGCCTGGGCCGCCGCGTCACCGTCAGCGTCCGCCGTGTCTGTCTCGCTCGGGTTTCCCTCGTCACCCAGCGCATCAGCGAGGAGGCTGTGTTCCAGTTGCTCGTCCTCGTAGCGGATGCGGTTGCTCTCACGCAACGTCTCGCGCTGACGAGTCCGATAGTCCTGCCAGTTGCGGACCGACTTCTTGCCCCAGCTCAGGTTCACGTGGCCTCCTCGACCGCCAGCCTATGACGGCGTCACCGCAGGTCAGCGGATTGCGCCTCGGGGATGTCTGCGTTCACGCGCCACCCAGCAGGGAGTGTGCCAGTGACGGCGGTCACCCACCCCACCGACCCCTTCCTCCGGCCAGGCCACGACGTGGGGGGTCCCAGGGAGGACGTCCTGCTCGCACCCGGGGCAGAAGTAGGTCCGGTCCGAGGACTGTCCGCTGAGCCGACGCACGGACCAGCGCTGACCGCCATACATCTCGGTCGTCGTCGAGGTGCCTGACAGGCGCCCCAGGGCAAGGGGCACGTCGTCGCGGCGACGTCGGTTTGCGCGTGGCATGGGCTGATCGTCCCAGACCTCCTGCCACCAGATTCTGGGAGGCTGGGCAGATGACGGACGTGTGGGAGCTCGTGCACCGGGAGCGGGTGGCTCTCATCAGGGATCTCGCCAGCCTCGACGAGATTCGGTGGTCCGAGGAGTCGCTCACCGGCAGCTGGACGGTCCGCGAGGTCGCAGCCCATCTGGTCGACAACGCCCGCACCACACCGCTGCGCATCCTCGTCGCCATGGCGCGTGCCGGATTCAACTTTGACCGCCAGAACGCCCAAGGTGTTGCCCGCGAACTCGGCGACACGGCTGCCGACACCCTCGAGGGTCTGCGTGAGGTCGCCGATCTACGATCCGGACCCCCGGCTCCCCTCGACAGCCGTGTCGTCGAGGAGGTCGTCCACGGCGAGGACATCCGGCGTCCTCTCGGCATCACGAGGGCCTATCCGGCCGAGGTCGTCGAGCGCTCACTGCGCTATCAGGCCCGCACATCGGTGGGGCTGGGCGGCGGCAGGCAGCGGATCGACGGAGTGAGGTTGCGAGCCACCGATGCCGACATCGTTCTGGGTGACGGGCCCGAGGTACGCGGACCTGCGCTGTCTCTCCTGCTCGTGACCTCAGGTCGCACACAGGCACTGGTCGACCTCTCTGGACCGGGGTTGTCTGCCCTGTCTTGATGACGTGCGCGACCTCAGGACCGAACGCGGGCGCTCGTCGGGTCGTAGAGCGGCCGAAGCGACACGGTCGCTGGAACTCGGATGCCCGCGACGTCCACCTCCCAGACGCCCTCATCGAGCCAGGCCCTGGTGATGGGAGCGCCGCCCGCAACAGAGGCGATGCCGACAGCACCCCCGAGCGTCCACCCGTAGGAAGCCGAGCGAACATCACCGACGGGCACGCCGTTGCGCAGCATCACCTCGGCCCCGAACATCAGTGGCTCGGGATCAGTGAGCAGGACCTGCACGAGCGCGTCGTGACGCGGTTGCTCACGCTCAGCGATCACGGCTTCACGGCCGATGAAGTCGTGGTCGAGGTCGACGGCGAACCCCAACCCGGCCATGCCAACGGTGTCCGTGTTGTCGATGTCATGCCCGTAGTCGCGGTACGCCTTCTCGAGCCGCAGCGACCCGAGCGCGTGCAGACCAACAGGCATCAGACCGTATGCCGTGCCCTCCTTGCGCAGTGACCTCCAGACCTCTGCGGTCCGGTCGCGGGGAAGGTAGAGCTCAAAGCCGAGCTCACCGACATAGGTGATGCGCACGCACCAAACCTCGACGCCAGCGAGGGTTATCGGGCGAGCCGTGCGGAACGGGAACGCCTCGTGCGACAGGTCGGCATCGGTCAGCGCGGCGAGCACCTCGCGCGAGCGCGGACCGTGCACGTTGAGCTGGCCCGTCGCCTCCGTCACGTCGTCGATGGTGACGTCGCCTTCACCGATCTGCCGTCGCAACCACGCGAGCGTGCGGCCGTGGGCGGTGTCGGACGCGACCACGAGGAAGTTGTTCTCGCCCCGCTTGGTCACCGTGAGATCGGCCTCAATGCCCCCATCAGGACCGAGCCACTGGGTGTAGGTGATCCGGTTGATGTCGCCGTCGACATGCCCGGCGCTGACTCTTTCGAGCAGGGCACCCGAATCTGCACCGGTCACCTTGAAGGTCGCCATGAAAGACATGTCGATGAGCCCGGCGGCCCCGCGGACCGCCAGGTGCTCGGCCGCCCAGTTGTCGAACCACGGTTGTCGACCCCACGAAGGGGTGAGGTGCGGTGTCTGTCCGTCACCGGCATACCAATCGGCACTCTCCCAACCGGAGACGTCCTTGAGTCGGGCGCCTGCGGCGACCATCTCGTTGTGGACCGGTGAGATGTAGGTGCCGCGCCCGGTGAGGAGCTCGGTCCCGGGGGTATGGGCGGCATAGGTCTTGCCCAGGACCTCGGTGACGCGGTCCCGGCGATAGTCACGCTCGAGTTGCTGCGGCCTGAAGCGTGAGACGTCGATGGCGGTGACGTCGACATCAGGCCGACCGCTCGAAATCCACTGTGCGACAACGCGGCCCAGCCCACCACTGCTGAGGATACCGACCGAATTCAGGCCCGCGGCGACGAAGTAGCCCTCTAGCCCGGGCGCCTCGCCGACCGCTGGCAGCCGGTCGGGCGTGAACGACTCCGGCCCACAGAAAAAGGTCCGGACACCCGCATCCAACGTCACCGGGACCCGAGACATTGCAGCCTTGAGCGCGGGTGTCATGCGCTCCCAGTCGGGCGGGAGCGTGCCGAAGGAGAAGTCCTCGGGGATGCCGTCGAGCTTCCACGCCGCGGCCTCTGGCTCGAAGAGGCCGACCATCATGCCGCCGCCCTCCTCGCGGTAGTAGCCATAACGCGCCGGGTCCTCGAACACCGGACCGTTGGGGTCGAGGCCCGGAATCGTGTCGGTGATGAGGTAGTAGTGCTCGGCGGCCTGGTTGGGGATGACGACTCCGTGCCGCTCCCCCAGCTGACGGGCCCACATGCCGGTGCAGTTGACGACGGTCTCGCACTCGATGTCCCCCGCTGTGGTGCGCAGACCGGTGATGCGCGGGAGAGCGCCGTCGGTGCGGGTGATGACGTCTCCGGCGCTGACGCCTTCGATGATGCGGACGCCGAGGTTCTTGGCGCCGCGAGCCAGCGACATCGTGAGGTCGACCGGGTTGACGCGGCCGTCACCGGGAACGTGAAAGCCCGAGATGAGGCCCTCCATGTCGGCATACGGGAAGAGTTCGCTCATCTCACGCGGGCTGATCTCGTTGACCTCGAGGCCGAGCCGTCGTTGGAAGGCTGCGACCCGCCGATACTCCTCGAGCCGGTCAGCGTCACCCACGGCCTCGATGAGGCCCACCGGGCGAAAGCCCGTGGACAGACCAGTCTCGGCCTCGAGCCGCGCGAAGAGGTCACGTGACGAGAGCCGGATCCCCGTGAGAGTCTCACTCGTCGATCCGAAGCAGGTCATCAGCCCGGCTGCGTGCCACGTGGTGCCACTCGTGAGCCGGTCTCGTTCGACGAGGACGACGTCAGTCACGCCCTCATGCGCCAGGTGATAGGCGATCGAGGTGCCGATCACGCCGCCACCGATGATGACGACGCGGGCGCGGTCGGGAAGTTGCTGAGCTGCACTCACACGCGGAGGCTACCCAGTCGAACGCCAGGTCGCTGAAACCGTTGCAAGGCGCGGCGATATCCGCGCCCGGGGTCGCCGTCCCCTTCACGCCCTCCGGTCAGGCGTAGGTGCGGAAGCCGCGCCCCGACTTGCGGCCCAGATAGCCCGCGGTCACGAGATGCTCCAGCAGCGGTGCTGGTGCATAACCGGGCTCGCGGAACTCGATGTAGAGCTCGCGCTCGATGGCGAGCGACACGTCGAGCCCTACGACGTCGAGAAGCTCGAAGGGCCCCATGGGCAGACCACAGCCGGTCTTCATCGCGGTGTCGATGTCATCGGCCGTGGCGTAGTTGGCCGACAGCATCTTGATCGCGTCGTTGAGATAGGGGAAGAGCAGCGCGTTGACGATGAAGCCCGAGCGGTCACCACAGGTCACCGGCTGTTTGCCGATCTGGCGGCACAGCTCCTGGACGGTCGCAACAACGTCATCACCGGTCGACACGGTGTGCACGACCTCGACGAGCTTCATGATCTGGGCGGGGTTGAAGAAGTGCATGCCCACGACGTCCTGGGGACGCGATGTGACGCGAGCGCACTCGATGATCGGCAACGACGACGTCGTGGTGGCGAAGATCGCGCCGGGCTTGCAGATGGTGTCGAGGTCGCGGAAGAGGTCCTGCTTGATGTCGAGATCCTCGGCGACCGCCTCGACCACGAGGTCGACCTCGGCGAGGTCCGCTCGCGAGGTCGTCGCATGCACACGAGCGAGCAGGGCGTCGGCCTCGTCCTGAGTCGCGCGGCCCTTCTCAACAGCGCGAGCCTGGGACTTCTCGATGGCCGCACGGACACCCGCCAACTTGTCCTCGCTGCGCGCGACGTAGGTGACCGACTTCCCCGCCTTGGCGAAGACCTCGATGATGCCGGTCGCCATCGTGCCGGAGCCGATCACACCGACGGAAGACACCTCACGCAGCTTGATGCCCTCGGCGACACCGCTTGCCGGGGTCTGCGCGTCGGCCACGACCTCGGGCGAGCCCGCGGCTGCGTAGGTGTAGAAACCGCGTCCAGTCTTGCGGCCCGTGAGACCTGCGGACACCATCTGCTTGATGAGTGGGCTGGGCGCGTGCAGGCGGTCGCGGCCCTGCTTGTACATCGTGTCGAGGACCTCGTAGGCGGTATCGAGGCCGATGAGGTCGAGCAGCGCGAGCGGACCCATCGGATAACCGCAGCCGAGCTTCATCGCCGCGTCGAGATCCTCACGCGTCGCGTAGCGGCTCTCAAACATGGACACCGCGTGGTTCAAGTAACCGAACAGCAGCGCGTTGGCGATAAACCCCGCCTTGTCGCCGACGACGACCGGCTTCTTGCCGAGACGTTCGGCCAGCGCCTTGACGTCCTCGAAGACGTCGTCGGCGGTGATGACCGTCCGTATGACTTCGACGAACTGGAGGACGGGCGCAGGGTTGAAGAAGTGCATACCGACGACCCGCTTCGGGGTGCTCGTCGACGCGGCGATCTCCGTCACGGGCAGCGACGAGGTGTTGGTCGCGAGGATGGCATCGGCGGCCACGATCGAGTCGAGACGACCGAAAATGTCCTTCTTGAGATGCAGCTGCTCGGGCACGGCCTCGATGACGAGCTGGCAGTCCGCGAGCGCCTCGAAGTCGGTGGCATAGGTGACGTGACCGTGCAGCGTGTCGTGGGCGGCCTGGTCGATCTTGCCGCGGTCGAGGGCGCGCCCGGTCGACTTCGCGAGGAAGGACCGGCCCCTCTCGACAGCCTCGTCGGTGATGTCCACGGCGACGACATCGATCCCGTTGCGTGCGAACACCTCCACAATTCCGGCACCCATGGTGCCCAGTCCGATGACGCCGACCTTGGTGAACTCACGTGACATGGTGGCGAGTCTCCCAGAGTGATGGTGGCGTGTCGTCACCGAGCCGACGTGAGCCTGCCCACCCCGGGTCGCGCTAACGGTGTCAGTGAGACGCCGCGGCGGGGACGCCCGCGACCTCGTCTTGCTCGACGAGCAGCCGGGAGGGCTGCACGAGGACCACGAGGACGACGGCGCCCAGCCACACAGCTCCGGTCATGACCACAGCCATCCCGACGGCGTTGCCGGTGCTGACCAGGCCGGTCAGCGGGGTGATGATGCTCGCCATGCCGAACTGGATCGCGCCGAGCAGCGCGGCTGCGGATCCGGCGGCCTCGCCGTGCCGTGACAGGGCGAGCGCCGGGGTGTTGGGGAAGGACAGGCCAACGGCGAACATGACGAACCACAGCGGCACAAGCACCAACACGAGCGGTGCTTCGGCCAGCGCGGACGCGAGCAGTCCAGCGGTCGCGGCCATCCCCAGACCGACCCCAGCGGTCAGGATGTGCTGGGGCTCCCACCTCCTCAGCAGGAACGGGTTGACCTGGGTCGCGACGATCAGCCCCGCGGCGTTGACGCCGAAGAGGATGCCGAACTGTTGCTCGGTGAGGCCGTAATACCCTTGGAGCACGAAGGAGGAGCCAGCCACGTAGGCGAAGAGCGCGCTGAACATCAGGCCCGCGAGCAACACGAGGCCGACGAACGCGCGGTCTCGCAGCAGGTCGGCATACGTGCGCAGGGTGGCGCCGATCCGTGCGGGGCGACGACGGTGCACCGGCAGGGTCTCGTCCATCCCACGCAACGCGACGACGAACAGCGCGACGGCGATGACGGCCAGAGCCACGAAGATTCCCCGCCACCCCGTGAGCTGGAGCAGGAGGCCGCCGAGCGACGGGGCCAGGATGGGTGCCACGCCGATGACCAGCGTGAGGTGGCTGAGCAACCCAGCGGCTCGCCGCCCGGCGAACAGGTCACGCACGACGGCCATCGCGGTCACGGCGACCGCGGCACCGGAGACGCCCTGACCGATGCGCACCGCGGTGAGCACCTCGATCGACGGCGCGAAGGCTGCCAACACGGACATCACGGCGTGGGCGGCGATCCCGCCGAGCATGACCCGTCGGCGCCCCACCGCGTCCGAGACCGGTCCAAGGACCAGCTGGCCGAGACCGAGGCCGAGCATGATGCCGGTCAGCGTGAACTGCACCTGCGGCTCACTGGCCCCGAGTTCGTCCGCGAGCGTCGGCAGGGCGGGCAGGTAGGTGTCGATTGTCAGGGGGCCGAGCGCGACGAGCGCGCCGAGCACGAGGACCAACCGGACGTAGGCGCGACCGGCGGGTGCCGGTGCCTGCCTGAGCGAGGGGGTCAGGGCCGGCCGCTGCTTGGTCAAGACCCCGCCACCGCCGAGCGGCTCGGCGAGGACCGGGGAGGGTGAGGGGAGGGGATGCGCTGGCACTCTGCTGGCTCCTGGGAGGTGATCGTCGATGATGGTCGCGGCACGCGCCGATGAGCCCGCATCACCTGTGTGCAAGGCCGACGCGGGCCCGAGCATTCCCGTCCTGCGCAAGGGTTGGGTCCTGGCCGGCATCTCTGTTCGCGCGAGGGCGACTAGGGTGACCCGGTGCGAGTGGTGATAGCGAAGTGCAGCGTCGACTACGACGGTCGGTTGACGGCCCACCTCCCTCTCGCGACCCGGCTGCTCATGGTCAAGGCCGACGGCTCGGTACTCATCCACTCCGACGGCGGTTCCTACAAGCCGCTCAACTGGATGTCCCCGCCGTGCGCGATGGCCGAGGTCGAGCCCGAGGAGTCCGAGCAGGCCGAGGGCGTCACCGCAGTGTGGGTGGTCCAGCACGCCAAGTCCGAAGATCGCTTGCGAGTCAAGCTTCACGAGATCCTCAGCGACAGCAGCCACGACCTCGGGGTGGACCCAGGTCTGGTCAAGGACGGCGTCGAGGCCCACCTGCAGAGGTTGCTCGCCGAGCACATCACGACCCTCGGCGACGGCTACACGCTGACGCGGCGCGAATACATGACGCCCATCGGCCCGGTCGACATCCTGTGCAAGGACGGCGCCGGCGTGACAGTCGCCGTCGAGATCAAGCGCCGCGGCGACATCGATGGGGTCGAGCAGCTCACCCGCTATCTCGAGCTCATGAACCGCGACCCGCACCTGCGACCCGTGGCGGGGGTCTTTGCCGCGCAACAGATCAAACCGCAGGCGCGCACGCTGGCCGAAGACCGCGGCATACGGTGCGTCGTCCTGGACTACGACGACCTCAAGGGCATCGACAACAGCGAGCACCGACTCTTTTGAGCGTATGGTCCCTCAGACCCGTGGCAGGGTCGCGCTACTCCGCCACGACACAGGTCAGCAGCCGCACATACGGCGATGAGGTCGCCGCTGTCACTTGAGGACCACGTCGACGAAATAGTTGGTGGCCGAAGCGGACTGGCGCGGCATCGTCACGCTCGAACTGTAGGCATATACGCCATTGGGCGCCGTGGAGGTGCTCGTCGGGGCGGCGAGCGGGCCCCTGGAGAAGGCCGACGCAAAGAAGTTCCGCGTGACCGAGTACCGGCCGTTCGGGGCGTGGTAAGACACGATGTACGTCGTGTTCGCCTGGACCGGCACCGGCTCGGCGAGGCTCACTGTCTGCCACCCGGAGCCTGTCTCGTTGAAAGCGACCCCGGCACCGATGCGGTTGCCATTGGTGGCCCACACGCTGACCTCGTGTGTTCCCACGTTGAGTGAGCCTTTGTAGAACTTGACTCCGGTGACCGCGCCATCCCGGTTCGAGCGAAAACGCATGCCGAGTTCCACCGATCCCGAATCCGGCTGGTTGACCACACTCGGGGTCCAGGACGCCCCCGGAGCGGTGAAGAGGCTGCAGGGACACTGCGTCCCCGATCCCGCCCGCACCGGGTTGGATGTGGCCACGGCCCCGATGTTGCCAGAGTCGTCCACCGCCCGCGTTTGGATCTGGTAGGTCGTGTTCACCGGGGTGGTCATGGTGTAGCGCCACGCCTCGCGGCCCGAGCTGGCAGGGTGCCAGGTCTTGCCACCGTCGGTCGAGACTTCCACGCCCGCGACCCGACCATTCACGTCGCGGGCAGCGCCGAAGATTGTCACATTCACGCCACCTGAAACGCTTGTTGATGCATTTGTCAGCCAGGCCGCGGGCGCAGTCGTGTCGGCGCTTCTCACTGCCCGAGAGACGCCGGACGGCGTCCCTGGCTGAACCCCCATGTCAGCGAGGAGGTTGACCGTGGCCTGTTGTATGGCCGGGCTCGAGGGCGTACCCGGGTGGTCGTGCTCCGCGTCCAGGCCCCAGGACCACTGGATCGTGCCAGCCGAGAAGACGAGCGCCCCGCCCGGCGCGCGGTACTGCGTCAGGTGATGAGTCAGATCGGCCGCACCAAAGACACCGCCGTAGTCGAGCAGCATCTGGGAGCTGCGGTTGATCTTGGTCTCGGAGAGGCGGAACAGCCCCGCCGGGCGGTAACCATTGTCCTGGTCTACGTCCCACTCGTACCCGAGCACCCCTACCGGAAGTGAAAAGGTCGCGCCAGCCGCAAGCGTGGCTGCTGGGGTGTTGCGCCAGAGTCGGAGCTTTCCGTCGTCCGCCGGGATGTGGATCGCGTAGTTGCTCGTCCATGACCCATTCCCCCGGAACTGGGTGCCGGTCGTGCTGTTCTCAGGGCGGCCGCCCGAATTGGCGTTGAAACGGGTGTCCCGGAACGTCCCGGTCCATTGAGTCGAAAACTGCTGGTTGTCGAGGGTCTCCTTGTAGCAGGTCATCGTGCGGCCGGCCGTGCCGATGCCGTCGACGCTCGCCTCCCACCGGTGTTGCCAGAACATCTCGTTGCCGCTGAAGAACGCCAGGTGCATGCCGCGATCCCGGGCTGCCTCTACATTGGCGCGCTGTTCCTTCGTCCAGTACTCGTCGTGCCCCATGGACACAAACGCGGTGGCCTTGTCGAGCAGCCGCGGCCGCACCGCCGTATCAACCCCGCTCAGGTAACTCAGGCTGTAGCCGTTGCGCTCCAACCACCGAATCATCGGATACTCGGCCCCGAACAGGAAGTTCTCCGGACGGTTGGTCCGCGTTGTGAACGGGCGGTTGTAACTCACCTTGTATGCGCGGCCAGTTGGCCCGGCATAGAAGGAGGCCCGCTCGGCCGTGTTGTATGCCTGCCACGTCGTGTCCGATGTCTGCACCACGAGATCGGTACGCCGTTCGTCATCACGCACGACGAACGGGATATGCGCCCTCGCCCCTGTGTCTGGGCGCTTCAACACGGCGAGGTAGACCCCGGAGGTCGCGGTGGCGGGTACCCGCCAGCTCGCCGAGACACGCCACGTGCCGCAGTCGACAAGATCGGTCGAGGGCTGGAGCACGCATTCGGGCTGCGTCTGGGGCAGCGCCACGGTCGGGTTCACCGTGGTGACAAGGCGCGCCCCAAGCCCCTGGTAGTAGCCCAGTCGGTAGATCTCGACGCTGTAAGCCCTCGAGTTGGTCCTGATCTTGAAATCCACCTGCTCACCGTGGTTGATGCTGATCTGCGTCGAGAACCCGGAGATAGTGCCGTCCCCCGCATCTCGAGTGGCGATGTCCCATTGTGACCGAGGTGCGCCTGCCAGCTGGTTCTCACAGATGATCGGGTTCTCGCTCGCAGCGCAGGGGTCCGTTGTATCCGTCGGAGTGGGCGTAGGTGTCTCAGTCGGAGTAGAACTCGGCGTCGGGGTGGGTGTGTCAGTTTGCGTTGGCGCGGATGTCGTGGGTGTTGGAGTCTGAGTCCCCGTGGGTGTTGGAGTCTGAGTCTCCGTAGGTGTTGGAGTCTGAGTCTCCATAGGTGTGGACGACACCTGTTCGGGCTGACGGGGCACGACGAGACCGAAGGCGGGCCCGGCTGCGAGGGCCGTAGCGAGCGCGATCGAGAGGAGCGCGACCACCATGCTCAAGGCGCGCCTGCGCATCGAGCATGGGGCAGACCTGTGGGACACATTTCCCCCGTCCGACCTGGGCATCAGCCGCTCGGCTCTATAACGATGGGCTGGTACAGGTCGCTCATCGGCACCAGCCCAGAACTGCCCCAGCCCTGGAGGAGTGCCCGGTACGCCTCGCGATCGGTCGGCAACGAGACCTCGGCAGACCAGGTACAACCACTGCTTTCACCCGATGGTCGGCCCACGCCCAGAGGGACGCTGGTGAGCAGTGCGCCTGAGCCGTCCACCACCCGTACGAGGTCTCCCGCTCCAACGGATGCGTAGGCGCCCGTACCGGTGCATTCATCGACACCGGTTGATTCGCTATACCCAGGTGGCGCGGAAATGACGACCGTGGTGCTGTGGATCTTTCTTGCGCTGGGCGTCTCCGTGATGACCACCCCGGTGGGCTCCGGCGCTGTCGTGGGTGTGGACGTCGGGGACGTGCCGCTGGTGCCCGTTTCAATCGGTGTCGTCGACGTCGCCCCGGAGGAGGGTGCCGTGGCAGTCGTTGGGCTGCCCGACGGCGTGCCGTCCGGGTTGGACCCTGTGCAGGCGCTGGACGCGAGCAACACGGCGACGGCTGTCGCCGCCTTCACACTGCGCATTGAAACTCCCATGACTGAACCAGTAGACAACAAGATCCCCCACCTATGCGATGGCTTCGCCAAAAGTGAGACAACCAGTCCACAAGGGCGTCTGCTCGTCGAGGGCTCGCAGCGCTCGGTGCCGGTAATGATGGCGATGATGTCGCTGCCCTCATCGGGCTGCCGCTCGCCGGCTCCTCAGACTACTGAGGGGTCGGCGGTCCCGGGCCACGACAAGATCGCCAAGTCGTCGGCATCGATCGCGATCTCGGCCACGGCGCAGTTGGGTAAGAACTGCTTGGCTGCGAGGTCATTGCGCACGTTGCGGCCCATCCGCGGAAGACAGAACGAGGTGACGCCGCCATGGGTGAATACGAGCACGGACTCCCCCCGGTGCTGGTCGGAGATCTCCTCCAAGGCGCTCCGGTAGCGATCGAGCACCTCTTGGCCACTCTCGCCGCCGGGGATGGACGTGCTGAGGTCGCCGGCCTTCCACGCCTCAAAGACGGCCAGGAGTTGGGGGTCGTCGTGGTCACGGCCAGCGAGCGCACCGACAGAGAACTCCTGCAGACCATGCACTGCTCGTGATGCGACCCCGAGGATCTCTGCGGCGACGGCTCCTGACTCGACAGCCCGCTGCAGCCGACTCGTGTAGACGCCCGCGATGTTGCGCGAACGCAGGGACTCGGCGAGCTGGCGCACCTGTTGCCTGCCCTTGTCGGTCAGCCACCCACCGTCGTCGGACAGAACCTTGGCGTGGGGGTAGTCCGCGTCACCATGACGCGCGACGAGCAGGGTTGCGGCACAGAACAGATCGCTCATTCCTCCACCTTCGCACGTCGACCGGACAAGGCGTGCGTATGCCGGGTCCCCGCTATTCCGCTCGACAGCACCATCGCTCGGCTGGTTGGCTGGCGAAGTGAGCAACGACCTGACCTTTGCGACCCTCGACCTCGACGATGAAACCGAGACCGGGGCCGCCAGGGTGAACGGGTGGCTCGAGGCCGTGATGCGCGGCTTTCACATGGGTCGGCCGAACGACGAGTTCAGGACGAAGTGGCTCGCGGCCCAGCGGGCGGACGACGCGATCAACGAAGGAGTGTGGGAGCCAGACCATCTGGCGCTCGGCAATGGCGTTCCCGTCGCGACGTTCGCACACTTCGTCAAGACCCTCAATGCCGGTGCCGCGACGATCCCCGCGTGGATGATCACGGATGTCACGGTGGCACCGACCCATCGTCGCCGTGGGCTGATGCGTCGCCTCATGACCGAGAACCTCGCGAGCGCTGTTGCCGCCGGCGTACCGGTTGCTGTCCTCACCGCCTCTGAAGGCGCGATCTATCAACGGTTTGGTTTCGGGGCAGCCACCCGTGAGGCCCGCGTGCGGGTTGACACGTCGACCCGCTTCCAACTGAGAACCCGCCCAGACGACGGTGGTCGCGTGGTCATCGTCGGTGCCGAACGGGCCTGGCCCCTTATCGCGGCGGTGTCCGCGCGACACCATGAGCTCACTCGCGGTGCGTTGGGTCGCCCCCACTACTACGAGCTGGGGCTCAGGGGTTTCGACTGGGACGACATGGGCGAGGACCGCAGACAGCAGGTCGCCCTGCGACTTGGTCCAGACGGTGAGCCCGACGGTTTTGTCGCCTACGTCGTCAAGGAGTCCGACAACGTCGGCGAAGTGAGCGTGCGCGACATCGTCACCACGACGCCGATCGCCCATCTCGCCCTCTGGCAGTTCCTCGCCGACATCGACCTGGCGGACGTCGTGGCGGCCCCCGCCCCTGTCGTCGATTCGCTGGAGCACGCGCTCGTTGACCACCGCGTGCGCGGAGTCACCGCCTTGTCCGATCACCTGTGGTTGCGGCTGCTCGACGTCGTGGCAGCCTTTGAGGCCAGGCCATGGTTCGCCGACGATGACATCACGATCCGGGTGATCGACGATTTGGGCCACGCCGACGGCACCTTCTCGATTGATGCAGACGGCGGTCGTGCGAGGGTCACCTCGACCACGAACTCCCCCGACGTCACCCTCGACGTCGAAACCCTCAGCACGCTCTATCTGGGGGACGTGCCGGTGGACGCTCTCGCAGGGGCGGGCCGCATCCGTGGCTCCGACGAGGCCGTGCACCGATTCGCCGGTCTGGCCGACGGCAGCCCCTCACCGCACTGCAACACCCACTTCTGACCTCAACGTGGCCACTTCCCGTGGGTTCCTCTGACTTCGCTTGATCGCGGCGGTCAGGCGACGTGAGACAAAGGCACTTCCGGCGGGAAAGTTGGGGCTCAGGGGGCGGGTGCGGTCGGAGGCAGTCGCGAGTCGCGGATGACGTCGACAAAGCGACCCATGATGTCGTTGAGTCCGAAGTCCTTGGGCGTGAACACCTCCGCCACCCCCAGCGCCTTGAGCTTGGTCGCGTCGGACTCGGGGATGATCCCGCCGACGATGACCGGGATGTCACCGGCGCCGGCTTTGCGCAAACCATCGAGCACTTCGGGCACGAGTTCCATGTGCGACCCGGACAGGATCGAGATGCCGACGAGGTGGACGTCCTCGGACACGGCCGCCGCGACGATCTGTTCGGGAGTCAGCCGGATGCCCTGATAGATGACTTCGAAGCCGGCGTCCCGGGCGCGCACGGCGATCTGCTCGGCACCATTGGAGTGCCCGTCAAGTCCCGGCTTGCCGACGAGGATGCGCAGAGTCTCGCCCAGCTCATCGCGCAGGGCCGTCACCCGCTCCCGCACGGCCGACAACTCGACACCCGCAGCGCCTCCGGTCAGACCCACTGAACCCGTGACCCCGGTCGGAGCGCGGAACTCCCCAAACACGTCACGCAATGCTTGGGCCCACTCCCCCGTCGTCACCTCGGCGCGGGCGCACTCGAGCGAGGCCTCCATGAGGTTCTCGTCAGTCTGGGCTGCGGCCTTGAGCCGGGCCAGAGCCGCCGCAGCTCGCTCGCGCTTGTCCGGATCGGCGTCGCGAGTCTCGCGCCACTCCCGCACCGCCTTCGCAGCAGCCGCTTCGACACCAGCGTCGACGGTCTGGATGGCCGTGTCGAGATCGGCAGTGAGCGGGTTGGGCTCCGTGGTCTCGAACTTGTTGACGCCGACGACGATGTCCTCGCCTGCCTCGATGCGCTGACGTCGCAGGGCGTGCGAGGAGACGAGTGCCGACTTCATGTAGCCACTCTCGACGGCGGCGACGGCACCGCCCAACTCGGCGACCCGCGCGATCTCGGACTTGGCGCCCGCGACGAGCTCGGAGACCTTGGCCTCGACCACGGCCGACCCCTCAAAGAGGTCGTCATACTCGAGCAGGTCGGACTCGTAGGCCAACACCTGCTGCATGCGCAGCGACCACTGCTGATCCCACGGGCGCGGGAGGCCGAGAGCTTCGTTCCACGCCGGCAGTTGCACGGCTCGAGCCCGGGCGCCCTTGGACAAGGTCACTGCGAGCATCTCCAGGACGATGCGCTGGACGTTGTTCTCGGGCTGGGCCTCGGTGAGCCCCAACGAGTTCACCTGAACGCCGTAGCGGAACCGCCGCTGCGTGGCATCGGTCACGCCGTAGCGTTCGCGCGTGAGCTCATCCCACAGCTCGACGAAGGCGCGCATCTTGCACATCTCCTCGACGAACCGCACTCCGGCGTTGACGAAGAAGGAGATGCGGGCGACAACCTCACCGAAGCGCTCGCGAGGCACCTGACCAGCGTCGCGCACGGCGTCGAGCACGGCGATGGCCGTCGACATCGCGTAGGCGATTTCCTGCACGGGCGTGGCACCGGCTTCCTGCAGGTGATAGCTGCAGATGTTGATGGGGTTCCACTTCGGGATGTCAGAAACGGTGTAGGACACCATGTCCGTGATGAGCCGCAAGGAGGGAGCGGGCGCAAAGACGTACGTCCCTCTCGACAGATACTCCTTGATGATGTCGTTCTGCGTCGTCCCGCCGAGCGCCTTGACCACGTCAGCCGGGTCCTCGCCAGCAGCGACAGCCTGGTCCTCGGCCGCCACCTGGTACATCGCGAGCAGCCACATAGCCGTCGCGTTGATCGTCATGGACGTGTTCATCTGGCCGAGCGGGATCTGGTCGAAGAGCGCCCGCATGTCGCCGATGTGCGAGATCGGCACGCCGACCTTGCCGACCTCGCCGCGCGCCAGGACGTGGTCCGGGTCGTAGCCCGTCTGCGTCGGCAGGTCGAAGGCGACCGAAAGCCCGGTCTGGCCCTTGTCGAGGTTGCGTCGATAGAG
>JBDSIV010000121.1:0-14411 GCA_039917755.1 Knoellia sp. | reverse complement strand
CCACCAAAGAGAACAGCCCCTGACCTGCGGAAACGCGGATCAGGGGCTGTTTGGTCTGCCGAGGTGGCCCCTCGGTGGCCAGGAGTCGCCCAACGACCCATCTCAGGGGCGACAGCCAGCTCACCTTGCTCTTCACCGTGCGTGGTTAGACTGATGTCACTAGCGGCTCGCATCGCTTGCGGGGGCTAGTGGGGAGGCCGCCAGTCTCCCCGACCGAAAGGTGGCGTATGAACGCCGACAGCACATCCGCAGACACATCGGACAGACCCGCAATGAGCAGGGAGGCCGAAGTACAGATCCTCTTGGATGATGCTGAGGCACGCGACCACGAGGCCGACCAGCGCGATTCGGCCGCTGTCGAGCGCGACGAAGCAACGGCGTTGGAATCGTTCCTTGACCCAGACTCGGACTTCGATGCTGTCCTACTCACGCGGCGGGCAGCCGCTTCGGACAGGTACGCCTCCAAGGGGGACCGACTGTCGGCAGCCGACGACAGGACAAACCTCTCGTCGGATCACGAGTCCTTCCCGGACAGTGGCGACCGATGAACTTCTGGTTTGCCGTTCAGTTGGGCTCAGGCATCCGTCAGACCAGTTGATTGGCCCTCCATGAATGCGTTGTCGGGCAGCGCACGCCGGCCACGACCAGCCACCAGGTCAGGGAGTTCGAGCTCCACATCTCGCCGGCGTGCTGCTCGTCCAGACCCCAGGTGCTCAGCGGAAAGTTCGGCACCAGTTGGAGAACGGGGTGAGCCGTCGAAGAGTCACTACTGACGCGGCGAGGGCTGTCCACCGTCGCTTCCCGATCAGGAATCCTTCCATCGCGCCAGCACCGAACTTCATACGAGCCCTCAGACGTGCCGTAGAAGCTCGTAGTCCGGATGGTTGGCAGACATCAGTCGCGCCGCTTCGTCCGGGTCGACCCACGCCGCTGTCGCCCACACGTCGGCCCACACCAGGTCGGGACCAATGACGGTGACCGAGCCGGGCCGGTCGACGGGTCTGCCACTCCTGGGGTCAATGACGTGCGTGCCCCGTGCCGAGCCTCCAGACGTGGCCATCGCGCCACGGGCCAGCTCAACGACGTCGACAACGGCCATGGGGTCGAGCGGGTCCTGGATTCCGACCCACCAGCTCGACACGGGGGCGGTGATGTTGCGGCCAACGCCTACGGTGAGGTCACCACCTGCGTTGACGCAGAACGAGATGTGATCAACGTTCTCAAGACCCTTCGATGCACCGACCACTGCCCACCCCTTGACGAGTCCTGTCGGGTCGAAGCCGGTCGTGCCGTCCGGGCCGGTGAGCGTTGTGGTGAAGAGGCCACCAGTCGCGGACTCGGCCGTGGCCGCAATGTCGCTCACCTCGGCCAGCCACTCATGGGCGAAGGCCGCTGCCAGCTCGCCGCGTCGCACGCGCAGCAGTTCGCTGTCCGCACGCCACGGGCTGAGGACCTCGTCGACGCGCCGCAGGTGTGAGTAGGCGACAACCACCGCCGCCTCGATGTCGGCGCGCCACGGATCGGCTGCACGAACGTGAATGCTCACCGGCAGGCCCATGACCTGTTCGACGAAGGCGCGAGTGCCGAACCTGACCGGAAGGTCGGGCGGGATCTGGACGGGGTTCACAGGTGAGCCCGGTCGAGAGCTGCCTGAAGGGATTGGATGTAGCCCTCGGAGGTGAACGTCGCACCACTGACCATGTCGATGGAGGCGCTCTGGGCCCGCACCGCCTCACTGTTGAGGACCGGCACTGCCTGCGAGTTGATTTCGCGGTCGCGGCTCCCGCTCCAGGGCACCTGCGCCGCGATCGACTTCGTGAGCTTTCCGCCCACCACCGTGATCTTGACCTGGACCGGGCCGTAGTTGGTGCCGACCACCGACCCCAGGTAGCTCTGGACAGGGCGGGGTGCGCGCGCCGACGAAGACGGATGAGGTTTCGCCGTCGTGACGCCTCTGGGGGAAGTACTCGTGATTTTGGTCTTGGGCGTGCCCTTCGTCGATGGCGTTGGTTCCGGCTTGGTCGTCGCCGATGGGGGGCTGGAGGCCTGAGGTGGGTTTGGACCATTTGCGGCAGACCCGGTGCTGACCGTCCCGACGGCAACCGAGGACCCGGCCGCGGTGGACAACGAGGTGCGGTAGCTGAAGAGGAGCACGAGGATGGTGATGGTCGACAGCGACCAGAGAGTGATGCGACGCAACGCTGATCCCCTTCAGTATGTGAAGCGTTCGAGGTGGATGTGGGAGGCGGGAACGCCGGCCTCGCGAGCGGCCTGACGGGCCGCATCCATCCACGCGGGGGCGCCGCACAGGTAGACGTCGCGCTCGGCCACGTCGGGGCACAGGCGCGCAAGGGCGTCGCTGTCGCTCACCTGCCCCACGCTGGCCGGCAGCCAGGAGTCGCGGTGGGGTGAGCGATGCCCCTCGAGGACGATGTAGTGGGCTCCTCGCCTGCGGGCCAAAACGTCGATCTCGTGGTGGAGGACCATGCCGTCTCGGGAGCCCACTCGATGGACGATCGTCACGTCACCCGGGCGTTGGGGCAGGTCCTCCAGGAGGGCTCGCATCGGCGTGATCCCGATGCCAGCGCCCATGAGCAGAACCTTGCGCCGGGTGCGAACACCGGCATGCATGCGGCCGTAAGGCCCTTCGACGAGGACACGGGTGCCGGGACGAAGGGTCGACAGTCGTGCGCTCCCATCACCGGCATGGGATGCGGTGAAGCGCAGCGTGCGACCGTCGGGAGCCGCCGACAGCGAGAAGGGGTTGGCTCGTGACCATCCGGGCCCGTCAAGGAACCGCCAGTGGAAGAACTGTCCTCCCGCCGCCGAGAGTGCGGCGAGATGACGTCCGCCCACAGTCACCGTGGTCACGCCGGGGGCCTCCTGGTGCACATGGAGGACCCGCAGCCGGTGCCGGCCCATCCTTGCCAGGGGTAGGCCGACCCGGAAGACGAGAACGGCGGCCAGGCACACGGCATACAAGGTCCACCAGAAAACGGTCGCGGTGAGGTGTCCGACGAAGTCGGTGCCGGTCCACAGCTGGTGCGGCAGCGCGAGCCCAGCGCCGAGGTAGCCGTAGAGGTGGATGAGGTGCCATGACTCGTAGCGCAGACGTTGGCGCGCCGCCTTCACCGACGTGAAGACCACCATGCACAACGCGGCCGTTCCCGCGATCGCGAGGAGCATGCCGGGGTAGTTGACGGTGAAGTCGACGATCGTTCCCCACAGCCCCGCGCGGCTGCCCGCGGCGTAGCCCAGGGTGATGAGGACGATGTGTGCCCACAGCAGGTTGAAGGAGGTGAAGCCCACGACCCGATGGGTGCGAGCCAGTTGGTCCTGACCCCACGCCTGCTCGAACCACGGGATGCGGGCCATGAGGAAGACCTGGACGAGCAGCAGCGCCGAGGCCATGAGGCCGCTGAGCCGTCCGGCCGAGTCGAGGGCGCCCGACAGGGACCCCGCGTGCTGGACGCCGCCCCCGGCAACCCAGATGGCGATGACGAAGAGCAGAACTCCCCAGAAGGCGGCGATTGAGACGTCGCGCCACCACGGAGGAATTCGGCGCACCGGCCGAGCCCGGGCGCTTTGGCGGCGTTGGGTGCGGCGGGTGGGGGTCCGAGTAGGGGTCACGCCACCCATGGTGGTGAGCGCATCTCAGAAAGTTCTGAGCCGGTGCTGGCACGCTGGCACCCATGACGACACCTGAGTCCAGTGGGCGCCTGCTCCTCGTGGAGGACGACCGGGACCTGTCTGCCATGCTGGCCGCGCTGTTGCGCGAAGAGGGGTATGCCGTCACGGTCGCTTCGGACGGTCAGTCCGGTCTTCATCTGGGCCTGGTTCAGACGTTCGACGTCCTCGTCGTGGACCGCGGCCTGCCGGGAGTTGAGGGAGTGGACCTCGTGAGTCGCCTGCGACGCAGGGGCATCGCGACCCCGGTCCTCATCCTCACGGCGCGCGGCACGGTGGCCGATCGGGTGGAGGGGCTGGATGCGGGGGCTCAGGACTATCTCGTCAAACCGTTCGATGTCGCGGAGTTGCTTGCCCGACTGCGCGCACTCATCGGGCGCACAACCCTCGGCGAAGGGGCTGCCGAGCTGCCGGTGTGTGGTCGGCGGTTCATCGTCGACGAGTGCCGGGTGGTCGACGAGACCTCAGAGATCATTTTGTCCCGTCGCGAGGCACTGCTTCTGGAGGCGCTGGCCAGTCGGCCCAGGCAGGTGTTCACGCGCGAGAGCTTGCTCACCTTGGCCTTCGACAACGCCGAGACCGAAGGTGCGGTCGACACCTACGTCTACTACCTGCGCAAGAAGCTCGGCAAGGCAACGATCGAGACGGTGCACGGCGTCGGCTACCGACTGGGTCGATCGTGAAAGGGTCGAGAGTCGTTGTCGCACAGGGTGATCCGGTGCGCCGAGCCGCGCTGTCGGTTGCTGTCTCCGTCGGGCTGGCTTCCCTGATCCTCGTCGTGCTCGTCTCCGGGGGCGCCGTGTGGTTGTTCGACCGCGAGCAACGAAGCGAGATCGCCAGCCAGGTGCAGGCCGCGGCGCGGGTTGCCGACGACACGGCTGATCCTCCTCCGGGCATCTGGCTCATCGAGATCGACTCCACCCACCGCGAAGCCAGCCCTGGCACTCCTCAACACGTCCTGAACTCCCCGGACCTGCGCGTCCCGGCGGGAGATACCGAGATGGTGAGCACCGTGGCGGGGGACTTCCCGGCTTCGGTGTCGGTCCACTCCGGACGCACCTTCGTCGCGGTCTATGACGCCACCCTGCACCGTGCCGACGAGGCGCGCCTGATCCGTTCGGCACTCCTCGCGGGCGGTGTGGGCATTTTGCTCGCGGGCGGGGTGGGGCTACTGGCCGGACGACGCGCAGTCCGACCCTTGGGCGACGCTCTGGAGCTCCAGCAACAGTTCGTCGCCGATGCGAGCCACGAACTGCGTACCCCCTTGGCCGTCGTCAGCACCCGAGCCCAGATGATTCAGCGCCACCTTTCGTCCGAGGTCAGCGAGGCGCACCGGCTCGAGGTCGAGCAGTTGATCCATGACACCCACGCCATGGGCGAAGTCGTCTCCGACCTGCTGCTCTCGGCTCAGCTGGTGCACAGCCCGGTGGCGGCGGAATCCGTTGACGTGACCGCGTTGGCGGCCGAGGTGGTCAGAAGCCTGGCCGCGTATGCCGCGGAACGCTCCGTGGAGTTGGTCGCTACTCCCGCGTCCACCGGTGAGGTGAGGGTCGCGGGCGTCCGCACCAGCCTGCGCCGAGCCACCCTGGCCCTCATCGACAATGCGATCGCGCACTCGCCCCCCGGCGGCGAGGTCCGCGTCTCGGTCGAGGTCTCCGGCGACAGAATCCACCTCGCGGTCGCCGACCATGGCCAAGGTGTGCCTGCGGGAGATGTCGAACGCATCACCCGCAGGTTCGCTCGATCTCGAGCACAGGAAGGTGGACGACGCGTCGGTCTCGGCCTCGCCCTCGTGACCCAGATCGTCCAGTCGCACGGCGGTCAGCTGCTGGTCGGCGACACGGCCGGCGGTGGCGCGACCTTCACCATCAGCCTCCCATCGTCACGTGAGATCGTCTCCGACGCCGGGTCGGCCGGGCGTCGTGCTCCCGGCAGATCCTGAACTTTCTCTGAGAATTCCTCGACAGGGTGGCGCTCATGAACCACACTCCTGACGCCACGCGGGATCGATGGGAAATCGGCTCCTTGGTGGCCGAGGCAACTGGACGCAGAGATCGGCCCGACCCCCGTCAACCACGCACGGGTGGGCCGGCGGGCAATGCGCGCCTCGCCGCCTGGACAGGAATGATTCTGCTCGTCCTCCTGGCCATCGAAGGGGTGACCCTCATCGACGTTCGGGGGTTCATCACGTGGCACATCGTGGTGGGTTCCCTCCTCGTGCCACCGGCACTGCTCAAGGTGGCGGTCACGGGCTGGCGGATGCTGCGCTACTACGCCGGCAATCGCTCCTATCGCGCAGCTGGCCCCCCGCCCTTGCTCCTGCGTCTGCTTGCACCCCTCGTGGTCCTGTCGACGCTCGCGCTGCTGGCCACCGGGATCGCGGTGGGCGTGCTCGGTCCCCAGTCAGGTCGGGCGTCGTTGTGGGGGACGCCGACCAGCCTGCTTTTCTGGCACCAGGCGTCCTTCGCGGTATGGATCGGCGCGACCTCACTCCACGTGCTCGGCCGGCTCGTGCCAGCCGCTCGCCTCATCGCGGGAAGAGCGGCCACGGCCGTCGAAGGACGCGCCCTGCGAGGTGCGGCTGTCCTTGGGGCGCTGGGGGCGGCGGTGTGGGTCGCCACACTCGTGCTTGCCCATTCTGCGGGGTGGCTGCACGCGGCAGGTAGGTAGGTAGGACAGGCTGCACGTAGCGGGCTGGCGACACCGTCCGCCCGGGGAGGGGTCCGACATCCGAACCGTCACATCTACGAGCCGACCGACCGGGTGCCCTTGTGTGACCGGACGGTGCGCCCGAGCAGGGACAAGAGCGTGACCGAACGGAGCTGCCCGGTATCCACGTCACCGGGTGTCGCTCGCCCCGGTGCCACCTGCGAGGACGGCCGCCCGTCCGACTTCGAGCCGGGCCACGGGCACGCGCGGTGGCGAGCACGAGACGTAGTCGACCCCGCACTCGACAAAGAACCCAATCGAGATCGGGTCTCCGGCGTGCTCGCCGCACACGCCCATTGGGAGACCCGGTCGTGCCTGCCTCCCGCGCTCGATGGCGATCCGGATCAGCTCGCCCACTCCCTGACGGTCGATGCGGGTGAACGGGTCCGCCTGGAGAATGCCACCGCTGACATACGCGGTGAGGAAGCCCGTCTCCGCGTCGTCCCGGGACATGCCCCAGGTCGTCTGCGTCAGGTCGTTGGTGCCGAACGAGAAGAAGTCGGCGACCTCCGCAAGCTCGCCGGCACCGAGGGCTGCCCGTGGGAGCTCGATCATCACGCCAATCGGAGGCAGCGGACGCTCCGACCCCAGTGCGGCAGCCGTGGCCGCTGCGACCTCGAGGATGCGAGCACGCGCTGAGACCAGCTCGGCGACATCACTGACCAAAGGCACCATGAGCTCCGGCCGGGGATCGCCACCGGCGTCCGCGACCAGGTTCGACGCAGTGACAAGTGCACGGACATGGACGTCGACCAACTCCGGATGCACCGTGAGCAGCCGGACGCCGCGAAGCCCGAGCATCGGGTTCGTCTCGCGCCAATGGTGGGTGGCATCCAGCCGAGTGCGTAGTTCGAGGGGGACGGGCCGTCCTGCCCCTTCGAGGGCGGCCACCTGCACGGCGAGCCCCTCTGAATCTGGCAGGAACTCGTGCAGCGGTGGGTCGAGAAGCCGGACCACGACGGGGAGCCCGTCCATGGCGCGCAGGAGCTGCGAGAAGTCCTCGACGGCCAACTCCTCCATCTGGGTCAACGCCTCGTGCGCGCCGATCCCGAGGATCACGCTCTCGACGAGGGGCCGACGAGACCCGAGCAACATGTGTTCGGTGCGGCACAGGCCGATGCCCGTGGCTCCGGCCGCGCGAGCGGACGCCGCTTCCTGTGCCGTCTCGGCATTGCAGCGCACCTGCACCGTGGCCCGCCGGTCGGCGTGCTTCAGGAGGCGGCGGACCGCTTCAACGACACGCTCATCAGACGCGTCGGTGGACCCTGATCGATGCGGGGACCCGGACGAAGCCGGGAAGTCGGTTGTCGAAGCCAAGCCCCCTGCAACGGGACCCGGGCGCACAGCCAGCGCACCGGCATACACCGCTCCCGTCGTTCCGTCGACAGAGACGACATCGCCTGTTTCCACCACGTCACCGCCAGCGGTCCGGGCCTGGCCGGCCACTTCGTCGACCACGAGGCCTTCGACACCCGTGACACAGGTGCGTCCGAACCCGCGCGCCACGACGGCAGCGTGTGAGGCCAGACCGCCCCGGGCCGTGACCACGGCGACGGCCGCGAGAATCCCGTCGAGGTCCTCCGCGCTGGTCTCGGTGCGGACGAGAACCACGTCCTCGCCCGCGGCCCGGCGCGCAACCGCGGTGGCGGGGTCAAAGACGATCTTCCCGACTCCGGCTCCGGGGCTGGCTGCCAGACCGGACATGAGAGGCGCCCTGTCCTTCGGCACCTCGAACCGGTCGTGCAGGAGCAGCTCCAGCTGCTGACCATCGACGCGGACGAGAGCCTCGTCCTCGGACACCAGTCCCTCATCAACCATGTCGGCGGCAATGACGAACGCGGCCGCCGGGCTGCGCTTGCCCACCCGGGTCTGCAGGACGAACAACACGCCGCCCTGCACGGTGAACTCGACGTCGCACAGGTCGCGGTAGTGCTTCTCGAGGGTGGAGAGGTGGGACAGGAGCTCGTGATGAGCCACGGGCTCCAGATCCACCATCCGCTCCAGCGAGAGAGTGGCTCTGCTGCCACTCACGACATCCTCGCCCTGGGCGTCGGGAAGGTAGTCGCCGTACGGCTCAGCGTCTCCCGTGGCGGGATTGCGACTGAAGCAGACCCCGGACCCGGAGTGCGACCCGCTGTTGCCATAGACCATTTGCATCACGGTGACTGCTGTGCCCAGATCGTCCGGGATGCCTTCATGCCGTCGGTACAGCTGCGCCCTCGAACTGTTCCACGAACTGAACACTGCGTCGATCGAGGTCGTGAGCTGGACCCACGGGTCCTGGGGAAGGTCCGACCCTGTGGTCTCGACGAGGACGCGGCGGTAGCGGAGCACGAGCGATCGCAGCCCATCCTCACCCAGCTCCGCGAGCGCGGACACCTGGTGCTCCGACAACACTTCAGCGCGGGCGTCCTGCATCGCCGTCGCCGAAGCGCCAAGAACCGTTCGGCCATACATCTCGACGAGCCTGCGATAGCAGTCCCAGACGAATCGTGGATCCTGCCGCTGGACCAGCTCCTCCACGAGCGCGTCGGTCAGGCCGACGTCGAGGATGGTCTCCATCATCCCGGGCATCGAGAACCGCGCGCCCGAGCGCACCGACACCAGCAACGGCTGGTCGCCGGATCCGAAGGAACGGTGGGTGGCCCCCTCGAGGTCGCCGACGGCGGCGCGGACCTGAGCAGCCAAACCCTCTGGGCTTCGTCCGTCGCGAAGGTATTGACGGCAGGCCTCTGTGGTGATGGTGAATCCGGGGGGCACCGGGAGGCCGATACGGGTCATCTCGGCCAGGTTGGCGCCCTTGCCGCCGAGGAGTTCGGCCATCTCGCGCTCTCCCTCGGAGAACGGGACCAGAAGTGGGAGAGTCATGCCGTTGCCTCTTCCTGCAGTCGCAGGGACGGCACGACGAGGAGTGGGCAGGGGCTCTGATGGATAAGCCGGGTACTGACCGAACCCAGGAGCAGACCCGCGAAGCCACCGTGACCGCGAGTGCCCACCACGAGAAGCTGCGCGTCGGCTGCAGCCGTGCACAGTGCCGCCACGGGGGCGTCGCGAGTGAAGACCTCATGCACGTCGACGTCGGGGTACTCCTCACGCCACCCGGCGAGCATCTCGGACATCTCGCGTGCTCGGGTAGCCCTCGCCTCTGCCTCGCCGCGTTCCCACGTCTTCGCGTCAACGAGGCCGAGCGGTAGATCGAGCCACCACGCGTGGATGGCAACCAAGGGTGCCGACCTTCGCGAGGCCTCGGCGAAGGCCAGGCCAACGGCCGGGGCGCTGTGCGCGTCGATGTCCACGCCGACGACCACAGCACCTCCCGTGGGGGTGGGCTGATCCGTGGCCACCACGAGCACCGGGCAGGAGGCATGAGCCGCAATGTGGGCTGCCGTGGTAGCCCCGAGCAGGCCCGCGGACACGGTGCCGAACTGGCCGGCACTGATCACCAACAGGTGAGCGTCATGGCTGGCATCGACGAGTGCCTTGGAGGGGCTGGCCACGATCGTCTTCGCCTCCACTCGGATGCCGGACCTGTCATGCAGCCGGTCCCGAAGCGTGGCGAGTTTGGCTTCTTGGCGCCCGAGCATCTCTGCGGTCCAGGGCACGATGCCGATGCCGGTGGCATTCAGCACCTGAATCGGACGACCAGTGGCCAACGACAGATCGGCGGCGGTCGCGATCACCTGCTCGACGGGGTGGTCCGCGTCGAGGCCGACGACGATGGGGGCGGTGACAGAGCGTGGTGCGGTGGTCATGAGCATCTCCTTGGTCTGTCCCTTCAGCGTGGCTGGACCGTTGAGTCAGTGGGAGGGCCCAAGGTCCCGCCGTCTCGAAGCGAAACAAGAAAGGGGACCAAGGGCCCATCCCAGTGCCATCGACTCGCTGCGATGCTCAGTGATGTGGACGAATCCATCACCGGCACAAGGGAGTTCAGCCATGGTCGCTAGGCAGGAACGAGACACGGTCGTCGTCGGGTGCGACGGTTCTTGGCAGAGCAATCGTGCGGTAGACGTCGCCGCGCGCGTCGCTGCCCGCAGAGGGTGCCGGCTGGCGCTGCTCGTCGTGACACGGAGCGGCTCGTCCGCTGATGGGTCTCTGCGTGGCTACGCGGTGGAGGAGGTTGCGGTGCGTGCCAGAGCGCACGAGACGGCACAGCTCGCAGAGGAGAGGGCGTTGGCACAGGCCCCACGGCTCATTGTTGAGCGCGTGATCGGCGACGTCGACGGACCAAGTGTTCGCGACCTCGCCGACCGGGCAGTCCTGCTCGTCCTCGGCGCGCATGGAGGGGAAGGGCAACGGGCCCTGTCATTGAACTCGCCGAGCGAGGAGCTGGTGCGCCATCTCAAGGTCCCGATCCTGATCCCCGGAGAGGCAGCACCCCGACCGAGCCGTGTTCCCCACCTGCCGCACGTCGTGGTGGGGGTGGATGGTCGCGGCGGAGAGGAAGAGCTCATCGGCATCGCCGCGGGAGAGGCCGTGGCTCGCGGCTGCAGCTTGGTCATCGTGCGTGCCGTTCGGATGGGCGAGGCCGGGGGCGGGATCGCGCGTCCGGACGTGTGGGACGAGACGTGGATGGCGGTGCACCACGCCGACCACACCACGTCCGTGTCGTCCCGGGTCGTCGTGAGTGTGGGCGATCCCGTGGCCGCGCTGACTGCTGAGTGCCGACCCGATGATCTGCTGGTCGTCGGAACCCGCGGACAGGGCCGGCTGTCAGGGCTCGTGGCCGGTTCCGTCGCTCGAGGCGTCCTTGACGCCGGGGAGTGCGACGTCATGGTGGTTCCGCCAGCTGTGCAGCCGCGACCATGGGGTGTCGGCAGATCTGCGATGTAGTGCAGACAGCCCGCAGGCTCGAGCCGTGGTTCCCAGCGTGACCCCACGAGTGGGCTCGGCCCTCGGGGCGATCGTGCCCGGACTGACTCGGTTGCGACGCTATGACCGCAGCTGGTTGCGCGGCGACCTGCTTGCTGGGGTCACGGTTGCTGCTTATCTCATCCCTCAGGTCATGGCCTATGCGCAGATCGCCGGAGTTCCGGCAGCCGCGGGTATCTGGGCGGCCGTGGCCGCGTTGGTCGTGTACGCGGTGTTCGGATCCTCACCGCAGCTGTCGGTCGGGCCCGAATCCACGACCGCGTTGATGACGGCTGTGGCGCTCGGTGGTCTGGCGATCGCCGACGCGACGAAGTACGTGGTGTATGCCGCGTTGCTCGCGGTTCTCGTTGGTCTCCTGTGCATCGCGGCCGGCGCGGCCCGCTTGGGTTTTGTGGCCGAGCTGCTTTCCCGTCCCGTGCTCGTTGGCTACATGGGCGGCATCGCGGCCCTGATGGTGGTGAGTCAGCTCGGCCACCTCACCGGCATCACCGTCTCGGGGGGCTCTGCTCGTGAGGTGCTTCTGCAGTTCGGGACGCACCTGCACGAGCTGCAGGGCACCACGGCAATGCTCTCGGCGGTCGTGCTCTCTCTGCTCCTGCTCGCGCATTGGAAGGTGCCCTGGCTGCCGGGCCCTCTCCTGTTCCTGCTTCTTGCGGCGGCCGCGGTCGCCGTCTTCGATCTCGAACGACGTGGGGTGGAGGTGGTGGGGCCGATCTCCTCGGCCCTTCCCGAGGTCCGGATGCCAGCGTTCGACCACCACGTTCTCGTCCTCTTGTTCCCTGCCGCTGTGAGCGTCGCCTTGGTGGGTTTCACCGACAACGTGCTCACCGCCCGTGCGTTCGCAGGTCGCCACGGCGACCCGATCAGGCCCAATCAGGAGCTGCTCGCGCTGGGGGTCGCGAACTTGGCTGCCGGTGTCGCACAGGGCTTCCCGGTGAGCAGTTCAGGAAGCCGCACAGCGCTGGCGGCAGCCGCAGGGAGTCGTAGCCAGTTGTATTCACTGGCGGCGGTTGCAACGGTGCTGGTCACGGTCACGCTGGCCGCGCCCGTTCTGGCCGCAATTCCGGTCGCGGCGCTCGGCGCTGTTGTGGTGTATGCCGCCACGCGGCTGCTCGATGTGCCTGCCCTTCGTCGGATGGCCGCGTTCCGCCGGACCGAGCTGGCGCTTTGTGTCATCACAGCCGGAGGAGTCGTGGCGTTTGGCCCGCTGACCGGGGTCCTCGTCGCGGTCGGGCTCTCTGTTGTGGACCTCCTGCACAGGGTGGCCCGTCCCCACGACGGCATCCTTGGATTCGTCCCAGGTGTCGCGGGCATGCATGACGTTGACGACTACCCGACCGCAGAGCCCGTCGCCGGGCTCGTGGTCTATCGCTACGACTCGCCCATGTTCTTTGCCAACGCTGAGGACTTCCTGCGTCGAGCACTGGTTGCCGTCGACCGATCACCGACGCCGGTGGAGTGGCTCATCCTCAACGCCGAAGCCAACGTGACGATCGACATCACCGGGCTGGACGCGTTGACTGATCTCGACGACGAGCTGCGCCGTCGAGGCATTGTGCTGGCGCTGGCTCGCGTCAAGCACGAGTTGCGACAGGACCTTGAGCGCGGTGGATTCATCGCTCGCATTGGTGACGAGCACGTCTTCATGACGCTTCCCACAGCCGTGTCTGCTTATGCCGACTGGTACCGAGACCGACATGACGTTCCACCTGCCGGATTCAGCGATGTGTGACGGCTCAATCGTCAGCGCCACCCGCGAAGGGTGAGTCACGGCATACATTGTGCGTGTGGGCACCCAGAATGCACGCTCGTCCGAGGCGCGGATGGGCGCATTGCTCGACGCCGTCGTCGCGGTCAGCTCAGATCTCGACCTCGCCGATGTCCTGCACCGCATCGTCTTGGCCGCCTGTGAACTCGTCGATGCGACCTACGGCGCGCTGGGTGTCATCGGGCCGAGCGGCGAGGATCTCGTGGAGTTCGTGACCTATGGCCTCACCCCTGAACAACGAGCGGGGATCGGGGCCCTGCCCCATGGTCGTGGCCTCCTCGGACTCATCATCGACAGCCCCCAGCCGCAGCGCGTTCCCGACATCGGACGCCACCCCGACTCCTACGGCTTTCCTCCGAACCACCCGCCGATGACGAGCTTCCTCGGAGCGCCGATCAGGATCCGCGCCGAGGTCTTCGGCAACCTCTATCTGACCGACAAGCGCGGCGCGACAGAGTTCAGCATCGATGACGAGGCCATCCTCGTGGCCCTCGCCTCAGCAGCCGGCATCGCGATCGAGAATGCCCGTCTCTATGACCGGACCATGGCCCAGCAGCACTGGGTCGACATCGCGTATCGCGCCTCGTCGGATCTCCTTGACGGCGCAAAAGAGGAAGACGTCCTGCGGCAGGTCGTGGCGCGAGTCGCGGAACTCACCCGGGCAGACTCGTGCATGGTCGCACGCAATCGTGACGGCGCCCTCGTCGTGGCGGCGTCAACGGACCTCAGTCGCCTCGTGGGTTCAGAAATCGGTGATCCTGGCCTGCGCACAGCACTGTTGGGCAAACCACGGATCGGCGCCCACGAGGGGGAAGGCATTGCCTTCACTCGCTTCACGGCACCACTCGTCCTGGGCGACGTGCCCCTGGGGGTGTTGGTCGTGGACTGGGCCGACGGGGCGACTTCCCTCGAGCACGTCGTGGGCCTCACCTCCTTCGCCCACCGCCTCACCGTGTCGTTGGGGGCGGCGACCGCGCGCACCGAGCGCGCACGATCGGTGCTCTACGAGGACCGGGACCGCATCGCTCGTGACATGCACGACCATGTCATCCAGCGACTTTTCGCCACAGGGCTCTCGCTGCAGGCCGCCGCCCGGATGGCCGAGCACTCGATCGTCCGGACGAGGCTCGACGAAGCGGTCGACGACCTCGACGCTGCCATCAAGGACATTCGTCACGCGATCTTCGAGCTGCACCGGGCAAAGCCGTTCCGGGTGCTGGGTGACGAGGTCGTGGAGCTCGTCCGGGTGTCGACCGAGACGCTGGGATTTGCCCCGGAGCTCACGATCGACGGACCTATCGAGGGGCTCGGAGCCGACCTCGAGGCCGACCTGGTCGCCGTCCTTCGAGAGGGGTTGGCGAACGTGGCACGGCATGCC
>JBDSIV010000120.1:0-25458 GCA_039917755.1 Knoellia sp. | reverse complement strand
CCGCGACGCAGCTGCCAGCGGCCACACCTGGCGACGTCGTCGAGCTCGTCCACCAGGACGCGCACGACGGCCTCGGCCTCGGCGTCCTCGGCATGCCGTTCGGTGGTTGCCACCGCGAACCGCAGGTGAAGCTGCGGTTGCGGCCGATCGGAGGTCGCGTGCGCGACGTCGAGCAGGCGGTCCTCGACGCTGTGCGTCTTGGCGAGGATGCCCTCGGCGGTCGGGAGCACGTCCTCGGGTCGCACCTGCGGGCGCACCCCGACGATGTCGATCGTGACGCGATAGGACGGCATCAGGCGGTGAGCGCCCCAGCCAGTGCCGCTTCGACATCGTCGATGAGGTCCAGCACCGACTCGAGTCCGACGGAGATGCGGATCGTGCCGTCCGTGATGCCGACCGCGGCACGTGCTTCAGGCGGAAGTCGGCGATGGGTCGTCGTGGCCGGATGCGTCACGAGCGACTTGGCGTCGCCGAGGTTGTTGGAGATGTCGACGAGCTGCAGGGCGTTCATGACTTTGAACGCGACGTCCTTGCCACCCTCGACCTCGAAGGTGATGACGGTGCCGCCACCGGTCATCTGTCGCTGGGCCAGGTCGTGCTGTGGATGGCTTTCGAGCATCGGATAGATGACCTTGACGATCCCGTCGCGGCCCTCGAGGTGCTGAGCGAGGGCGAGCGCATTGGCCGCCATCTGGTCGACCCGCAGCGAGAGGGTCTCGAGGCCCTTGAGGAGCACCCAGGCGTTGAACGGCGACATGGCCGGCCCGGTGTGGCGCATGAGGTTCTTGACCGGACCGTTGATGAAGTCCGCCGGGCCGAGGACGGCGCCGCCGAGCACTCGTCCCTGCCCGTCGATGTGCTTGGTCGCCGAGTAGACGACGATGTCCGCCCCGTGCTCGAGCGGCTGTGAGAACACGGGCGTGCCGAAGACGTTGTCGACGACGACCTTGGCCCCCGCGGCGTGAGCGAGGCGGGAGACCGCGGCGATGTCGACGAGTTCCTGCATGGGGTTGCTCGGTGTCTCGAAGAAGACGACGGAGGTCGGCTCGGACAGGGCCTCCTCCCACTGAGCGAGGTCGGGACCATCGACGAAGACCGCCTCGACCCCGAATCTGGGCAGGATCTCGTCGATGATGACGAAGCAGGATCCGAACAGGGCGCGCGACGACACGATGCGATCGCCCTCACCGCAGAGCGCTGCCAGCGCGACCCACACGGCTGCCATCCCGGAGGCCGTGGCAAAACAGGCCTCGGCGCCTTCGATCAGGCGGAGCCGCTCCTCGAACATCCGGACCGTCGGATTGCCATAGCGGCTGTAGATGAACTTCTCGATCTCGTCCTTGAACGCCGCTTCGGCCTGCTCGGCCGACTCATAGACGAAGCCCGAGGTGAGGAACATTGCCTCGCTGGTCTCGTCAAAACCAGTGCGAGACAGCCCTCCTCGCACAGCGAGCGTCTCGGGGCGGAACGCACGGGCGGAGCCGCTCGGTGCATCTTCCATGTCAGCCCTGCTTCCACGGGAGGCCGGCGACCTTCCAACCGGCGAGGGTGCGGTGACCCTCGACGTCGTGCGGACCTTCAAATCCTTCAAGGACGTTGTATGCCGGACCGAGACCTGCCGCTGTGGCCGCCCGGGCCGCCGCGATGGAACGCACTCCCGACCGACAGAGGAAATAGAGCGGGGTGCCCTCGGCGACCTGTGCTGCACGCAGCTCATCGACAAACCGGTCGTTGATGCTTCCGTCGGGGTAACGCTGCCACTCAACGAGCACCAGGCTGTGTGGGGAATCCAGCTGTGGGACACCGACATAGGCCCACTCGGCGCCGGTGCGCACGTCGACAAGGACACCGCCGTCGTTCTGCGTCACCGCGGCGTAGGCCTCGGTCGGAGTGACATCACCGGCATAGCTCATGGAGTCAGCGTAGGTGCGCAACTCTGCGGAGGAGAGACCCGCTCAGAGACCGGACTCGGCAGTGCGCACGAGTATGCGGCGGCACTCCTCACAGCGATGGACCTCGTCCTGAGGCGCCGCCTTGATGTCGCGCAGTGCAACCGGATTGAGTTCGAGCTGGCAACCGCCGCAACGACGCTGGCGCAGTGCGGCCGCGCCGGTGCCGCTCGTCGCTCGGATCTTGTCGTAGAGCGCCAGGAGTTCGACACCTACAGAGCTCACCAGCTCTTCGCGAGGCGCGGAAACCTGCACCTCGTCGGCCGCAAGCTCTGCGAGACGGGCGTCCCGGTCGGACTCCAGAGCGGTCAGACGATCGGTGATCTCACCTCGCCCACGCTCGAGCTCCGCGACGTCGGACTGGATGGCCTCGACACGCTCCATGACCTCGAGTTCAACCTCCTCGAGATCCGACTGGCGACGTCCCAGAGACACGAGCTCGTGCTGGATCGCAGTGAGGTCCTTGGCCGTGCCCACCCCCGAGTCGAGGCGCTGCTGGTTGCGCGTCGTGCGGTCGCGCACCTGCTGGACGTCGGAGTCCGCCTTGGTGAGTTCCCGCTGGACGTCACCGAGTTCGGTGCGTGAGCGCACGAGTTGGTCATCGAGCAGGCTGGCCTTGCCCTGGAGGTCGGCGATCTCCGCCAGCTGCGGGAGTGTGGTGCGCGCGTGCGCGATCTGAGACAGGCGGGTGTCGAGAGCCTGGAGGTCGAGCAACTTGGCCTGCTGGCCCGGGTCGGCTTTCACGGCAATCCTCGCTCTGTCGTTGCCCCGACTGTGAAGGTCCACGGATCGGTGCGCACTGTGCTGATGTCGATGTCCACCCTAAGGGCAGCCGCGAGAGCGTCGCGCAGGGTCGGCAACCACACGGCCTCGCTCGACCAATGTCCGGCATCGACGAGATAGGGCGGCCCGCCACGCGCCTCTTCTCGGGCTTCGAGCGCCGCGTGGTGGCGCAGGTCCGCGGTGACATAGACGTCGGCACCGGATGCCCGCACTGCCTCGAACTGGTCGTCGCCCGCTCCCCCGAGCACTGCCACCGTCTCGACCACCGCATCTGCCGGGCCAGCGACGCGCAGGCCTGCCGCGGCAGCCGGCAGGGCGGCATACAGAGAGGTGGCGAAGGTGCCCAAGCTCGTTGGTCCGGAGAGGCGCCCGACACGACCGAGGGGTTGGTTCTCGACCGAAGCGAGCGGCACGGTGACGGTCAGGCCGGCGGCAGCGGCCAAGGCCTCGCACACGCCTGTGGCGGCAACGTCGGCGTTGGTGTGCGCGACATACAGCGCAATGTCGCCGACAACGAGGCCGGTGACACTCGCGCCCTTGGCGGTCGTCGTGGCCACTGAATGGATGCCGCGCAGGAGCAACGGGTGATGCGTGATGAGCAGGTCGGCCTGGCTGGCGCGCGCCTCCTCGATGACCTCCAGGGTCGGATCGAGAGCGAGCAGGATGCGCTCGACGGGCTGCGCCAGGTCCCCGGTCACGAGGCCCACCTGATCCCAGGACTGCGCGGTCTGTGGTGGATAGAGGCGTTCGAGGACGTCGATGACGTCTCGCAGGAGAAGGGTCACGTGGGCCCGGCCGGCCTCGAACCGACGACACCCGCGGTGTAAACGCGGTGCTCTACCAACTGAGCTACAGGCCCTCACACAACGCAGGGTCGTGATCGGTCGCCCATTGTGTCAGGCGAACCGGGACAACGCGGAGTGGTAGCCCTCGAAGTCGCGTCGCTGACCGATTCCGGTGACGAGAGACCACGAGATGATGCCGTCGCGGTCGATGAGGAAGGTCCCGCGTCGGGCTACCCCGGCCTTCTCGTCGAAGACGCCATAGGCCCTGGCGACCTGGCCGTGGGGCCAGAAGTCGGACAACAGCGGGAAAAAATAGCCGTCGCGATCTGCATAGGCGCGTAGCGAGAACATCGCGTCGCAGGAGATCGTCACAACCGTGACGTCCTCGGTGACGAAGCGCCCAAGGTCATCCCGGATCTCGGTGAGCTCACCGGTGCAGATCCCCGAGAAGGCCCAAGGGTAGAAGACGAGGAGGACGTGACGCTTCCCCAAATGGTCGGCCAGCGACACCTCGGCGCCGTTCTGGTCACGCAGGGTGAAGGTTGGGGCCCGCTGCCCCACCTCCAGGCCCGACATCACGTCCGTCATGCCCGAAGTCTGCCGCAGTGCGATCAGAGCCGTCCCTTGGGTGCGCCCAGCTTGATGGCGCGCCACGTGGGCGAGGCGTGGAAGGCTCCACCGGTGTGCAACCCGGCAGTGGCCGCAGCCTCCTCGATCTCGGCGGGGTCCACGGCGCCGGACTTGGCGTCCTTGGGGGTCAGGGTGACCACGAATCCACCTTCGGGGAGGACCCCGACCAGATCAACGAGCGCGTCGGTGAGGTCGCCGTCATCGGCGCGCCACCAGAACACGACCGCGTCGGCTTCACCGGTGTAGTCCTCATCCTCCAACTCGGAGCCGATGACGTCCTCGACGGCGAAGCGGAGGTCGTTGTCGACGTCCTCATCCCACCCGAACTCCTGCACGATCTGCTTCGCAGCAAAGCCGAGGCGCTCGACGGCTCCTGAGCCCTCTGGCCCGGAATCGTCACGCAGTGGTGCAGGGGTGTTCACGGTGTAACTACCTTTCGTCGGTTTCTGCTGGGGCCCCTAGTTGACTAGGAATCTCCTCGGTGATGCAAGCGCTTCCCACGAATTGCCGCGCATTGCGGGCTCGTGTCGCCTCGTCGACAAGCAGTTGGGTCGCTGTGGCGAGCTCGAGATGCGGCAGCACCACGCCCACCGGTCCGGGGGTCGACACCAGCGTCACCGTCGCGAGATCGAAGCGCTGGTCGAGCGGTCCCTGCGCCAGGCGGAGGGATTGCACCCGAGCGTGTGGGATGACCGACACGCGTCGTGACAGCCGGCCTGCGCGGACCATGAACGAGTGTGGGGACGCGGCGAACCCGGATCGACGCCAACTCAGGGCATCGAAAGTTCGGGCGCGTGGTGACACCAAGGTCCAGCCCTCATCCGGACCGTCGCCCAGAGCGGCCGTGCGCAAGTCGGCCTCGGAGAGGACCGGGTCGAGCAACGTGAGGACGGCCAGGGCCTGGTCGAGCGTCCCGACCGGCAGCACGGTCGTCTCGTTGTCGGACGTGCCGCCCGGATCACTCGCGATCCCCGCGACGTTGACCTTGACCCGCCACCAGCCAAGCGGCCGCCACCACAGCGGCTGCACCATCCCGACGGCCTGAATGCGGTGCAGGGGGATGGTCGTCGTGCGCTTGTCGGTGAGGCCGTGCTGGATCCGAGCAGCGTTGCCGGTGTCCGCGAGGTGGAAGTTGCCGTGTTTGAGCAGCTCGCTCACCCGGTTGACGATGACACCCAGCGCGAGTGGCCCGAGCGCCGGAAGCGCGATCACAGCCCCCGTCAGGGCCTGGAACTTCGACCCATAGGCCGCGAGCGCGACCCCAGCCGCGACGAGAGCCAGGACTGCGAGGAGGATCGTGCCGCCGTGCAGGATCGTCGCAACGAAAAGTCGGGAGTTCGGGACACTCAGCACCTCTCGACCCTCGGTGTCTGCGCCGATCGGGCCCACCTGGTCAGCACCGCCGGCATCGGGCGCGTCGACCGTGACCGCTGCCCGTCGAGCCCGAGAGGCCTCGTCACGGCGGCCGGCGAGTGCGAGCAGCTCGCTGCGGACCTGCTCGGCGCGGCCCGCGCCAAGGAAGGCGAGTTTGAGTTGCGCATCAGCGGCCCCCGCCGACTGGACGATGACCTGGGAGAGCCCGGTGAGCTGGGCAAGGAGAGGGCGACTGATCTCAATGGCCTGAACCCGCTCGAGCGGCACCTGACGGTGCTCGCGGAAGACCCAGCCCTTGCGGAGCTCGAGTTGTCCGTCAGCCACCCGGAACCTGGCGAAGTGCCACGAGAGCCAGCCGAAGATCCCGATGAGCAGCAGGCCGACGACAATGATCGCGCTGGCGACGAGCGAGTGGTCGAACAGGACACCCAGCCCGTCCTTCACCCCACGGTCAGTCTCGTTGGTGCCTCCTCCACCCCCGCCACCCACGCTCCGGAAGATGTCGTCGACAAACTGCGACGCGGCATACCCGAGGATCGCGATCCCGACCACACCGCCACGCACGATGGGAGACAGTGGATGGAGGTGCTGCCACTCACGCAACTCGCTGGCGCCCACCGTTGTGGTGACCTGGCTCGATGCTGAGTCTTGCTGTGTCACAAGCCTGCTCGCTGTGCCTCGCCGCGAGACGCGAGACGTCCCCGCAGCGCTTCGGCCTCCGCCACCGGCAGGCCCGGCAGCGTGCCACCACTCTCGGGCGAAGCAGTGTGGAACCGGCATGAAGCGATGCCCTGCGAGCGCATGAGGGGCCCGGAATCGATGTCGATGTATTGCAGTCGGCCGTAGGGGATGCTCACAAGGGAGCGGAAGAGCCGCCCCTTGCGGATGACGATCTCGTCGGGCAGTTCGAGCCATGTGATGGCCGAGACCTGTCGAATGATGAGCCACGCGCCCCATCCGAGGACGGCTGCAGCAACGACTGCGCCGCTCCAGAACCACGGCGTGACCAAGACCGCGAGGACAGCAAAGGCGATCAGGAACGGCACCAACCACCCGGAGAGGGTGATGAGCCGCACCCTGCGCAACGCCGGGCTCACGTGCCGCCACGGCAGCTCCTGCCCCCGAAGGGTCACGGCGGACGGGTCAAGCTCGGTGATCATGGACCCAGCCTGCCAGCAGACCCGAGTGTGACGGCGACCACTCCCGGTGACAGGATGGAGAGGACGACCTCACCTGGTCGATTGACGTCAGTAGAAGGGACATCGTCGTGACGTTCCGCGAGGAAGCCGGCCCCATCCTCAATGGCCTTCCCAGCAGCCTCACCGACATCGACCCCGAGGAGACCTCGGAGTGGTTGGCCTCGCTCGACCAAGTGGTGGACGAGGCCGGTCGGCAACGCGCGCGCTACCTGATGCTGCGACTGCTCGAACGGGCACGCGAGAGCCAGATCGGTGTCCCATCGCTGACAGCGACCGACTACGTCAACAGCATCGACCAGGAGAACGAACCCTGGTTCCCCGGTGACGAGGAGGTCGAGCGCACCTACCGCCGGTGGGTCCGGTGGAACGCCGCAGTGATGGTCCACCGGGCGCAGCGCCCTGGTGTGGGAGTGGGCGGGCACATCTCGACCTACGCCTCGGCGGCCACGCTCTATGAGGTCGGCTTCAACCACTTCTGGCGCGGACAGGACCACCCCGGCGGCGGTGACCAGATCTTCTTCCAGGGTCACGCCTCCCCCGGGATGTATGCCCGAAGCTTCCTCGAGGGGCACCTGACCGAAACCGACCTTGACGGTTTCCGCCAGGAGAAGTCGCACATCGTTGACGGCAAGATCCAGGCACTGTCGTCCTACCCGCACCCACGGATGATGCCGGACTACTGGCAGTTCCCGACGGTGTCGATGGGCATCGGCCCGATGAACGCGATCCACCAGGCACAGTTCAACAAGTATCTTCACGCCCGCGGGATCAAGGACACCAGCGACCAACGCGTCTGGGCGTTCCTCGGGGACGGTGAGATGGACGAGCCAGAGTCGCGCGGTCTGCTGCAACTCGCCGCCAACGAGGAACTCGACAACCTCACCTTCGTCATCAACTGCAACCTGCAGCGGCTTGACGGCCCGGTGCGCGGCAACGGCAAGATCATCCAGGAGCTCGAGGCCTTCTTCCGCGGTGCGGGCTGGAATGTCATCAAGGTCATCTGGGGTCGCGGCTGGGACCCCCTGCTTGCCAAGGACCGCGACCACGCCCTGCGCCACATCATGAACACGACGACTGATGGTGACTACCAGACGTTCCGCGCCAATGACGGCGCCTATGTCCGTGAGGAGTTCTTCGGTCGCGATCCCCGCACCCGCAAGATGGTCGAGGGCCTGACCGACGAGCAGATCTGGCACGACCTGCAGCGCGGTGGCCACGACTACCGCAAGGTGTTCGCCGGCTACCAGGCAGCGGTCAACCACACGGGCCAGCCGACGGTCATCCTTGCCCACACCATCAAGGGCTACGGGCTGGGCAAGGGCTTCGCCGGGCGCAACGCGACGCACCAGATGAAGAAGATGACGGTCGACGACCTCAAGAACTTCCGCGACGCCCTGCGACTGCCGATCACCGACGCGCAGATCGACGAAAACCCCTACCAGCCGCCGTACTTCCACCCCGGGAAGGACGACCCTGCGCTCCAATACATGCTCGAGCGCCGCCGGTCCCTCGGCGGGGCCATCCCGGAACGACGCAGCAAGTACACCCAGCTGACGCTCCCCGCTGACGAGGCCTACGCCCAGGTCAAGAAGGGCTCGGGCAAGCAGACGATCGCGACGACCATGGCCTTCGTACGCCTCCTCAAGGACCTCATGCGCGACAAGGAGTTCGGCAAGCGGGTCGTGCCGATCATCCCCGACGAGGCGCGCACCTTTGGTATGGACAGCTTCTTCCCGACGCTGAAGATCTACAACCCGCACGGGCAGAACTACACGCCGGTGGACCACGACCTGATGCTGAGTTACCGAGAGTCCAAGCAGGGACAGATCCTCCACCTGGGCATCAACGAGGCTGGCTCCGTGGCCGCTTTCACCGCAGCGGCCACGAGCTACTCAACGCACGGCGAGCCGATGATCCCGATCTACATCTTCTACTCGATGTTCGGGTTCCAGCGCACGGGTGACGGCATCTGGGCTGCGGCGGACCAGATGGCACGAGGCTTCCTCATCGGCGCGACAGCGGGCCGCACCACCTTGACGGGTGAGGGCACCCAGCACGCCGACGGGCACTCGCCACTGCTCGCCTCGACCAACCCGGGCGTCGTCACCTACGACCCCGCCTACGGCTACGAGATCGCGCACATCATGCGTGACGGTCTGCAGCGCATGTATGGCGACAAGCCCGAGAACGTCATCTACTACCTCACCGTCTACAACGAGCCCAACGTCCAACCGCGCGAGCCCGAGGACCTCGACGTCGATGGTCTGCTGCGGGGTGTCTACCTCCTTGCGAAGGCCGACACCACGGACTGGACCCACACCCCGCCACACGCACAGCTCTTGGCATCCGGCGTCGGAGTGCCGTGGGCGCTCGAGGCCCAGCGACTGCTGGCTGACCACTGGGGAGTGGCGGCCGACGTCTGGTCCGTGACCTCGTGGAGCGAGCTGCGTCGTGACGGTCTGGCCTGCGACGAGGAAGCCTTCCTCCACCCCGAGAACGAGGCGCGCGTGCCCTACGTGACGCAGAAGTTCGCTGACGTCGAGGGTCCGATCCTTGCGACCTCCGACTACATGCGAGCCGTCCCCGACCAGATCGCTCAATGGGTCCCCGCCGAGTTCCATTCGCTCGGCACCGACGGCTTCGGCTTCTCCGACACGCGCCCTGCAGCGCGTCGCTTCTTCCACGTCGACGGCCCCTCGCTCGCGGTGCGCACGCTCCAGGTGCTCGCGGCGCGCGGCGAAATCGCTGCGGACATCCCGGGCAAGGCCGCCGAGAAGTACGACCTGCTCAACGTCCGCGCCGGAACGAGCGGCAACGAGGGCGGCGACAGCTGAGCACCCCCCACTGATTGCCCGTTGGGAGAGTTGCTCGCTGCCCTCGCAACTCTCCCAACGGGCAATCAGTGGCGATCAGAGTGGCGCCTCAGTCGAGCAGGCCGAGTTTGCGTCCGGTCGCCACTGCGGCGGTGCGTGAGTCAGCGTCGAGTTTGCCGAAGAGGTGCCCGAGGTGGGTCTTCACCGTGGCCCGGCTGATGAAGAGGTTCTTGGCGATCTCATCGTTCGAGAGCCCGTCGGCCACCAGCCTGAGGACCTCGAGCTCCCGCTCGCTCAGCGGACGCTTCCCGGCTCGCATCGTCTCGACGACGCGCTGGGTCAGCTGCGGCGACAGAACGGTCTCGCCGATTGCCGCGGCGCGAATCGCCGCCACGATCTCCTCGGGCAGAGCGTCCTTGAGCAGGTAGCCTGCGGCACCAGCCTCGACCGCCCGCACGATGTCGACATCGTGGTCGAACGTGGTGATGATGAGCACTGCCACCTCGGGATGAGCGGCGCGCACGGCCTTGGTGACCCCGACCCCATCGAGCCCAGCGCCAAGCCTCAGGTCGCTGAGCACTACATCGGGAGAAGTGAATTCGGCAAGAGCGATTCCCTCGTCGCCGGTGCCGGCCTCCCCCACCACCTCGATGCAGGGCGAGGCATTGAGGAGCGTCCGCATTCCTGAGCGGACGACGGGGTGGTCATCAACGATGAGCACCCGGATGGGGGCATCCGGGTGGAGTTCGGTGTCCTGAGTCATCGGGCCCCTCCGAGAGGTAAGTGGGCGGATAGCGCGGTGCCCTCACCGGGCGCTGACTCCAGCGCGAGGTCCCCACCAAGTTCGCGCAGTCGCGCTTTGGTCGATGGCAGTCCGTAGCCACCGTGGCTGTAGCCGCCCGTCCGCTCGGCCACCGCAGCAGGGTCGAAGCCCCGACCGTCGTCGACCACCTCGAGCAGGACGCGGTCTTCCAGTCCAGTGAGGGTGACGACGACGCGACTGGCACCGGAGTGGGATCGCACATTCGCCAGCGCCCCTTGCGCAGTCCGTAGGAGCGCGACCTCGAGCGTCGTCGGAAGGTGAAGCGACTCGCCGTCCACGCGGAGCTCGGTCCGCAGGCCCGTCTCCCGTTCCAATGACGCCAGGATGCGCCCCAGAGCCTGCACCAAACCGTTGTCCGTCAACGATGTTGGCGCCAGCGCGCTGACGACGCTGCGAGCCTCAACCAAGTTGGTGCTCGCGGTGGACTCGATCTGTGTGAGCAGATCCACGAGGCCAGCTTCGTCTGTAACGACAGATCGGCCGCGGGCCAGGAGCACGATCGAGGAAAACCCCTGAGCCAGGGTGTCGTGGATGTCCCGCGACAGGCGCCCGCGCTCCTGGAGGACACCGGAGTCGTGTTGTGCCGAGGCGAGCTCGTCGTGGAGCGCAGCCATCTCGTCCTGTGCCCTGACGAGGGAGTCAACGAGCCGTTGCCGCTCAATCGCATCGCGCAAGAGCTGGTGCTGTCCTTGAGAGAGAGCGAAGGCAAACAGTGCCCCGATGGCCGGCCCCAGCGCCTCAGCGACCGTCAACCCACCCGTTGCGAACCACGGACGCCAGATGACGACCGCGAGGACCGCCACGCTGAGGGCCACGGCCCACCGGACCGGGAAGAAGTGTGGGATGAGCAGCCAGAGGCTGAAGGCCAGCCAGACGTTTTCGGCGGAAACGAGCGCGAGGGCGAGCCAACAGGCGACGAGCCCGAGGAGCCACCATCTGGCCTGATGGCTGGACTCACCCTCGCCCGAGGACTCAGCCGAAGAATCGGGCGCACGGCCACCCCAACGCAGCCCCACGGCATACCAGGCAAGCAGCGCGGCGGCGGCGATGACGAGCGGAACGCGAGGAGCGCCGGTCGTCCACGAACGCGTCACGCAGACGGCAGCCAGCACTCCGAAGAGGACGTGCTGGACCACCGTCAACGTGCGCATGACGCGATGCATGTCGGCGACGCTACTTCAGCCGACGAGAGTGGACACGCGAGGAACGTCAGCCGCCACCGTGGCGGGTGCCTGCGGGGTGGAGCCCGGTGACCAGATCCGGTCACCGAGCAGCCCGAAGAGGCCCGGGACGAGCACGGTGCGGACCAGGAAGGTGTCGAGGACGACACCCAGTCCGACGATGAGTCCGAGCTGGCCAAGCGCCACCAGTGGAAGCACACCGAGGGCTGCAAAGACCGCGGCGAGGACGATGCCAGCGCTCGTGATGACCGCTCCCGTGCCTGCGACCGCACGAACCATGCCCTCGCGGGTGCCGTGAGTCATCGCCTCCGTGCGCGCTCGGTGAACAAGGAAGATCGTGTAGTCGATGCCCAGCGCGACGAGGAAGAGGAACGCGAGGAGCGGCACCTGGAGGTCCAAGGCCTGCCAGTCGAGCAGGTGCCGGCCGATCCACGAACCGGCGCCGATGGTGGCGAGGGCACTGAGGATGTTGACGCCGAGCAAGACCAGTGGCGCGACGAGCGAGCGGGTGAGGGCCATGAGAACAAGCGCGTTGATCAACAGCACGAGGGGGGCGAGCAGAAGCAGGTCTCGTGTGTTGCCCGCACGGGCGTCGACATCCACGGCCTGTTGTCCACCAACCAGGGCGTTCGCACCGGTGACCTCATGGACGGCTGCCCGGACGGCGGCGACGGAGTCACGTGCTGCGGTCGAGCCAGGGTCAGCGGTGGTGATGACCGAGAGCTGGGCCAGTGCAATACCGTCGGAGGCGATGGCCGTGCCGGGCACGGGGCGGACCGACGCGACACCCTGGAGGTCGGACAGCGCAGCGGACACGTCGTCGACGTGGTCAGCCCGGGTCACGATGGTGAGGGGCTGGGCCGCTCCGGCCGGGAAGTGCTCACCGAGAACCTGCAGACCTGTGGCCGACTCGGAGGCGACGCGGAACTGCTCGGTCTGGGTCAGCCCAACCTTGGTGCCGATGAGTCCACCGGCGAGGACGGCCAGGGCGACGAGCGCGGCGGCAACCACAGCGGCGGGGCGCGCCATGACCTTGGCCGCGAGAGACCCCCAGACAGAGGACGTCTGCGCACCCTTGGGGTCGACCTTGGGGGTGTAGGGCCAGAAGATCCGACGGCCGACGACTGCCAGCGCCGCGGGCAGGATGAAGAGGACGGCGACAAGGGCCACCAGCAGGCCAGCGGCTGAGGCAACACCGAGTCCGCGCGTGCCAGGAATGACGGCCAGCGCCAGGGTTGCAAGGGCGACCACAACGGTGACGTTGCTGGCGAGGATGGCCGGCATCGTGGCCCGCCAGGCAGTGACCAAGGCAGACCTGTGGTCATCGGTGTGGTGCAGTTCCTCGCGATAGCGCGAGATGAGGAGCATGGCGTAGTTCGTGCCCGCGCCGAAGACGAGGACGCTGACGATGCCGGCGTCGAAGGACAGGTCCAGGGCCGAGCCCAGACCTTTGGTCAGGACAGCAGCGACCTGGTCAGCGAGGCCGACGACGATCACCGGAATGAGCCACAGGATCGGTGAGCGGTAGGTGAGGAGCAGCAACAGGGCCACGACGCCGACGGTCACGAGCAGCAGGGTGATATTCGCGCCGTCGAAGGCTTGGGCGATGTCGGCGCCGAAGGCCGGTCCACCGGTGACGAGCACAGTGATCCCGGCCGGTGCCCGCTCCCGCACGGAGTCACGCATGGCCGTGACGGTCGTGGCGTTCTCGCCATTGTCCGGTGACGCAGTCATCGGCACCTGCACCATCGTGGACAGACCATCCTGCGAGGTGATCGCTGGGCTGGCGGGATGACCCGGGACGGCAGGCAGGGAACTGCCGAGCGCAGTGACTGCGGTGGCGTCCGCCTGGGTCACGGCTGCGCCGTCGTCGCGCGTGGCAACGAGGAGGACGCTCTGGACGTCGGCGTCGGGGAACTGTGCGGCGAGGTCAGCCACCCGGGCTGACTCCGAGGTGCTGGGCGCAGCAGCGGCACGCGGCGGCGCCTCGACCCCGCGCAGGCCGCCGACGACACCGAGGCTGATGGCGAGGCCGACGAGCAGGGTGATCCAGGCGCCGCGGCGGGAGGTGAGACGGTCGATGAATGGCATACCTCGACGGTAGGAACTCGACCCCCGTCACTGCCTCCGCCAGGCATCAACCTTTCGGCCGACCCCTGGGCGTGCCCACACCACTCAGCGGGCGAGGAAGGCCGATCGTGCGGCGACGCAGATGTCGGGCTGGTCGCAGAAGACACCGTCGATGCCGGTCTGCAAGAAGCGGGTCACCTCGTCACCGATGCGACCCTCCGCGCCCGGGCCGGTTCCGATCCGGTAGTCGGCAGGCAGGAACGAGTTCTCGGCGCGGAAGGTCCACACGATGACCTCGAGCCCGGCCGTGTGCGCGTCGGCGACGAGAGTGGTCGGTGTGCCGAGGGTGCCGTTGGCCTTCACCGGAATGACTCGACTCTTGTCGACACCGAGACCGTCGATGTCCTTGGCCAAGGCCTTGAGGCTGGCAGGTTGGACAAGGTCGGTGTAGGTGCGCGGATCGCCCTTGGCCGTGAGGTCGAACGGGCTCCCGCCCGCGCTCACGAGGAAGACGAGGTTGGCCTTGTATCCCAGCTCGTTGTTGAGCCGGAGAAGCGAGCTGAGCTCGAAGCTCTGCACCCACAGCGCCGCGTCGGGATGGTTGAGCCCGTGGGCCGTGAGCTGCTTCATCAGAGCCGCCTCCGGGTCGAAGCCGGTGCGGTGAAGGAAGGTCGAGTGCTTGATCTCGGGGATGACGCCAACCGTGCGACCTGTCTTGGTGCTGAGCTCCTCACGCACAGCGAGGACCTCCTCCAGGGTCGGCACCTCGAACTGGCCGTCGTAGCCGGCGCTCTTGGGCCGCAGCTCCGGAAGGCGCTCCCTCGCACGCAGCGTCTTGAGCTCGGCAAGCGTGAAGTCCTCCACCCACCAGCCTGCGACCGCCTTGCCGTCAAGCTGCTTGGTGCTCCTGCGCTCGGCGAACTCAGGGTGGGACGCCACGTCCGTCGTCCCACCGATCTCGGGCTCATGGCGGTCGACGAGCACCCCGTCCTTGGTCATGACGAGGTCGGGCTCGATGTAGTCAGCCCCCTCCTGGACAGCCAGACGGTAAGCCGCGAGGGTATGTTCCGGACGGTAGCCCGAGGCTCCCCGGTGCGCATAGATGACGGGTTCGGCCTTGGTCGCGCGGCCGACGGGAGCCTGCGGAGCATCGGTGTGCGTGCACGACACCAACATGACCGATGACAGCGCAAGGCTGGCCACCACGGACAGGTGCATCAGCGAGCGCTTCACGGGAAACAACCTAGGGCTGGAAAGGTGTCTTCACCGGCCGGAGGGGTTCACGGTGGCTGGCGTGGCAGGAAGAGCCGGCTGCACGGCATACCGCGCATTTGTGGTTATGCGCGGGACTGTATAGTCTTGCAACGTGTCCAAGGTACTTACTTCCCTGCCCGTCGGCGAGCGCGTCGGCATCGCCTTCTCCGGAGGTCTCGACACCTCCGTCGCCGTCGCGTGGATGCGTGAGAAGGGCGCGGTGCCGTGCACCTACACCGCGGATCTCGGCCAGTACGACGAGCCTGAGATCGATACGGTGCCCACTCGTGCCGGTGAGTACGGAGCTGAGGTTGCGCGCCTGGTCGACTGCCGCAGTGCGCTCGTCGAGGAGGGGCTGTCTGCCATCGCCTGCGGAGCGTTCCACATCCGCAGTGGCGGGAAGACCTACTTCAACACCACCCCCCTGGGTCGAGCCGTCACCGGAACCCTTCTCGTCAGGGCGATGCAGGCCGACAACGTCTCGATCTGGGGTGACGGTTCGACCTTCAAGGGCAACGACATCGAGCGGTTCTACCGCTACGGACTGCTCGCCAACCCGGGACTGCGCATCTACAAGCCGTGGCTTGACGCGGACTTCGTCACCGAGCTCGGTGGCCGGCACGAGATGAGCGAGTGGCTCACGGCGCGGGACCTGCCCTACAAGGCCAGCGCCGAGAAGGCGTACTCGACCGACGCAAACATCTGGGGCGCGACCCACGAAGCCAAGACCCTCGAGCACCTCGACGAGTCCATGGAGGTCGTCGAGCCGATCATGGGCGTCAAGCACTGGGACCAGTCGGTTGCCATCGAGCAGGAAGATGTCAGGGTCCGCTTCGTGCAGGGCCGGCCCGTGGCGATCAACGGCCAGGACCTCGACCCGGTCGCCCTGGTCGATCTCGCCAACACCATCGGCGGGCGCCACGGACTCGGCATGTCCGACCAGATCGAGAACCGCATCATCGAGGCCAAGTCGCGCGGCATCTATGAGGCGCCGGGCATGGCCTTGCTGCACATCGCCTACGAGCGCTTGCTCAACGCTGTCCACAACGAGGACACGATCGCGAACTACCACAACGAGGGGCGCAAGCTCGGACGGCTTCTCTACGAGGGTCGCTGGCTCGACCCGCAGTCCCTCATGCTGCGTGAGGCGATCCAGCGGTGGATCGCCTCGGTCGTGACCGGCGAAGTCACCCTGCGGCTCCGGCGCGGGGACGACTACTCCATCGTCAACACGACGGGTGAGAACTTCAGCTATCACCCCGACAAGTTGTCGATGGAACGCGTCGAGAACGCTGCGTTCGGTCCCTTGGACCGGATCGGCCAACTGACGATGCGCAACCTCGACATCGCCGACAGCCGGGCCAAGCTCGAGATCTACGCCAGCCAGCCCGTCGAGCAGGGACAACTGCTCGTCGAGAACGGCACCCTCTTTGGTGACCTGCCCACGGGCGGCTATGACCGGATCGCGGACAACCCCGTCTCGGGTGGTCCGAATGACGATGCCCTCGACCGTGCAGCCATGGAGTTCGGCACCGACTGATCCGGTCACCCTGAGCGTGCGTTCGGAGGATGCTGTGCCCATGGACAGGCAGCGGATTCTTGAGCGGGCGCCGGCGATCCTGGGCATCCTCGGGCTCTTCGCGATCCTGCCGTTCTATCTCGCCTCAGGTCTGGTCGCGCCGTTGTGGGCCATCGTCGGGTTGATGGCCTTCTGGATCACTCTGCTCGTGACAGGAATCCGTTGGTTCACGAAACGGCCCTGGGTCGTCCTGGCGATTCCCTTCATTGCCGCCGCCATGTGGTGGCTGACAATCACGGTCGGCGAGCAGGCGCTGGGTTGGCAGGCCTGAGCGAGACCCACACCGCTGAGGTGACGTGCAGCGGGCGCTTGTGCACGGCATACAAATAGACTCACGGACGTGGCCATCTCGAGAACACGCCCCTCGGCAGCGACACGTCGCCGAGTCGAACGCACCGCCGGTGATCTTGGTGCGGCCGCGGTGCAACAGATGGAGAGCGACCACGAGTGGTATCGCAACCTCCCCCCGGAGGAGCGCTCGTGGGTCGGGCTCATCGCTCAGGCTGGCATCAAGTCGTTCATCGAATGGTTCACGGGCAGCCAGGACCAGGCCCACATCACTGCTGACGTCTTCGGCACGGCACCACGCGAGCTGACGCGCTCGATCAGCTTGGGTCAGACTCTCGACCTCATGCGCACGGTTGTCGACGTCGTCGAGCGCGAGTCCATCGGTCTGGCGGCGCGCGGTGACGAGACCAAGGTGCGCGAGGCCGTCCTGCGTTACAGCCGCGAGATCGCGTTCTCGGTTGCCGAGGTCTATGCCCACGCCGCCGAAGCACGCGGCGCCTGGGATGCCCGCCTCGAGGCACTCGTGGTCGATGCGGTCATCCGCGGCGAGGCCGACGACTCCATGCAGTCACGAGCCTCCGCCCTCGGTTGGGGCACCACCACCGACGTCTGCGTCATCGTGGGATCCACCCCCGACACGGGCACCGCGCAGGTCGTGGACCAGTTGCACCGCAGCGCCAAGCGCCACGGCGTGGAGGTGCTCGTGGCGATCCACGGACGTCGCATCGTCAGCATCGTGGGTCAGGTCACGGATGCTCTGCGGACGGCTTCTCACCTGGGTGAGAACTTCGGAGACGGACCGATCGTCGTCGGTCCCGTTGTCCCGCACCTGTATGCCGCGGGGCGCAGCGCGCGTGCCGCGCTCTCCGGTCACACTGCGGCCTTCGCGTGGCCCACTGCACCGCGTCCTGTCCGCAGTGACGATCTGCTTGCCGAGCGAGCCTTGCTCGGCGACCTCCCGGCCCGCGCCGCCCTCGTCTCCACCGTGTATGCCGTGTTGTCCGCCAGCAGCGGCGGGAACCTTCTCGAGACCGCGGCGGCCTACCTCGATGGCGGCCTCGGTCTCGAGGGGACGGCGCGAGCGCTCTTCGTCCACACGAACACGGTGCGATATCGGCTGGGCAAGATCACCGACACGATCGGCTACGACCTGACGGACCCGCACGATGCCCAGACAGTGCGCTTGGCCCTGGCCTACGGACGAGTAGCCCCCGAGCCGTCCTTCCGTGTCACTCGTACTGCAGATCCACCCCCGCACGAACTGTAGGAAACCTCCAAATCTCTGGCCTGAGAATGGGCGCGGACAGTTGCGCCTCGCAGGGCGATTCACGGCCACTCTGAAGTGGTGCTTGTGATTGTTTGCCCTGGACAGGGCTCCCAGACCCCCGGCTTCCTCACCCCTTGGCTCGACATACCCGGCCTGCGCGAACGGATGAGCTGGTTCTCAGCCGTCGCTGGCATGGATCTCGTCAAGCACGGGACCGAGTCCGACGAGGAGACCATCAAGGACACGGCTGTCGCCCAGCCTCTCATCGTCGCCTCCGGGCTCGTGTCGCTGCTGGCGCTCTTTGAGCATCCAGCCGACGGCTTTCGGCTCGTGGGCGCAGGGGCCGGCCATTCCGTTGGTGAGATCACGGCTGCCGCTGCCGGTGGCGTCATCTCGGCCGAGCAGGCGATGGTGTTCGTCCGCGAGCGTGGCCGGGCCATGGCACAGGCGAGCGCCGTGCAGCCGACCGGGATGAGCGCCGTCATGGGCGGCGACCCCGACGAGGTCATTGCTGCGATCGAGCGACATGGCCTCACCCCCGCCAACATCAACGGCGCCGGACAGGTCGTTGCTGCCGGAACCATGGAGCAACTGGCCGCCCTCAGCGCCGAGCCGCCGACCAAGGCTCGCGTCATCGCGCTGAAAGTGGCTGGCGCGTTCCACACGGTCCACATGGCACCCGCCGTCGACGTTCTCGCTGGCTACGCCAAGGCGATGTCGACCCACGACGCCCGAGTCCCGATCGTCTCGAACCGCGACGGTGCCGTCGTCCACAGCGGCCGCGAGGTCCTGCGCCGGCTCGTGAGCCAAGTGAGCAACCCGGTGCGGTGGGACCTGACGATGCGGACCTTCACCGAGCTCGGCGTCACAGGCATCATCGAGATCCCGCCGGCAGGTGCACTCACCGGGCTCGCCAAGCGTGCACTCAAGGGTGTGGAGATCCTCGCCCTGAAGTCGCCGGACGACCTCGAGCAGGCCCACCGCATGGTCAAGGAGCACGCCGTCTCCGGCGGCGTCGCCCAAGACCCGACGTGGCGCCTCGTCATCAGCCCTGCCAAGGGCATGGTCTCGTTCACCGCAACCGAGGTCGGGGCCGAGGTCGAGACCGGCAGCGTCATCGCGACCGTCGGCACCCTGCGTGACACCTACGACGTTGTCGCGCCCCACGGTGGCCGCATCGTCGAGTGGCTCGTCGAGGACGGCGACCCCGTCTCTCCCGGCCAGCCCATCGTCCGTCTCCACCCGCAGGAAGGCTGAGTCGTATGCCCGGTGTCATCAGCACGAGAACCGGCGCGGCGCACACGCGCATCGCCGGCATTGGCGCCTACCGTCCCCGCCGCGTCGTGCCCAACTCCGAGCTCGTCGAGGCGATCGACTCGTCCGACGAGTGGATCCAGGAGCGGTCCGGCATCAAGACCCGCTATTTCGCCGGTGAGGGCGAGAGCGTCATCGACATGTCCGAGTTCGCCACCCGCCAAGCCCTGGAGATGGCCGGCTTGGATGCGGGCGAGATCGACGCGGTCGTCCTGGCCACCGTCACGCACCCCTACCAAACCCCCGCGGCGGCACCTGCGCTCGCGGACAGGATGGGGATGGACAAGCCGGTGGCGTTCGACATCTCGGCTGCGTGCGCTGGCTACTGCCACGGCATCAGCCTCGCCCATGACATGGTCCGTGGCGGAAGCGCTCGCAACGTTGCAGTGATCGGCGTCGAGCGGCTTTCGGACTTCACGAGCCGCACTGATCGTGGGACAGCTTTCATCTTTGGGGATGGCGCCGGGTCTGCCATCGTGTCCGCCGCCGAGACACCCGGCATCGGGCCGACGGTCTGGGGCTCGGAAGGTGACAAATGGGACGTCATCGCTCAGAACGAAAGCTGGATCGACGTCCACGAACAAAAGCTCGACTGGCCCACCATCGGCATGCAGGGTCAGCGCGTTTTCCGCTGGGCGATCTGGAGCATGGCGCCGGTGGCGCAACGCGCTCTGGACGTCGCAGGGGTGACCGTTGACCAGCTCGACGCCTTCATCCCGCATCAGGCCAACCTGCGCATCATCGACGCGTTGTGCAAGCAGCTCAAGATGCCCGAACACGTCGCCGTTGCGCGAGACATCGTCGACTCGGCAAACACCTCCGCCGCCTCGGTCCCCCTTGCGACCGAGCGACTACTGCGCGAAGGCCTCGCCCCACGCGGCGGACTCGCGCTTCAGATCGGCTTCGGTGCCGGGCTGTCGTATGCCGCCCAGGTCATCGTTCTGCCCTAAAGGACTCCCGCGGCCCGCGGGTCATCACGGGCATCGCATCACTGCATGACTGCATCACCGGCACTACCCGCACCACCCCCAGAGCGTCCGCAACCGGCGGACGCGAACCATGAAGGAGCAAGGACATGGCTCAGAGCGAGCAGGAGATCCTCGCGGGTCTCGCAGAGATCGTCAACGAGGAGACCGGACTCGACCCCGAGACCGTCCAGAGCGACAAGGCGTTCACCGACGACCTCGACATCGACTCGCTGTCGATGATGACGATTGTCGTCAACGCCGAGGAGAAGTTCGGCGTGCGCATCCCCGACGATGAGGTCAAGAACCTCCGCACCGTCGGTGACGCCGTCACGTTCATCAAGAACAGCCAGGCCTGACCCGTTCCACCCCTCCGACTTGTTGCGCTTTCGTGCTGCCGAGCGGGCGGCGAGCCGCCCGCGGAATGGCACAAAAGCGCAACAAGTCGGGCCCACAGTCGGGCCCCCACACCCCCACGCCTAGGAGTCATCGAAGATGAGCACCGAACGTCGCGTCGTCGTCACCGGTCTCGGCGCCACCACCCCGCTCGGCGGGACGATCACGTCCACGTGGGACGCGATCCTGGCCGGCACATCCGGCGCCCGTCCACTGACCCAGGACTGGGTGCAGGAGTACGACCTGCCGGTCACTTTTGCCGCCACGATCCACACCTCCCCCGAAGAGGTGCTCACCAAGGTCGAGTGCCGCCGGATGGACCCGAGTGCCCAGTACGCCATGGTCGCCTCACGCGAGGCGTGGGCCGACGCCGGCACCCCTGAGGTCGACCCGGAACGCTTCATGGTGGCCATCGGGACCGGCATGGGTGGCGTCAGCACCCTCTTGGACCAGTGGGACAACCTGCGGGACAAGGGCGTGCGTCGCGTCTTCCCTCTGACCGTGCCCATGATCATGCCCAACAGCAGCAGCGGCAACGTCTCGCTCGCCCTCGGCGCGCGGGCCGGCGCCCACACGCTCGTCTCGGCCTGCGCGTCCGGTGCCGAGTCGATGGGTTTTGCCATGGACCAGATCCGTCTCGGTCGCGCAGACATCGTCATCGCCGGTGGCACCGAAGCGGCGATCCACCCCTTGCCCTTCGCCGGCTTCTCGCAAATGCAGGCGCTCTCGAAGCGCAATGATGACCCCTCGGGAGCCTCGCGCCCCTATGACACGGACCGCGATGGTTTCGTCATGGGTGAGGGAGCAGCAGTCATCGTCCTGGAGTCCGAAGAGCACGCCAAGGCCCGCGGTGCACGCATCTATGCAGAGCTCTCCGCCGTCGGCATGTCCGCCGATGCCCACCACATCACGGCGCCTGAACCCGAAGGCGCCGGCGCCTCTCGGGCCATGCGTGAGGCTGTTCACAGCGCCGGTCTCACCCCTGCCGACATCGTGCACATCAACGCTCATGCCACCTCTACTCCGGTCGGCGACGTCGCCGAGGCGAACGCCATCCGTCGGGCCTTTGGCGATGCGACCGACGGGATGTGCGTCACCGGAACGAAGTCGATGACGGGCCACCTGCTGGGCGCGGCCGGGGCGCTCGAGGCCCTCTTCACGATCCTGTCGGTGCATCACCGCATTGCCCCCGCAACGATCAACGTCGAGAATCTCGACCCGGCGATCCCCCTTGACGTCGTTCGGGGCGAGCACCGCAAGCTCCCCGACGGGGACATTGCTGCCCTCAACAACTCGTTCGGCTTTGGCGGGCACAACGTGGCGCTGACCGTGAAGAGCATCTGATGTCGCGTCAGCCCAACGAGTCCTCCGCCACCGCATCCGCGGCGACCAAGCCCAAACCGGATCGAGCCACCGATCCACGCAACCCTCGCCTGCGACTCGAAGCGTTCTTCGACGACGGATCGGTCGAGTTCATCACCCCCGAGGACGACTCGGGCATGCTGGCCGCCATCGGCACGTGCCAGGGCGTGCGGGCCGTGTCCTTCTGCTCCGACGCCACGATCATGGGCGGCGCCATGGGCGTTGCCGGCTGCAAGGTCGTCGTGGCAGCCTACGAGCGCGCGTTGGCGGACGGCATACCCGTCGTCGGCATCTGGCACTCGGGAGGCGCGCGCCTGCCCGAAGGTGTCGTGAGCCTGCACGCCGTCGGCCTGGTGTTCGCGATCATGACCCGCGCGTCGGGCAAGATTCCGCAGATCTCGGTCGTCATCGGCGCCGCGGCTGGCGGTGCGGCCTACGGGCCCGCCCTCACCGACGTGGTCATCCTGGCGCCGGACGGACGAATCTTTGTCACCGGCCCCGATGTCGTGCGCTCGGTCACCGGTGAGAACGTCGACGCGCTGCGCCTCGGCGGTCCCGAACCGCACGGACGTCGCAGCGGCGTCGTCCACATCGTCACTGACTCCACCGAGCAGGCCTACGAGCGTGGCCGCCAGTTGTGCTCCCTGCTCGCGGACCAAGGCACGCTCGACGTCTCCAAGGTCGAGGACTTCGACCTTGAGGCGACCTTCCCAGAGTCCGCCAAGCGCGCCTACGACGTGCACCCGGTCGTTGACAATGTCCTCGACAAGGGGGCGGATTCCCTTGAGCTGCACCCCCGTTGGGCTCCCAACATCGTCACACAGCTCGGTCGCTTCGGTGGTCGCACGGTCGGGGTCATCGCCAACAACCCCATGCGTCTGGGTGGCTGCCTCGACTCGCCTTCGGCCGAGAAGGCCGCTCGATTCGTGCGCATGTGCGACGCGTTCGGTGTGCCGCTCATCGTGCTCGTCGACGTCCCCGGCTACCTGCCCGGCGTCGGCCAGGAGTGGGACGGCGTCGTGCGGCGTGGAGCCAAGTTGCTCCACGCGTTTGCCGAGGCAGTCGTGCCCCGCGTGACGCTGGTGACCCGCAAGACCTACGGCGGCGCCTACATCGCGATGAACGCCCGTTCCCTCGGCGCCACCAAGGTCTTCGCCTGGCCCACAGCTCACGTCGCGGTCATGGGTTCGGTCGCGGCGATCCGCATTCTGCACCGCCGACGGCTCGCAGAGGTCGATGACGCCGATCGTGCGGCCGTCGAGCAGCAGCTTGCCGAGGAGCACGACGCGCTGTCAGGTGGCCTGGCCCGCGCCGTCGAGATCGGGGTCGTCGACGAGATCGTCGAGCCCAACGTCACCCGTTCGGCACTGGCCAAGGCGATCGCTGAGGCGCCTCAACGCCGTGGCAACCATGGCAACATTCCGCTGTAATCGGCATACCCATCTGCTGGTACACAACGTCGCGAGGCCCGCTCCCCCCTGTACGGGAGCGGGCCTCGCGCTGGTGTGAGAGACATGATGCGCTTGGGTCGTCAGCCCACCTTGTGCAGCCAGCGGACTGGTGCACCCTCGCCGGCGTAGCGGAACGGCTCGAGCTCGTTGTCCCAGTCCGTGCCCAGGACCTCTTCGACCATCTCCTCGATGGCCTCGGGTGAGCCCTGCGCGAGCATGAGGATCTCCTTGAGACGCTCCTCGTTGATCACGGCGTCACCGCTGGCGGAAGTCGTCGAGTGGTGGATGCCCAGACTTGGGGTGTGCGACCAGCGCGAGCCGTCACAACCGGCGCTGGGGTCCTCGGTCACCTCGTAGCGCAAGCCCTGCCAGCCGCGCAACGTCGAGGCAAGGCGCGCACCGGTGCCCTGCTCGCCGATCCAGGACCACTCACCGCGGTTGAGGCCGGGTGCGGCGGGCTGGGGGGTCCAATCGATGGAGACGCGCGAACCCGTCGCGGATTCGAGCGCCCAGTTGATATGAGGGCACAGCGCTGCCGGGGCCGAGTGGATGAAAACCACTCCCCGGGTCGACACATGTCGCGTCGCGACAGACATCCTGGCCTCCTTCACGTGCAAGGGACGTCTTCCCCAACGCCGTCGCACGTGTCTCTTGGAGGCAACAGATTCTGTATGCCGTTCAGCTCGCTCTGCGGGCACTTCACAGTGCCGTTGTCCATGCCTTCACGAACGCCTCACGAGCGAACTCGTGAACCGTGAGCCTCATCATGCCGCATGAGCACCACGAACACCATGCGCGACACGAGACCACTTCCGCCCCCACCGCATCACTGATTGCCCGTTCGCGCGGGCTCTGGTGCCCCATCCCGCCGAGCTGAGGCGCGCGAACGGGCAATCAGTGATGCAACAGTGGGTGGGGCGGCTGGGGCTTGAACCCAGGACCGACGGATTATGAGTCCGCTGCTCTGACCAACTGAGCTACCGCCCCTCAAGCGCAGCCGAGCCTACCTGCGTGCCGCGAGCACCCGGCATACCCGCTCGGGAAGTGGCATCGACGTTGCGAATCGGTGACTGATCGCACCAGTCACACGTGAGCGGGGCCACAGGGAGGTAGGTTTCCTGCATGACTGAGCCCCTCGTCGTCCTCAAGGACGTACAGAAGCACTACGGCGACCTCCATGTCCTCAAGGACATCAACCTCGAGATCGGCAAAGGCGAGGTGGTCATCGTCATCGGTACATCCGGCTCGGGCAAGTCGACCCTGTGCCGCGCTATCAACCGCCTCGAGACGATCGAGTCCGGGACGATCACGATCGATGGCAAGACCCTTCCCGAGGAGGGCAAGGCACTCGCCGAGCTCCGTGCGGACGTCGGCATGGTCTTCCAGTCCTTCAACCTCTTTGCCCACAAGACGATCCTCGACAACGTCACGCTCGGCCCGATCAAGGTCCGCAAGCAGAAGAAGGCCGAGGCCGACAAGCGCGCCATGGAGCTGCTGGAGCGGGTCGGGGTGGCCCATCAGGCGCAGAAGTTCCCGGCCCAGCTCTCCGGCGGACAGCAGCAGCGAGTGGCCATCGCCCGCTCCCTCGCGATGGACCCCAAGGTCATGCTCTTCGACGAGCCGACCTCGGCGCTGGACCCCGAGATGATCAACGAAGTTCTCGACGTGATGATCGAACTGGCCAAGTCGGGCATGACGATGGTCGTCGTCACCCACGAGATGGGCTTCGCCCGCAAGGCGGCCAACCGTGTCGTCTTCATGGCCGACGGCCAGATCATCGAGCAGAACACCCCCGAAGAGTTCTTCACCAACCCGACGAGCGATCGGGCCAAGGACTTCCTCGGCAAGATCCTCACCCACTGAACCCAGCCCAACAGGAGGAAACACATGAAGGTTCGTCAACTCAGTGCGGTCATTGCCGCTTCTGTCCTCACCCTTGGACTCGCTGCCTGCGGAGACAGCTCGAAGGACGGTG
>JBDSIV010000119.1:0-83332 GCA_039917755.1 Knoellia sp. | reverse complement strand
CCGCCGCCACCACGCTGGCCGGAGCCCTGCGTTGCGGCACCGGGAACGATGAACGCGCCGGGGAAGGTGCGCTCGCCCGGAGCCAGCTCGGTGAGGAGCGGGTGGGTCGCGTTGACCCTGGTCGTGGTCGGCTTGATGCCGGCCTTGCGGGTGAGGTCGCGCACGTCGCGAACCTGGTCATCCGTCATGAGTGTGACGACCGTGCCAGAGTTCCCCGCACGAGCGGTGCGACCGGAGCGGTGCAGGTAGGCCTTGTGCTCGACCGGCGGGTCCGCATGGATGACGAGACTGACGTCGTCGACGTGGATTCCCCGCGCGGCAATGTCCGTGGCAACCAGCGTGTGCGCCGTGCCCGCGTGGAACGCATCCATGGTGCGGGTGCGGGCGTTCTGGCTGAGGTTGCCGTGGAGCTCGACCGCGGGGATGCCCTCGGCGTTGAGCTGTCGGGCGATCTTCTTGGCGCGGTGCTTGGTGCGGGTGAAGACCACCTTGCGGCCCGGAGCCGAGGTGAGGTCGACGAGCACGGGGAGGTGACCGTCGGGGGTGACGTGCAGGACGTGGTGGCTCATCGTCGAGATCGGGGACTGGGCCGAGTCCGCCTCGTGGGTCACGGGCGAGGTGAGGTAGCGCTTGACGAGCGTGTTGACGCCGGCGTCCAGCGTGGCCGAGAAGAGCATGCGCTGGCCGTTGCCCGGCGTGCGGTCGAGGATGCGCTTGACCACGGGAAGGAAGCCGAGGTCAGCCATGTGGTCGGCTTCGTCGAGAACCGTGATCTGCACGGAGTCGAGGTTGACGTGTCCCTGGCTGATGAGGTCCTCGAGACGGCCGGGGCAGGCCACAACGACGTCGACGCCACGGGCGATGGCCGAGACCTGAGGGTTCTGGCCCACTCCACCGAATACTGTGCGCGAGGTGAGTCCGAGCGGCTGCGCCAGGGGGATGAGTGCCTCGTCGAGCTGGATGGCGAGCTCACGGGTGGGCGCGAGGATGAGAGCGCGGGGACGCTTGGGCTGACGACGGCGCCCGTCGGCGGCCAAGCGGGCGAGGAGCGGGAGCAGGAAGGCGTAGCTCTTGCCCGAACCCGTGCGGCCACGGCCGAGGACGTCGCGACCAGCGAGACTGTCGGGCAGGGTGGCGGCCTGGATCGGCGTGGGCACCGTGATGTCACGCTCGGCGAGGACACGCACGAGGGACTCGGGCACGCCAAGTGAGGCGAAGCCCTGAGTGTTTTGGGAAGAGTTGTGGGCAGGGGAGATGCGGGTGTCTGTGGACACGAAGGAGGTACTCCAGAGAGTTCTGATGCAGTCGGTTCTGCCCGGCGCGAATTCCCGAGTTTCGACGAATGAATCAACGTCAGTGTTGTCCTCGTCAAGATTTCTCGGTCGCGGCGCATCGGCATCGACAGTGAGAAAAGAAGCAGGTCCGAGGCAGAACAGTGCGGACCGCTGGGACGATGCTAGTGGGTCCGGGGTCTGGCGTGTTAATCCGCGGTCTCGGGTGTGACGTCTCGGGGCAAGGAAGGGCTCAGTCGGACGTGAACCACGTGCGGGTGGGGGACAGGGCTGTCGGGCCGGGCGCAAAGATGCACCGCGGCGAGGCCACTCAGGCTTGCGGCATCGAGTGCTCCCAATGTCCCCGCCGCCGAAGAACTCGCGAGGTTCACACTGCCGTCCAGCACCACCAGCACGCTGTGTCCGCCAAATGGTCTGGGGGACAACGCTGCTGGTGAGCGCCCGAGCGTCACGACCTCGATATCCGCGCGCCACGCCGCGCGTCTCGTCATGACGTTCAGCACCTGCACACCGGCCCCGCCATGCTGCGCGTGCGTGTCCGCCTGACCGTCAAAGGCGAAGGGCACCCACGGTTCCATGGCGTGACGGCGACCCGAGACCACGAGGTCGACCGAACCCACGGGTTCGACGAGATGGGGGAGCGTGGAACCCAGCGGGAGGAGGAGACGATCGACACCGGCGTACCGAGAGAAGGGTCCCGACGCCGCAATCGTGGCAATGCTGATCCGCCACCCGAAGGCATCGCCTGACCCGGAGGGCCACGAGGTGACCTCGGTCGTGACGCCCGCGCCGTTGCGCCATGCCACTTCTGGCCTGTCGTGCGCTGGCAGCAGGCGCACGACCACTAGAGCACCTTGGACAAGAAGGCCTTGGTGCGCGCGTGGTGTGGGTTGGACAGGACCTCGCGGGGGTGGCCGCTCTCCACCACGACACCCTCGTCCATGAAGACCAGCGCATCACCGACCTCGCGAGCGAAGCCCATCTCGTGGGTCACCACGATCATCGTCATCCCGTCGTCGGCCAGGCCGTGCATCACGTCAAGCACCTCGCCGACGAGCTCGGGGTCGAGCGCCGAAGTGGGCTCGTCAAAGAGCATGAGCTTGGGCTGCATCGCCAGGGCCCGGGCGATGGCGACCCGCTGCTGCTGCCCGCCGGAGAGCTGGTTGGGGTAGACGTTGCGCTTGTCGGACAGACCGACCCGCTCCAGGAGCTCCTCGGCTCGAGACACGGCCGACGCCCGCGCCTCGTGCTTGACCCGCAGCGGCGCCTCAATGACGTTGTCGATGACCGACATGTGCGGGAACAGGTTGAAGCGCTGGAAGACCATCCCGATCTGTTCGCGCTTTGCGGCCACCTCCTTCTCCTTGAGCTCATAGAGCTTGCCGGCGTGCTCCCGGTAGCCCACCAGCTCGCCGTCGACCGCCAACCTGCCTCCGTCGATGTTCTCGAGGTGGTTGATGCAGCGAAGGAAGGTGGATTTGCCGGACCCGGAGGGGCCGACGATGCAGAACACTTCGCCCGGAGCAACCTCCAGCGAGATGCCCTTGAGGACCTGCAGCTGTCCGAAGTGCTTGTGCACCCCTTCGGCACGGACCATGGGTGTGGCGGTGTGGGGCACTGCCGAGGTTGAACTCATCGGATCCCTCCCGCGGGCGTGATGACCGCGTCCGAGGGCGGCGTGGAGTGGAACGAGGTGAGGTTGCGCCGCATTCGGGTGGCCCACGGGACAGGAGTCTCGCGACGGCTGCCGCGAGAGAACCGACGCTCGATCCGAGTCTGGATCACGGTGAGGACTGAGGTGACCAGCAGGTACCAGATGCTCGCAACGAGAAGCAGCGGGATGATCTGGAACGTGCGTGCCGAGATGATCTGGGCGCTGTAGAGGAGGTCGGCCAATGAGATCACGCTGACCAGCGACGTCGTCTTGAGCATCGAGATCGTCTCGTTGCCCGTCGGGGGGATGATGACCCGCATCGCCTGGGGCAGGACGATGCGCCTCATGGTGAGCGACCGGCGCATCCCGAGAGCGTGTGAGGCCTCCACCTGACCCTCGTCGACCGACGAGATCCCTGCTCGCACGATCTCGGCCATGTAGGCGCCCTCGTTGAGTCCCAGACCGAGCAGGGCAGCCACGAAGGGGGTGATGAGGGTGTTGGCGTCCAGGACCATGAACTCGGGGCCGAACGGGATGCCCAGCGAGATGCGGGGGAACAGAGCGGCGAGGTTGAACCACAGCAGGAGCTGCACGAGCACGGGTGTCCCGCGGAAGAACCAGATGTAGAGTCCACTCGCTCCGGAGAGAACGGGGTTGGGCGAGAGCCGCATCACGGCCAGGACTATGCCCAGCGCGATGCCACCGACCATGACGAAGAGGGTGAGTAGCAGCGTCATCCCCAGTCCGTGCAGGATCGTCTCGGTGGTGAAGTACTCGCGGACGACGCCCCACTCGAAGTTCGGGTTGGTGAGGATGGTGCTGACGAGCATCGCCGCGAGCACGAAGACGACGGCCATAGCCACCCAGCGTCCGGGATGGCGCACCGGCACGGCCGTCAGCGTCGAGGCAGGAGGCTGCGAGCCCCCGCTGCTCGATGTGACGACCGCGCCGGTCGAGCTGACCTCGTCACTCCGGCGGTCAGCCGGTGACTTCATTGATCTTCGCTGCCTCGATCGCTCCGGCGGTCATGTTCCAGGTCTTGGCGATCTGCGCATAGGAGCCGTCAGCCAGCATGACCTCGAGGGCTTTCTGGACCGCTGCATCCATGCCGGTCCCCTTTTGCGCGGCGATCCCGAACGGTGCCGGGTTGTAGGCCTTCCCGGGCGCGACCTCGAACTTGCCCTTGGAAAGTTTGGCGGTGTATGCCGCGTTGGATCCGTCCGTGAGTACGCCCTCAGCTCGACCACTGGACAGCGCCAACCCGAGGTCGCTCGAGCCGGGCACCACCATCGCCGCCATCGCGGGCTTGCCCGCTGCGGTGCACGCCTTGTCGAGCGTGGGGACGGTGTTGAGGGCTTGGGTGCTGCCCTTGAGAACGGCGATCTTGACTCCGCACAAGGTTTCGTCGATGGCGAGCTTGGCGGGGTTGCCGCCCTTGACCATCAAGCCGTCACCCTCGTAGTAGTAGGTGACGAAGTCGACCTGCTTCACGCGCTCGGCGGTGACCGTGAAGCCGGAGATCCCCAGGTCGTATCGTCCGCTCGAAAGCGACGGGATGATCGAGTCGAAGGACGCGTCGTTGAGGACGAGCGTGAGGCCCATGTGCTTGGCCAGCCCGGCAGCGATGTCTGCGTCGAAGCCGATGATCGTCTTGTTGTCGGCCTCGTAGAACTCGAACGGCGGGTACTGGGCTTCGATCCCGATGGACAGCTTCCCGTCGGCCTTGACGGCAGCGGGGACCAGCGCGGTGACCGCTGCGTCCGCACCCGTTGCTGCACCGTCTCCGGTGGTGCTCGACGCGGAGCTGGCAGCTGGTTTGGACGTGTCGTTGGAGCCACAGGCGCTCAGCGCAAGCCCGAGTGCCAGCGCTGCGGTGACGGCGGTGAGCGGTGAGGTGCGTCGAATTGCTGCTGTCATGGAGACCATCTTTCAGGGGCGGGAGCGTGGGCCTCGTCCATCGACGGGATCACAGGAGGTGTCGGTGCAGGGGTGGAACGCTGTCAGGCGGAGGTGCGACCGTAGAAGAGCTGGGAGGTGAGGTCGTTGAGCTTCATGTCCGGCCTTTCACCGTAGGTGAGAACGGTATTGATCCGTGGGGTCGCTCCTTCGATCGGGGTGACCCAGTGCATGGCGTTGCGGCCATGGAAGAACGCCAGCGTGCCCGGCGCGCTCGGCAGGACTTTCACGTCGCTGTGGTCGCCGTCGAGAACTCGCTGCACCCCCTCGTAGTTGGGGTCGTCCTCTGAGCGCAGGCCCGGAACGTAGAGGAAGTCCCCACCCTTCTCGGACGGCTGGTACATGACCGTGACGGAGAACTCGCTGCGGTCGAAGTGCCAGCCCAGCTCGTCGCCCACCCGGAAGGTGGTGACCTGGAGGGCATCGAGCGGGTCGGCGCTTCGGTGGAGCACGGACTTGCCCAGGACCGCGGCGATGAAGTGGGTGAGGTCATCGGACTCGTAGAGCCGACGCAGCGGGGCGTCCGCGGGGATGTAGTCGTAGGCGATGCCGTTCTTGGCCGAGCGCACCCTGCGTGCCCGGGGGTGCTCGGCGGGGACGCTCTCGTCGACCGGCTCGAAGTAGACCGTGTGGGTCTGGTCGGACTTCCAGGCCAGGTCGTCCAGCTCGCCGGCCAGCGAGACCATGGCGTCGACGGCTTCCTGACGGATGAAGCCGGGGAGGTTGCAGACACCCTCGGCCTCCAGTTGTTCGCGGCAGCGTGCCACGAGGGCCTGCCCGCTCTCCTGGTTGAGCTCGTGAATCGGGTACGCCTCGAGATCCACGATGTCGGCGTAGCTGGGGGCGGTGGTGGTGGGCATGGAAGAAGTCACGGTGATCTCCTCGGTCAGTGGGGCGCCCTGCGCGGCGCATGGACCTACAGTGCAAGGGCGGCCTCCATCAGTGCAATTCCTCTCTTCGCAGATATCCATTAGCCGGTCTTATAGTGAGCAGCATGACGATGGAGTCGACCATGGAGTTGCGCTTCCTGGTGGCCCTGGCTGCCGTTGCCCGCGAGCGCTCGTTCTCGCGGGCGGCCGAGTCCTTGGGCTACACCCAGTCGGCAGTGAGCCAACAGATCAGCCGGCTCGAGCACCTCGTCGGGCACACCCTCGTGGAGCGACCCGGAGGCACCACTCCGGTCAGCCTCACCGTGGCAGGCTCTGTGCTTCTCGTGCACGCCGAGGCGATCGTCGCCCAGCTCGGGAGTGCCCGGGCGGATCTGGCAGCGTTGACCGAGGGGTCGGCGGGCGTGTTGCGCATCGGCTGCTACCAGAGCGTGGGCGTGAGCATTCTTCCGCGGGTGCTCAGCAGATTCCGCGCAGAGTGGCCGGGAGTGACCGTCGAGCTCACCGAGGCAGAGGATGACGGTGAGCTGCTCACCATGGTGGAGGCGGGGGGTCTCGACCTCACCTTCGTGGCCTACCCGATGATGCCCGGCCCGTTCGCCCACCTCGAGCTGATGGAAGATCCGTATGTGGTCGTCGTGCGCGAGGACAGCGCGCTGGGCGTCGCCTCTGGGCCCGTGCACCTGCGCGAGCTCGCGGACCTGCCCTTGGTGACCTACGCACAGATGCGCGAGGTCCACTCCATCGAGAACCGGCTGGGGCGCCCCGAGCTCACCGAGCAGATCGTCTTTCGATCCAACGACAACGGCACCATCGTCGGCCTTGCCGCTGAGGGAGTCGGAGCCGCAGTCATCTCATGGTTGTCCGTGGACCGCTTCCGGACGGGAGTGCGCATCAGGGCCCTGCGGGGGGTGAGCCCGCGCATCGTGGGCATCGCGTGGCACCGCGACCGCTACCGCATCCCGGCCGCTGACGCCTTTGTGCGGATGGCCCAACAGGAGGCCCTGTCGGAGCATCGGCTGGCAACGGAAGTCTTGGTCGCCGGAGGCTCCGACGTCCTCCCCTAGGATGGCGGGGGTGACGATAGAGCTGGTGGCGGGCATCGACGTGGGGGGTACTCGCGTCAAGTCCATGCTCGTCGATTCTGATGGGTCAATTGTGTTGTCCCACACCGCACCTACGCCGCCACGCCCTGGCAACGGGGTGGTCGACGTCATCACCGAAACGGTCTCTGGCCTGCTCGAGTCGGCCCGTGTCGAGGGCATCGACGGCGTCCTCGGTGCCGTGGGTGCTGTCGTCCCGGGGCTCGTCGACGAGACCACCGGGTCAGCGAACTGGTCGGCAAACCTCGGCTGGCGCGACCTGCCGCTGCGGCAACGACTTCAGGAGCGTTTTGACGTTCCAGTGGCGATGGGTCATGACGTGCGTGCGGGCCTGCTCGCCGAGTTCCGTCTGGGAGCTGCCCAAGGCGCGCCCGATGCCCTGTTCGTCGCTCTGGGCACCGGCATCGCCAGCGCACTCCTTGCTGGTGGTCGCGTCGTCGCTGGTTCGGAGTGGGCCGGCGAGGTCGGCCACGTCATCGTCGAACGCGACGGACCCCTGTGCGGTTGCGGCCGGCACGGATGCCTCGAGGCAGTGGCGAGCGCTGCTGCCCTGGGCCGAGCCTGGCGCAACCTGGGTCGCGCAGGCGACGCTGCGACCCTCAGCCAGGCCGTCGACGATGGTGACCCCGAAGCCATCCGCATCTGGGAGGGGGCGATCGACCAGCTCGTCCAGGTCATCGCACCGGTCTGTGCGGCAGCCGGCACGCGACTTCTCCTCCTTGGAGGTGGACTCGCTCTCGCGGGTGACACTCTGCTCGACCCGTTGCGCGACGGACTTGTCCACGCCATTGGGCACGAGCGCGTCACGGTCACCCGGGCCGCGCTCGGCGATCGGGCAGCTGCCCTCGGAGCAACACTTCTCGCCATGGAGGCGACCGCGTGATCCTCACCCTGACCCCCAACCCCGCACTCGACATCACCTATGCCGTGCCACGACTACACGTCGGCGAGAGTCACCGCGTCTCAGTCACCGGCACGCATGCTGGGGGCAAGGGCCTCAACGTCGCAGGCGTGCTCGCGTGCATGGAGATCGAGCATGTCGCCATCGCTCCGGTGGGGGAGCGCCACTGTGACTTCTTTGCCGAGGACGCCGCCCAACGGGGGATTCGCCTGCGGATTGTCGACACCCCCGTGCAGCTCCGCAGGTCCGTGGCGATCTTCAGCACCGACGGGCACACGACGGTTCTCAACGAGCAGGGGGAGTCACAACCGGAGCAGGTCTGGGACGAGATCACCGAGATCGTGCGTGAAACCGCTCGCTCCGGTGACGTCTTCGCAATCTCTGGCAGCCTGCCCCCCGGGACGCCCGACGAGGCGCTCGTGTCCTTGTGCAGGGTGGCAGCCCATGCCGGCGCCGAACTGGTCGTTGATGGACGCGGCCGATGGGTGAGCGAGGTCCTGTCCGCCGTCTCAGTCCTGGTCAAACCCAACGCCTCCGAGGCCCTGTCGATGACCGATATCGAGGATCCGACCGACGCCGCGCACGCGCTGGTGGCGCAGGGGGCCTGGGCTGCGCTGGTCTCTCGTGGTGCGGACGGGCTCGTCCTCGTCACAGCGACGGGCAGGGTCATCGAGGCTCGCCCGAGCACTCCGGGGGTCGGCAACGCGACCGGCGCTGGCGATGCCCTCACCGCGGCCATCACGGCTGGGCTCGACGGTGTCCCGCGTGACGAGGTCGACTGGCCGGCCGTGTTGCGCGTCGGGGTGGCGTGGTCGGCTGCCGCCGTCCGTCAGACCGTCGCGGGCGTCATCGACCGAGCGGACGTCGAGGCCCTGCACGACGACGTCATCATCACCGAACTCGCCTGATCGAACCACCCCCGACTGATTGCCCGAACGCGCAGCCGGCGACCCTCGCGGTGCGTGTCAGGACAGGGCGAGAAGGCGCAGGAGTCGCTCGGCTTCATCGGCGACGGCATCGCGTGCTGCTCCGAGGTATTTGCGGGTGTCGACCGTCGCTGACTCCTCGAGTCGGCGCACCATCGCCTGCGTCCACACCTGGTTGAGGTGGGTGGCGATATTGACCTTGGTCATCCCGGCGACCACCGCAGACACGAGCCCCTCATCGGGCACCCCGCTCGAACCGTGCAGCACCAGCGGGACGGGCACCTGAGCCGCAATGGCCGCGATGAGGCCGGTGTCAAGGACAGCGCTGCGCTCGGTCATGGCGTGCGAACTGCCCACGGCCACAGCCAGAGCGTCGACGCCGGTGTCGGCCACGAATCGTGCGGCCTCGCCCGGGTCCGTCCGAACCCCGCGCGCGTGCACGCCGTCCTTACCACCGACTTCCCCCAACTCGGCCTCGACGCTGATCCCCGCGGCATGGCACTGCGCCACGACGCGACGAGTCGTCTCGCGGTTCACGTCGTCGTCGAGTTTCGATCCGTCAAACATGACCGACGTCAGACCGAGCCGCACAGCCTCGTCGATGAGGTCCACCGACTCGGCGTGGTCGAGGTGCACGACGACCGGTTGTGAGCAGGCTTCCGCGATCGCCAGGGTCGCCGCCGCGATGGGGCGCAATGATCCGTGATAGCGCACACAGTTCTCACTGATCTGCATGACAACCGGCAGCGAAGAACGCTCTGCCGCAACGGCATACGCCTCAGCATGCTCGATCTGGATGACATTGAACGCAGCAAGAGCTCGCCCCGCTGAGCGCGCCTCTCCGAGCAGGGGCGCGAGCGGCGAAAGGGTCATCAGCTGGCGTCGTCGAGGATGATCGAGCGACTGAGGTTGCGTGGCTCGTCCGGGTTGATGCCGGCAGCAACGGCGCGGGCCAGGCAATAGCGGTGCAGACGCACGAGCTCAGCCATCGGATCGATGTCGCGGTGCTCGAAGTGGGCACCAGCGGCGCGCACCTGCTCGGGCAGACCCTCGGGCACCTCGCCGATCGCCCATGTGACACGACCGGGGGCAGCGATGCTGATCGGGCCGTGGCGGTATTCCATTGCGGCATAGGACTCGGCCCAGAACTGCACCGACTCGCGCAACTTGAGAGCAGCCTCGTGGGCCAGACCGATGGTCCAGCCGCGACCGAGGAAGCTCACCTGCTCAGCGTCGAACATTCCTGCGTATGCCGTGTCGTCCGGTTCGGCGAGCACCTCACGCGCGTCCGCGATCGCCGCGTCCAGAGACTCTCCGAGCGAGGCACGCAGCAGTGCGAGAACCGTTGTGGCAAAACGGGTCTGCACGACAGACTGCTCGTCAACCTCGGGCAGGAGGATGGTGGACTCGGCGTTGTCGGGGACCGCCGTGCCACCGGTCGCTACCAGAGCGACGTGGGGTGTGCCGGATGCCTTGAGCTCCTCGATGACCTCGATGACCTCGCTCGTCGTGCCGGACCGGGTGATGACGACGACCCGGTCGTAGCCGCGTGCCAAGTGGTGCTCGCTGGCCGCGAACGCGTCGGTGACGCCCTGGCCCAGAGACTCCCGCAGGACCGCATACGCCTGGCCCATGAACCACGACGTGCCGCAACCAATGGTCGCAACGCGCTCTCCCGGGCGCGGCAGGAGATGGGCAACCTCCGGCAGACGCGCCACCACGGCGGCCCAGTTGTCTGGTTGGGTGGCGATCTCCTGCTCGAGGAACGTCATGGGGTGTCCTTCACGGTCGGCGACGTGGATGGGGTTCGAAGGCGTCGGAAGCGAGTCATCACAGAGCTGATTGATACTGATTGACTCCTAGCCTAAGTGTGCAAAGTCGTTCATCGCAATCCCTCGATGTTGCGTGAAGTGCGCGCTACAGTCCAGCCATGCCCCCCACCACCCCGGCCGTCGGCGAAGTCCCGCGTCAGCGCGCGGCGCGTTTGTCCGCGATCCTCGACCTGCTCGCCACCGAAGGTCGGCTCAGTGTCACCGGGGCGGCAGGACACCTCGAGGTTTCCGAGGCGACCATCCGGCGCGACTTCGCGGAGCTGGCCAACCGCCAGCTGGTCACCCGCAATCACGGCGGAGTCGTTGCGACCTCGGTCGCCTATGAGTTGCCCTATCGCTATCGGGCCAGTCAGAACGATTCCGACCTGGACCGCATCGCCGCGGCAACGGTCGCGCTTGTTGCCCCCGGCACCGTGGTCGCCATGAACGGTGGGACGACGACCACGACGGTTGCGCGCAGCCTCACGGCACGCGACGACCTCAGCTCGCGGGGACTCACCCTGGTCACGAGCGCCCTGAACATTGCTGTCGAGGCCGTGCTTCGGCGGGACGTGCGCTGCGTCAGTCTGGGTGGCATCCCTCGGCCGGAGTCCTACGAAGTGACGGGTCCCCTGGCGACGGCCGGGCTCAGCCAGCTCTGGATCGACGTGGCGATCCTCGGCGTCAATGGCCTGTCGGCGCACGAAGGTGCGACCTGCCACCACGAGGACGAGGCGGCCGTGTCGCGCATGATGGTTGAGCGGGCCCGCGAGGTGGTCGTCGTGGCCGCCGAACCCAAGTTGGGCGAGCGGGCCTTCACGCAGATCTGCGCCGCTTCCCAGATGACCCACGTGGTCACGACGGCGCAGGACGATGACCAGCGGGTGGCCGACCTCCGGGCGGAAGGCGTCACCGTCCACTGCGTCTAGGCTGATTGCATGACTGAGACCACGCTGTCCGACTTCTCCGCTGCGACCCTGGAGGGGCAACCCCAGGACCTGGGTGCCTACGCCGGCAAGGTCGTCCTCATCGTCAACACCGCCTCCGAGTGTGGCTTCACGCCCCAGTTCGAGGGGCTGGAGCAGCTGTGGCAGGAGCACCAGGACCAGGGTCTTGTCGTCCTTGGCTTCCCCTGCAACCAGTTCGGTGGACAGGAGCCCGGCGAGGCCACCGAGATCGGCGCGTTCTGCCAGCGCAACTACGGTGTGAGCTTCCCGATGTTCGACAAGATCGATGTCAATGGCGACGACGCCCACCCGCTCTTCGAGTGGTTGCGTCAGGAGAAGGGCGGCATGCTCGGCAGCAAGATCAAGTGGAACTTCACCAAGTTCCTGATCGGGCGCGACGGCCAGGTCATCGAGCGCTACGCCCCGACCGCCAAGCCCGAATCCCTCAGCGGCGACATCGAGAAGGCCCTCGGCGTCACTTCGGCATGACGGCCATGCGGAAGTCCAACCGCGCTGGCACGTCCTGGTCCGGGCGCAGCCGCGTCCACAGGTCCGACAGCGTCTGATCGCCCTCGGCCAGGTCGGGCACCTCAAGATCTCTGAGGATCTCCCGGGCCGCCTGTCCCTCGCCGAGCGTGGCCAGGGCGTCGGCGAGCAAGAGTTGGATCCGGCCATGGGTGCGCACCGCATCGGGCAGGGCACCCACCAGCGCCACCACCTCAGCCGGACCACTCGAGTCGCGCGCTGACACAAGGAGTTCGACCGCCAGGCGACGATCGTGCGGGGTGAGCGCGAGGGCCTGGCGATACAGCTCGGTGCGGTCGCTGGGGTTGTCGGCGAGCAGCGCCAGACCTCGCAGCGCCACCACCGTGGGCTGCCGCTCAACACTTCTCCGGTATGCCGTGCGCGCACCTTCGAGGTCCCCCTTCAGGTGTCGTGCGGTGCCGAGGGCGTACGGCACCCACCAGTTGGCGCCAGCGCCCTCGGCCTCGACAGCAGCGAGCACGGCCATCCACCTGTCCGAGATGACCGGCAGCGTCGGTCGGTCAACGGGCATCGCGTTGAGGCCGGTGCGGTCACCCGTCTGCGCCAGGTGCATGAGGGCTCGGCTCTCGTCGTCGACGTCCGGGAAAGGAGTGCCGGTCAGCTGGACGGCATGGCCGGTCTCCGTGGTTTGACCGGCCTGCCGCAACGCGAGTTCAGTTCTGCCCCAGCCGGACCCGGTGTGCACAAGGGTGTCGGGGACAAGGTCGGCCACCTCGCGCAACCACTGGTCGTGGACCTGCTCGAGCCACTCAGGAGGCGTGGAATCGTGGACCGACGTCCGTGCCGCCTGCGACGCGGTGCCGTAGTCAGCGGTAACGACCGAGGGGTCGAGGTTGAGAGGGAGGAACGCTTCGGTCCACGACCTGTGGTCGTTGCCGTCGAGGACGTCGTGCTCCAGCTGGGTGGGGCAGACCCCGGCCTGGATCTCGAGGTAGCGACTGCCCGCGGCGCCGAGCCAGTCCTGCCACCGCTGACCGCCGGGACCGTTGCCCCAGAGGAAGAGCTTGCGGCCGCGCAACGCCTCGGTCGAGGTCTGCGCGAGCCCTCGGCCGTCTGGCTCCACGGCGCACACCAGCCGACCTGTGTCGTGAGCCACCTCGAAAAAGTAGTCCGCGGCATACCTGCTGGCGCTCGGGACGCTGACGTCGAGAGGACCGTCCGGGAACGGGACGGGCACCCGCTCGAGAACGCCCTCATAGCCGGTGCGCCACGCGGTGCTCGCCGGAGCGAGGACTCGCGTTCCCGAGGTCTCGGTCACCGCCATGTTGGTCCAGTAGTAGAGGGGCTTGGGCTCTGGATCCGGGTTGATCACGCGTGTCGACGCCATCAGTCGTGCACCGCTGAGCCACAGGTCGATCTGCAGGACGAGGTCGCGGGTTCGCTCCCACTCCCACAGGCGCACGACTGGTCCGAGCGGGGTGTGCAGGATCGCAGTGTGCATCGGCCTGCTGGACATCGCAGAGTGGCCGGTCGAGCCCAGGTTCCACTCGATGCCACCGGCGAACCACGCATCGGTCAGTCCGAAGTTGGCCCAGCGCAGCACAGGACTTCGGTGCACCAGCTCGCGACCGTCCGCCATCGTCAAGGACCACACCCGGCCCCCCAGTGAGGGCAGGATCGTCGCTTGGACCCGGTCATTGCTGAGCTCGATGGCCGGGACCTCGAGGTCGCTGTCCGACCGGTCATAGTCACTCAGGACGCCATAGGGCAGTGGCGACGAGATGCGGCCATAGGACAGGCGGTGCATCATGTCGGGCGGAGCGTGTTCACCCACTCGGGTGGTCGAGGGTTCACGCACGGGCGCGAGCGCCGCAAGGTGGCTCGGCGGCCCGGAACGTGCTCCGGGCACGCTCAGGGTCCGAAGAATCGCTTGAGCGTTTTCCGAGTCAGTCATAGGTCAACAGTGATTGAATGTGACTGATCCAGTCAAGATCCTTGACACGATCAGTCACTCACAGCACGATATAGCGATCACAACACATCAACACTGTGTTGCCCAATGACGGGCGGTCTGAGCTGCGCCCGGGACCCGGAAGTAGGAACTGGATGAACCCTCGAGGCCAGCAGATGGACCGTCGGACGATCTTGCGGTTGGTGTCCGCAGCCGGACTTGCGGTGCCGGCCCTGGCGCTGGCGGGTTGCGCGACGGGCGGTGGCTCGGACGCCAAGGCGACCGCGAGCACGGCAGGTGGAGACAAGAGCGACAAGAACCCGTTCGGCATGGTGGAGAAGTCCACGGTCGAAGCAGTCATCTTCAACGGTGGCTACGGCTTCGACTACGTGACCTTCGCCGCGGGGCTCGTCGAGAAGAACCAGGCCGGCAGCAAGGTCGAGGTCAAGCCGTCGACCCAGATCGCGCAAGAGCTCCAGCCCCGCTTCGTCGGTGGCAACCCACCCGACCTGATCGACAACTCGGGTGCCAACTCGATCGGCCTCAGCACGATCGCCGACCAGCTCGAGGACCTCAACGACGTCTTCGAGGCCAAGAACCTCGAGGGCACCGTCATCAAGGACACCCTCTACCCGGGAGTCGAGGCGCCCGGCACGATCAACGGCAAGCTCGTCGCCATCAACTATGTTCAGACGATCTATGCGGTCTGGTACTCCTCGGCGCTGTTCGAGGCCAACGGCTGGACTGCTCCGAAGACCTGGGACGAGGCCATCGCGCTCGGCGCCAAGGCCAAGGCCAAGGGCAAGTTCCTCATGCTCTGGGGCAAGGAAGCGGCCACCTACTACCAGACGCTGGCGATGGGCTCAGCCATCAAGGAGGGCGGCGACGACGTCCGCCTCGCGCTCGAGAACCTCGCCCCCGACTGCTGGTCCAAGCCCGCGGTCCAGGGCGTCTTCAAGGCCCTCGAGACCATCGTCAAGAACGGCTACATGAAGCCCGGTGGTGGTGGCACGCAGTTCACCGCCGCCCAGGCCCAGTGGAGCAACGAGGAGGCGGCCCTGCTCTACCCCTCGGGCTCGTGGATCGAGAACGAGATGAAGAAGCAGACCAAGGACGGCTTCAAGATGATGGGCGTGCCGGAAATGACGCTCACCTCCGGGTCGAAGTTGCCCTACACCGCGCTGCACTCCGCCGCCGGTGAGCCCTTCATCGTCCCGAGCAAGGGCAAGAACGTCGCGGGTGGCAAGGAGGTCCTGAGGACCATGCTGTCCAAGGAGGCCGCGACCAACTTCGCCAAGACCAAGCTCGCGCCGACCATCGTCAAGGACACCGTGCCCGAGGACGGCTTCGGCTCCACGGCCCTGCAGTCGCAGGGCAAGATGCTCAAGGACGCTGGCACTGACGTCTTCACGTGGAACTTCGTCGACATCTACGGCATGAACCAGGACATGCTGGTGCCGTGGAACGCCTTCCTGTCCGGGCAGATCGACGCAGCCAAGCTGACCTCTCAGCTGCAGAGCATCACCGACAAGGTGGCCAAGGACTCCTCGGTCAAGAAGGTCGAAGTCAAGTGACCCTTCGCCCGGTCCGGCAGCAATGCCGGGCCGGGCGCCGTCACGTGCGCACTGCCTCACCACCAGCCACCTCACCCTTCGCCTCCTCTGGCGGACAGGAAGGCACCCCATGACGGTTGTCGTGCCCCCCATCACCGACATCGCGCCCTCACCGAGCCAGACCTCGTCGCGCTTTCGTCGTCGTCGTCGCCAGCGCATGACGTGGGCGCGCAGGGGTTTTCTCCTGGTGACTCTCGGGCTCCCGTTCGCCTTCTACTCGGTGTTCGTGCTCTGGCCGTTCGTGCAGGCGTTCATCTATTCGCTGACCAACTGGAGCGGGTTCACCGACACGTTCGACTTCATTGGTTTCGCGAACTACACGGCCCTGATGCAGGACGACATCTTCCTCAAGGCGCTGCGCAACAACCTGTTCCTGGCCTTGGTCGTACCCATCGTGACCATCGTGCTCTCGCTCGCACTCGCCACGATGGTGACGGTCGGTGGCGAGAGCACGGGCGCGGTCCGGGGCCTTGGTCGCTCGTCGTTCTATCGGATCGTGTCCTTCTTCCCCTACACGATTCCGGCGATCGTCATCGGCCTCCTGTGGTCTCAGATGTTCGACCCGTCGGCCGGTCTGGTCAACGCCCTGCTCACCGGCATCGGCCTCGACCAGTTCGAGTCATTCGCCTGGCTCGGTGAGGTCTCCACGGCGATGCCCGTGACGATGTTCGTCATCATCTGGGGCTTCGTCGGCTTCTACATGGTCCTGTTCATCGCAGCCATCAAGGGCATCCCGGCCGAGCTCTACGACGCGGCCCGAGTCGACGGCGCTGGTCGGCTGCGCATGACGATGATGGTCACCATCCCGATGGTGCGCGACACCATCCAGACGGCCTACGTCTACCTCGGGATTCTCGCCCTCGATGCCTTCGTCTACATGGCCGCCCTCAACGCCAGTGGCGGCCCGCAGAACTCCACCCTGACGATCACCCAGGACCTCTTCAACACCGCGTTCAAAAAGGGCCAGTTCGGCCTGGCCAGCGCCATGGGCGTCGTCCTGGCGCTGCTCACTCTGACCTTTGCCGGCATCGTCTTTGCCGTGAACCGCTTCACCGGCGGGAAGGACCACTGATGGCAACCGACGTCGACGCGGAACTGGCCACGGACACCCCGGACCAGGGCGCACCGAGCCCCAAGGCCAAGGGCGACCGCAAGGTCACCGTCATGTCGCACTTCGTGCTCAGCCTGTGGACGATCATCGTGGTGCTACCCCTGCTCTGGGTCTTCCTGTCGTCGTGGAAGACCACGAGTGAGATCTTCCAGTCGCCCTTGACGCTGCCGCAGCACTGGAGCTTCGACAACTACATCGGGGCGTGGACCGACTCGCACATCGGTCGCTACATGTTCAACTCCGTCATCGTGGTGAGCGTGTCCCTCGTGCTCGTCATGATCCTTGGCTCGATGGCGGCCTACTCGTTGGCGCGCTACCCGTTCCCCGGCAGCAGTCTCGTCTACTACCTCATCCTGGCCGGACTGACCTTCCCGATCTTCCTCGCGATCGTCCCCCTGTTCTTCGTCCTCAAGAACACCGGGCTGCTCAACACGCTCCCGGGCCTCATCGCGACCTACGTGGCTTTCGCGTTCCCGTTCACCGTGTTCTTCCTGTTTCCCTTCTTCCGCGGACTACCGCAGGAAATCGCCGAGGCGGCCGAGCTCGACGGCGCAGGAGAGTGGCGCACGTTCTTCCAGGTGATGCTGCCGATGGCCCGCCCGGGGATCGTCGCCATCTCGATCTTCAACTTTCTCGGACTGTGGAACCAGTTCCTGCTGCCCGTCGCCCTCAACACCAACGAGGACAACTACGTCCTCTCGCAGGGCATGGCGCGCTTCGCCTCACAGGCCGGGTACGCCGTGGACTTCGGCCAGCTCTTTGCTGCTGTGGTCATCACGATCGTTCCTGTCCTCGCGGTCTACATCTTCTCGCAGCGTCAGCTCCAGGGCTCCCTGTCCCAGGGCACCCTCAAATAACCTCGTGTCCTGTGTGTATGAGGCACGCTGGAGCATGGGCCCAGGCATACAAGGCGAGGGTTCTAGGGTGAGGGCATGACCGCTCACCTTGTCGCCGGCCTCGTCGATCTGCACAGCCACGGCGCGCTCGGGCACGAGTTCGGTCAGGACGCCCAGGGGTCGTCGGCAGCCGCAGCGCATCATCACTCAGCCGGCGTCACGAACCTCGTCGCATCCCTCGTTTCGGGCCGTCCGGACACCCTCATCAGCCAGGTCGCGACCTTGGCGCCCCTCGTGGCGTCGGGTGAGCTGGCCGGAATCCATCTCGAAGGACCGTTCCTCTCGGAGGAGCGTCGCGGCGCGCACGATCCATCGGTCCTCACCGATCCGGACCTCGCGTTGGTCGAGTCGCTCGTGTCGACGTGCACCGAAGCCGGCGTGCCCCATGCGCTGGTGCAGTGGACGTTTGCGCCCGAGCGACGCGGCTCCGGGGAGCTGGTCAAAGCCTTGGCGCGACACGGCATCCTGCCTGCTGTCGGCCACACCGACGCGTCCGCGGACGTCGTCTCAACGATGCTCGCGCAGATCGCGGACACCTGTGGACGCCCGCCGCTCGTGACGCACCTCTTCAACGGTATGCCGCCCTTCCACCACCGCGCCGGTGGTCCCGTTGCGGCCGCGCTCGCGTCTGCCGCCCGCGGAGAGTGCATTGTCGAGCTCATCACGGACGGGGTGCACGTTGCCCCCGACGTCGTGCGCATGGTGTTCGACACCGTTGGGCCAGAGCGCATCGCCCTTGTCTCGGATGCCATGGCGGCGACCGGGTTGGGTGATGGTGCCTACACGATCGGCACGCTCGAGGTGGAGGTGGCCAATGGTGTCGCGCGCCTCTCGGACGGAGGGTCCGGGCGCGGCTCGATTGCTGGCTCGACGTCGACGCTGGCCGACTGCGTGCGGTGGGCTGTGGAGGTTGCTGGGCTACCTGAGGCCGATGTCCTCACGGCGGCCACCACCACCCCCGCCTCAATCCTGGCGTCCTGACCCGCGTCAGAGCCCGACTCGTTGCTCTGCAGCGACCGTGGGGTCACCGCAACCGAACCGGGGGTGTCGCGTGGCGCAGGCAATCACCGAGCGGCGTGAGCGCACATGAGAATCTGCAGCGCGGACGCGATCGCGACGTCGTTCCACGCGCTGGCCCCGACGAGCAGGTAGTGCCCGCGCCGGCCCATGTCCACGAACTCCGCACCCGCGGCCACCGACTGTGCCCGCTCGACGAACTGCTGGGTCTGCGCGAAGGAGGTCAGTCGGTCCCGTCGGCCGTGGGCCGCGACGAGAGAGCGTCCGGCGAGAGTGTCCACCGGGTCCGAACTCGACCACCACGGGGCGAGAGCCACGACACCCACCACAGACGGGTCGTGGGCAACATGCACGGCGACCCGGGCCCCCATCGAGTGACCGAGCAAGATGACCGGCACATCGCCGTGCTCTTCACGGACACGGTCCAGGGCCCACTGGGCGTCGGCGATGCGATCGCCGCCGCCGCCGTTCCACCCACGTTCGCGATAGCGGAGGAGCCACACGCTGAGGCCAGCATCATGGGCACGGGCCGCGATCGAGCGCGCCATCCAGGCCGACCGTCGCCACGACGCACTGCCATCTTCAACGGGCGCGTGCGAGTTCGGCTTGCCGCCGTGGAGCATGAGGATGATTGCGCGCGGCGAACCGGGCGCGTCGAAACGGATGACTGAGGGGGTTGCGATGGCCACATCTGCTCTTCGGAGGCGGGGCGGTCGCCGGATGGGTCGCCCGCCGATGTCGATGCGCTTCAGCGGAGCAAGGAGCGAAGTGACTGGATGGTGTCGGCCTCGTCTGCTGACTTGGCGTGCAGACTCCCGTCCTGTGCCGGCGCACCCTCGACGCGATAGCGCTTGACGCGCGCGAACCGCAGCGCGACTCCACCCGGATAGCGAGACGAACGCTGCACCCCGTCGATGGCGATCTCGACGACGATCTCGGGTCGCATCGTGAGGGCCCAGCCGTTGTCGTCGGCCGCGTAGTCGGGGAAGGTCTCGGTCTGCCAGCGCAGCAGCTCGTCGGTGAGCCCCTTGAACGTCTTGCCCACCATGATGAACCCGCCCGCCGGGCCGAACTCGCCCTCGGGATCGCGGGCGCCGAGGTGCAGGTTGGACAGCCACCCCTGGCGTCGCCCCGACCCGCGTTCGACGCCGAGCACGACCAGGTCATAGGTGTGCACGGGCTTGACCTTGACCCAGTGCTTGCCCCGTCGCCCCGCGGCGTAGGTCGTGTCGATGCCCTTGACCATGACGCCCTCGTGGCCGGCGGCCAGTGCCTGGGCGGCAATGCGCTCGGCGACAGCCGGATCCGTGGTCACCTCGCCAGCGATCCGGTATGCCGGCGCAATGCGTTCCAGGGCCGCCAACCGTTCGGAGAGCGGCCTATCGATGAGGTCCTCTCCGTCGAGGTGCAGGACGTCGAAGAATCGTGGGGCGAGCACCTGAGCGCTCATCTCGTCGGTGCCGTTGTCGGGGCCCCTGGTGCTGCCCTGGTCGGCCGAGCCGAAGCGACTCATCGTGTCCTGGAACGGGCGTGGGGCACCGTCGTCGTCGAGCATGAGCGTCTCGCCGTCGAGGATCACCGACTCCACCGACAACCCCAGTGCCACCTCGACGATCTCGGGCACTCGCGCCGTGATGTCGGCAAGGGAACGCGTGAAGACCAGCACATCAGCGCCGCTGCGGTGAACCTGGATGCGCGCACCGTCCAGCTTGTGCTCGACCGACGCCTCGCCCGTCACCTCCAGTGCCGCCGCCACATCAGCCGCAGTCGACGCCAACATGGGTTGCACAGGGGTGAGCACGGCGAGGCCGACCTCGGCCAACGCCTCGGGAGAGGTGAGTGCCAAGCGCACGGTCCCGGGCAGTGACCCGCTGAGCATCGCGGCTCGACGCACGTCGGCCAAGGGCATACCGACCGCGCGCGCCAGCCCGTCCGTGAGCACACCCTCGAGGGCGCCAGTGCGCATCTCACCGGTGAACGCCCGCACGAGATGGTCCTGCTCGGGCGCAGTTGCCCGCTCGAACAGGGCGCCCAGGGCAGCGCTGCGGGTGCCAGCGGATCCGGTGCCGCCCAGCCCGGCGATGGTGTCGAGCGTCGCGTCGACCTCGCCGATGGTGAGCGTGGGCTCGATCGCAGCAGCCGCACCGTCACGCGCAGCGAACACCGTGCGATGGCCCAGCCCGATGGATCCCTGTCGAAGGCGCCCCAACAGCAATCCCACCGCCGCCTCTGCCTCCTCGGGCGAGAGGTCGCGCAGCAGCCCAGCGAGGACCTCAGTCTTGGCCGTCCGAGACCGGGTTGCAGCGAGAGCGGCAGCCGCCTCGACAAGGCGAGCGAGCGGCATACCAGGGCAGTGGGGTTCGGGGGCCAGGAGGCTGGGATCGGTCACTCGGACACGGCCTCATTGCCGGAGAGTTTGTCCACGAAATGGACGTAGGGGTTCAGCGTAGTTGTCATGTTGCCGACGCTAGACCTGTGCGCCGACACCCGGAAGTCCCCAGAAAGCGCGCGTTTGCCTCGACGTCTCCGGCCATGAGTTGTGTCTCCGGCCTTCCCTGTCGAACTCAGGTGGCGGGGCGTAGCACCCCGGACGCAAGCATGTCGGCGATGCCCTGCTGGACGAGCGACCCCGCGTCAGGGTGGTCACCAAGGCTCTCGACCACGGCGGCGCGCGCGTCGGCCACGCTCAACGGCTCGAGCGCGCAATCCCAAATGACTTCACCGATGGGGCCGAGTCGCACTGGAGTGTTGTTGATGAGAACCACGCTGCCGTCCTCGCCGTGGACGGCGTCACGCCACGGCCCACGCGTGACGACCGATGAGTCCTCCACGTCTGCCTCTGCTTCTGGCTGGGATTCGACCAGCCGGTCCCGATCGTCCCCGCGGATCGGTCCCGGAGTGCTGCTCCAGTCCGCCACCGTGTCGTCGTGATCCGTGGTGAAGAGCCCGCGCAGGAGTTCCAGGCATTGGTCAATTTCGCTGTAGCGCAACAGGTATGGGCCACCGGACAGACTCACGAGATGGGCCAGCCGGTGAAGGGGCCTCTCGACGATCGGCTGTGAGGAGGTCTCCTTGATCACGGCCAGGACGGCATCGGCGAGGGGCAAGTGGACGAGTTCGGGGACGGTGTGCGCTGGGTCGCGTTCCAGAACAACCAAGGCGTGAAGGTATGCCGGGTCCCTTGCCTTGCGCAGTCCGAGCTCGTCGGGGCTGGACTCAGACTTGGCCCAGGGTTTCGTCGGGTCGTCGATGGTGGACACGGGTTTGGGATAGGGCGAGATACGGCCGTCGGGCTCGATAGCGACGGTCTCGTCGGAGAGGTAGCCGAAGTGCTGGCCGAGGGCTCGCGCGGCGGTCGACTTCCCCGTCCCCGAGGGGCCCACGAGGGCAATGGCCCGGTCACCGTCGCTCAGCCCGGCAGCGTGGAGCAGGACAGCCGAGCCCCGTCGTCGGCCGATGGAGGCCAACGTGATGGCGCGCGACACGGCATACGGATCGCTGCTCGTGACCACAAAAGGTTCGACGCCGTCGTCAGCAGAGCCAGCGCCAGGGATGCGACACCTCTCCCACAGCACCCGCAGGCGCTCGCCCTCCTCGGGCGTGAGTGCGGCGGTGTCCAGACCCCAGCGGGCCCCGAACGCGTCGATGACGAAGTCCTGGGTCACGAGCCCCATCGTCGCAGGTCACGCAGGTTCATACTGAGGCCGCAGCCAACATCCGAGGAGTGCACGTGACGGACACCAAGACCACAAAGGGCGCGCACCCGCACGAGGCGCTGCTGCGTGAGGTGGCAGGGGTGCTCTCCTCGGTTGACGAGGTGCAGGACTACCTCGTCAAGGTCGTCCACGCGATCCGTGACCATGTCGCCGGGTGCGACGAGGTCGGCATCACGTTGCTCATCGACGGCCGGCCCAGCACTGTGGCCTACACCACGGTGGCGACGCTCGAGATCGACGCGGTGCAGTATCAGCTCGATGAGGGACCCTGTCTTGACGCCGCGCGACTGCGCACGGAGGTCATCTCGGACCTTGCCGATGGTGAGGTCGACTCCCGGTGGCCCCTGTTTGCCGAGGCTGTGCGACGCGATGGAATGCAGTCGCTCATGGCTGTGCCGCTGGTGAGTGGCGAGCATTGCGTTGGCGCGCTCAACCTCTATGGCCATGCGGCACAGGCATTCCAGGGCTTTGAGGCCTCACTGACGCGGGTCGCCGCCGGCCGCGCTGCCGATGCGATCGTCGCCGTCCTCCAGCTTGACGGAGCGCACCGTCTCGCCGGGCAGCTCGAGCAGGCCATGGCGAGCCGGGCCGTCATCGAGCAGGCCAAGGGTGTGCTCATGGCGATGCGCGGGCTCGATGAGCACGCAGCCTTCGAATGGTTGCGTCAGACGTCGCAGACCCGCAACGTCAAGGTCCGCACGCTCGCGGAGCAGGTGCTGGCGGGCATCTCGTCCGGGGACCGGGCGCACTAGAGTCGATGCATGGCCCGCCCGCACCTCGCTGCTCTCATGGAGGACGCGTGGAACCGTCGCAAGAGTGACACGCTGCGCGATCGCGGCTGGGGGACCAAGATCGTGCCGCACACCGGCTACGGCAGTGTCGGGTTCGTGCGGGTCCTGGCCCGGGTGCTCATGTCGCGCGACCCGGTGCGTCCGGCGTCCGGTGACGCCGCGGGCAGCGTCCAGTCGCTGAAGTCGGCCGAGGCTGAGACCCGCGGTTGGCGGGCGTTCGTCACCTCGCCGGCGATCGACGTCCCCGTCGTGATCCGCATCGGTGAGCGTGAGATCGACGGACGCACCGACCGTTCCGGACTCATCGACATCGTGATCCACGGTCACGGGCTCGGCCCCGGGTGGCACCAGGTGGAGATCACCTCACCGCAGGCCCGCCCGCGCAAGGCGGCGGTGCTCATCATCGGCACGCGCCAGACGTTCGGGCTGGTGAGCGACATCGACGACACTGTCCTGTCGACGTCGCTGCCGCGTCCGGTGATCGCAGCCTGGAACACCTTCGTCAAGGCCGAGGGGACGCGCAGTCCGGTCCCGGGGATGGCGACCTTCTATCGCGAGCTCACCGATTCCCACCCCGGTATGCCGGTCATCTACCTCTCGACCGGAGCCTGGAACACCGCCCCCTCGCTCACCCGGTTCCTGCGGCGCAACGGCTACCCGCCGGGCCCGATGCTGCTCACCGACTGGGGCCCCACCCACACCGGGTGGTTCCGCTCCGGCCAGGACCACAAGCGTTCGGCTCTGGCCCGGCTCGCCCGTGAGTTGCCGCACGTGAAGTGGTTGCTTGTCGGCGACGACGGCCAGAACGACCCCAAGCTCTACACCGAGTTCGCTGGTCGGCGTCCGGAATCAGTGCGTGCCATTGCGATTCGCCAGCTGACCGCTGGTGAGCAGGTCCTCTCGCACGGCATCCCGCTCGCCAACGACGACCTTGCCCCCGCACCGACCGAGGACATTGCTGCTCCTGTGGTGCGGGCTGCAGATGGCTACGGTTTGTCTCGCCTCGTCGCCCCGATCCTTGACGGCGACGTCGTCGATCCCGAGGCCGGTGCTCGAGCGCTCGAGGCCTCCGACATGTGGGGAGTGTGACCCGATGCCCGAGCTGCCCGAGGTCCAGGCGCTGGTCGACTTCCTTGCCGTGCGCACGGCCGACCTGGCCGTGACTGGGGTCGAGCTCGCATCGTTCTCGGTGCTCAAGACCTTCAACCCGCCGCCCGACGCGCTGGTCGGGGCTCCGATCGAGTCGGTGACGCGGCACGGCAAGTTCTTTGATCTCGACTGTGGCGGAACGCATTTGGTCTTCCACCTTGCGCGAGCCGGCTGGTTGCGCTGGTCCGACTCGCTGTCGCCCACGCGGCTGCGGCCGGGCAAGTCGCCGATCGCGCTGCGCGTGCGCCTGTCTGACGGTTCTGGCTTCGATCTCACCGAAGCCGGCACGAAGAAGTCGCTCGCGGCATACGTGGTCTCTGAAGCCAGTGATGTGCCCGGGATCGCGGCGCTGGGACCTGACCCCCTCGCAAAGTCGTTCTCGCTCAACGTGTTTCGCGAGATTCTCGCCTCACGCAGCGCCCAGATCAAGGGTGTCCTGCGCGACCAGAAGATTCTCGCTGGCGTCGGCAACGCCTACTCCGACGAGATCCTGCACGTCGCCAAGCTCTCACCGTTCGCGATGGCCGCCAAGCTCGACGACGAACAGAGCGAACGCCTGTATGCCGCGTTGCGCGACACGCTGTCGGCTGCGGTTCTCGCGGCGTCGGGCAAACCTGCCGCCGAGCTCAAGGACGCCAAGCGACAGGGGATGCGCGTGCACGGGCGCACCGGTGAGCCGTGCCCAGAGTGCGGTGACGTCGTGCGTGAGGTGTCGTTCGCGGACTCATCACTTCAGTACTGCGCGACCTGCCAGACGGGGGGCAAACCGCTGGCCGATCGGCGCACGAGCAAGTTCCTCAAGTAGTCCGGGTGGGAGCGCCTTCGGGGGCCCCAAATGCCCATGCGGGCCCTGTGTCCAGCGGCGTAGCGTCCCGTTGAGGGCACCAACTTCGCTCGCAGGGGAGCACATCATGGTCACTTTTCAATCCGTTCGTCGACGCAGTTCCGCCGTCACGTTCCTCGTGGCCGTCAGCGCCGCTCTGGCTGTGGCGATCCCGGCTCCGGCGTCGGCCGCGGTCCGCAGTTGCTCGAGTTCCACTGCGGTGGCGAGCCGCCCGGTGTTGCGCTACGGCGACACCGGGAGTTGCGTCAAGGTGCTGCAGAACCTGCTGCTGGCCAAGGGTTTCGCCATCGGGTCCTCGACTGCAGACGGGCGCTTCGGGCCGGGAGTGGTGCTGGGGGTTCGTCGCTATCAGTCCTCGCGGCTGGACCTGTCCATCGACGGCGTCGTGGGTCCGAACACGTGGAACCGGCTCGTTCTGGGTGGTGGCACTGCCTACAACGTGAACCGAGGCCCGAACACCTCGTCGCGAGTGATGCTCACCTATGACGACTGCCCGACGAGCCTGGCCGCCTTCACGTCCACCGTCGTCGCTGCCCGCAACCTGGGCATCGCCCTTGTGCTTGCGCCGACGGGCAACTGCATCTCGGCCGGACGCTTCAGTGCGAGCTATGCCCGCTCGTATGGCCACTACGTCATCAACCACTCGATCAGCCACCCAGACCTGAGGACCCTCTCGACGTCCTCGATCCTGTATCAGCTGGGGTCGCCCGGGGTCGTCACCTCCTTCGGTCGCCCGCCCTACGGCGCCGTCAACGAGAAGGTGAGCAACGCCTATGCGACCAAGGGCATGCGGATGTGGCTCTGGACCGACGACACCAAGGACTGGACCGGCCTCAGTCGCACCGAGGTGGTGAGCTCCGTGCTCGGCAACGCGAGCGCGGGCGACACGGTCCTCATGCACATGCAGTGGAACGGCTTCAACGACACGGCCATGTCGGAAATGAAGTCCGGCCTCGCGGCGCGCGGTCTCGGGGTGTGCCGCAACTCGGGCACCACCACACCGGTCTGGCCGAGCAGGGTCAACTGCTGAGGTCGGGTGCCTCCTCGCGCTGACAGGTGATGACGCGGAAGTCGTTGGGTGACCCCGTTGTCGCCACATGGACTTGACGACGTCCTGTCATGTCCATGGCGTTCGAGGGCTGTGGGTCTGGCGTAGCGTCAGGGCATGAGCGATTTCTCCCAGATTCAGGTGGCCGACCTCGCCGACGACGCGGTCTTCCTCGACATCCGCGAGCAGGACGAATGGGACCGCGGACACGCGCCGGGTGCTGTGCACATCCCGATGAGTGAGTTGCCGGCGCGCGTCGACGAGCTCGCGCGCTTCCTCGATCAGGACCAGCCGCTGATCGTCACCTGTCGCAGCGGTGGCCGCGTCGAGCGCACCCTGCCCTGGCTGGAGCAGCAGGGCTACGACGTCGCGAACCTTGACGGTGGCATGCGCGCCTGGCACGCAGCGGGCAAGCCCATGGACACGGCCGACGGCAGCGAGCCCCAAGTTCCCTGAGTCCCCTGAGTTCAGCCAGGGTGCCAGCGTGGGCTCAGGTTGTGCGCCTCTGGCGCCACCCACGCTCAGCCTGACCAGCCGCGCTCCCATGGGAGCGCGGCTGGCCACGTTCAGCGCAGTTGGCGCTTTGCGACACGGCATACCCGCTTATTCGGATGTATGCCGTCCGCCCTAGACATGCGGATACGGTGCCATCGTGGACCCCATCCGGAACCCTTATGCCCCCGGCGCCGGCCAGCGCCCGCCCGAACTCGCCGGTCGCGATGAGCAGCTCGACGCCTTCGAGGTCGTCCTCGAACGCATCTCACGCGGCCGGCCAGAACGCTCCATCGTGCTCACCGGACTGCGCGGCGTCGGCAAGACCGTGCTGCTCAATGCGTTGCGGTCCACGGCTGTTCGCGCGAAGTGGGGGACCGGCAAACTCGAGGCCCGCCCCGACCAGTCGCTGCGGCGTCCTTTGTCCTCGGCCCTGCACCAGGCGGTGCGCGAGCTCGGGCACCCCAACGACGACGAGGTCCAGCACGTCCTTGGCGTCATCAAGGCGTTCGCCCAGCGTGACGCCCCCGCTGGCGCGAAGTTGCGCGAGAAGTGGAACCCCGGCATCGACGCTCCCGCTGCCTCGGGGCGCGCCGACTCGGGCGATATCGAGATCGACCTTGTCGAGCTGCTCACAGATGTTGGTGGCCTGGCGGCCGACACCGGTCGCGGGATAGCGGTCTTCATCGACGAGATGCAGGACCTCGGACCCGACGATGTGTCGGCGCTGTGCGCGGCCTGTCACGAGATCTCGCAGTCGGGCTTGCCGGTCATCGTCGTCGGTGCCGGGCTGCCGCACCTGCCGGCGGTGCTGTCGGCGTCAAAGTCATACTCCGAGAGGCTCTTCCGCTACTCGCGCATCGACCGACTGCCTCGGGCCGCCGCCGACGCGGCGCTGGTCGTGCCAGCGGAAGAGGAGGGTGCGGCCTATGAGCAGGCGGCGCTCGATGCGATGTATGCGGCGACCGGCGGCTACCCGTACTTCATCCAGGCCTATGGCAAGGCGGCATGGGACCGGGCGCCAACGTCACCAGTGACGGTCGACGACGTACGCGTGGCCGCGCCGGAAGCCGAGTCCGAGCTGGCGGTCGGCTTCTTCGGGTCGCGGTTTGAGCGGGCGACACCGGGGGAGCGTGAGTATCTCCGCGCCATGGCCGACGTCGCAGTCGCGATCAGTGAGGGGGGTGAGGAGGATCTCGACGACATCGAGTCGGTGCCGACCTCCGATGTGGCGACGCATCTGGGTCGCAAGCCTCAATCGCTTTCCCCCGCGCGGGATGCCCTGCTCAAGAAGGGGCTCATCTATTCGGGGGAGCGCGGACGCATCGCCTTCACCGTTCCCCACTTTGGTCGCTACTTGCGAGAGCAGACCGCCTGATGTGGTGTCTGTCAGCGGTGAGCGATTTTGCGACATACTCACGAGTTTGAGACTGGGTGGGACCGCTCGGCCCTGCAGCGTCGTATTCGAAGTCGTCGCGCGGATTTCGAAAGCAGCGGCGCCGGAACCTATCCGCACCGCGGTCATAGCGCACTGGCGGGTTCGTCGACAAGCGCCGGATACGTATGGGGCTGGCGCGGGTTCCGCCCGAGATGAGGGAACGCCGTGCCACCATCAACCATGGGCATTGGCCGCGTTGATGGACCGGACGTCGTCCCCGGCGTTGCCGAGCTTCGCAAACTTGGCTTCGAACCTGTGGAGGATTACACCGGAGCGCTATTGGTCGCGGAGATGTGGCCGGACGACCATCGGCGCTTCGTGCCCGAGACGCGGGAGTTGTGGCTGGAACAAGCGCCAGAGCTTGGCGGCAAGATGTGGTTGCTGCGCTCTCCATGGGTTGGGTGGACGCTGCACGAGACATTTTCTGCCATGTGGAGATGGCTCGAGCGCCCCGATGGCCAGTACGACGCCGACGACGTGCTGGCAGGAGTGGCCGACTTCCTCCGATGGGACGAGAGCCAGACCCGTTAACAACCACCGGTTGACGTGAGCCATGGGTCCACTGGTCAAAGGCGATGCCGAGGATCTGATCTGGAGCGGGTCGTGGTTGAACTCGGAATGGAAAGCGCTCCGTCAACCGACGTATCTGAACGCGCCCCCGAGGCTCCTTACCTCCGAGGGGCACTCCCGTGCCCCAGCGTCCGCAGGAGGACACCATGCCCGGTTGGTACGTACACCTGGAAGCTGCCCACGACACCGCAGACCGACTGCGGGCAGGTGCCGTGCCGGCGGGCTTCCCCATTTCGTCGTCTGATGCCCAGGCCATGGGCGAGCTCTGCCACACGTGGCGCAACTATCTCGAACTCGGCTCGCTCGGCCCGGACCTGTTCTATCTCCTCCCCGACTTCAAGAACACCACGGGCCAGGTCATCCGGCAGGTGGTGCAGTGGGCCCTCGACGTGTGGGAGGTTCTCGACTCCGAGTTCGTGAGCAAGTGGGAGAAGTGGATCGACCCGATCTCGACCAACAACTCGCAGCTCGCCTCCCAGCTCACCGGCGGCCTCTCGACGCAGCTCGCCCAGGTCCTCGACGAGGTCACCTCCGCCATCATGAACGCTTTCAAGGGTCTGCTCGCGACCATGGGCGACTGGTTCGGTGTGCTGACTTCCGGTGTGCCGCAGGCATTTGGAGACGACGCCTTCTACTGGTCCGACATGTTCCACTATCGGCGGACCTATCAGTTCCCATTCGTGCTCTTCCAGCAGGCGCAGGACGCCCTGGCCAACGCGAGCACCACTGAGGAACGCCAGGACGCCGAGGCCCGCATCGCCTTCGCGGTCGGCTGGATGTCGCACTGCGCCACCGACGTCACGGGCCACGCGTTCACCAACGCCAAGTCCGGAGGGCCCTACCGCGACCACTGGCAGCGACACCACCTCGTCGAGAACCACATGGACGCCGAGAACTACGACGCTCGCCACCCCGGACCTCTCTACGGCGAGTACGGCACGTCTGCCCTGCACTTCCGACTGGCCTTCCGCCACCGTGACGACGCTCCCTACAACGGTCGGGACGACGCGCCGGCCTACGACTACTGGTCGGGTTTCCCGGCCTACGACAACGGTGACGGGCCCACTCCGACGGCCCACCGGCATACCTTCTTCGACCTCGACACGGGACCGCTGCCAAGCCACCTCGTTGAAGGGCTCCTCGATGCGATGTCGTCTGTCTACGGCGCCGACGGGCCGCACATCCTGCTGCAGGACCCGTCGTTCTCCACGACTGACCCCGCCACCGGCGACCCCGACGGGCGGCCCAACGAGGACGCGATGGGGCAGATGTGGGAAATCGTCTACCGCTACCTCAAGATGTCCAGCTCGGACGCGATCAGCCTCCGATTGCCGCCTCCACCAAGTGTTTTCAGCGATCACTCCTTCCCGACGCCTCCCGGCGGTGGGGGCTCCGGCATCGACGACGACCCGAGTCGTGGCGCGGATGTGGACGACGATGACTCGTTCAGCCTGCTCGACCTCCTACTCGCGCTGTTTGCGTGGATCGTCTACATCGGCCAAGTGATCGTCTGGCTCCTCACGGTGCTGCCCGGCCTCATCATCGACATCACGACATTCCCGGCGCGCGAGGTCATCTACTGGGCCGTCATCGTCCCGCTGTGGAACCTCTACCTGCTCGCCCGGCGCGCGCTGGTCATGTCGGGTTTCGCCATGCCGAAGCCGGCCGAGGTCGCATCCGGACTGACCACCTTGGGCAGTGAGGGCACCTATGACATCGGCTCGGCACTCGACAATCCCTTGGGTATGCCGTCGGCGCCACGACCGATCACCGAACCTTCCGGTCGTCTCACCGCCCACGACCCCCGCGGGCTCGACCACGCGTACCCGCGCGGGATCGTGCGCGACCTGCCGAGCGCGATCAGCCGCCCGGACATCACCGGCGCCCTGGGGCTGACCTCGCCGCTGCGCTACCGCGGTGACGCCGCGTCGGACGAGTTCAAGGCGTCGGAGTGGATCGCGCCGTGGCGCTACCCGCTGGTGAACCAGGCCGGCACCGGAGTGGCCCAAGAGGGTGCGGAGACGCACGCCGGACCGTACGTCGTCGGGTCGAACTCGACAATTCTCCTGTCCGGTCTGCTCGGCAACGATGGTGCCCGCACCTCGCTGGAGAAGGCTGGCTCGCCCTCCGAGACCGAGGCCGCGCTCGACCAGCACCTGCCGGCCGATGAGCACCTCGGCGGCCCCGTGGACTACGGCGTCTACCTCGTGGGGCGCATGGCGGGGGAGGTCGGGCAGACCGACTTCGGCGTCCCCGACTTCAACCTCGACGCGGACCGCGGCTACGCCTGGCACTGCTGGGACTGGGATCGGGGCAAGGACCTGTGCGTGCCCGACATCAACGCGGTCGGCTCCGAGGACTACGCCTACCGCAAGCCGTGCACGCCACCGCAGTTCTTTCACGCGGACCACGACTTCCCGGCCCAGCCCGGGCAGTGGTACGTCGAGACGCAGGACCTCGCGATGCACTACCTGCCCGGCGGCGGTCCAGCGAAATGCCTCAAACCCAAACCACACGACTTGATCACCGATCCCACGTGGCGAGAACGTATTCAGAAAGGGCGGGGATGACGATGGCACCCAGGACGCGACGCACACACCACCGCGGCAAGGGGCAGGAGAACCCGGTCCTCACGCCCAAGGAGGACGAAGCCCAGCGCGGCACCGACCCGCCCGGATCGTTCGGGCACGTCGAGCGTCCCAGTGGGGACCTCGACCCGAACTGGAGCCCGGGTGAGGCGCCGCGCGAGGCTGAGGAACTCATCAAGGAGCACGGCCGCGAGCACCGCCCGCGCCGGGAGGACGTCTATCCCTATCTGCTCATCCGCGCGTACGCCCCGGGCGATCGCGGCGCACGACCCACGTGGCCGCCGGTGCCCAGCTGGGAGTCACCCGACATCGCGCTCATCGACGCAGCCTGGGCTGGCCCCTACGACACGAGCCAGCTCGTCGCGAGTCCGACCGCGGGTCGCCGCTACCGGGTGTTCGTGCGCATCTGGAACCTCGGACTGCTGCCCGCCATGGGCGTGCACGTCCGCGCCTGGTTCGTCAATCCCGGCTTCTTCGGGGGCAATCCGAGCAATCCGGCCTATCAACCGCAGCCCATCGGAGGGGTGATGGTTCACCTCGACGACCGCACGCGGCCCGGCGCGACGGCCGTGGTCGAGCTCGACAGCACGTGGGACATCCCCTCCGACCTGACCGGGCACGAGTGCCTCATGGCGTCGGTCAGCTGCCCCCTCGACACGTGGGGTGGAGCCCTCGATGCCAACCACGACAGGCACGTAGGGCAGCGCAACCTCACGATCCTCGCGGGTGCGCAGAGCGCCAAGAGCCTGATCTTCACCCTCGGGAATCTCGTCACGAAATTCGGCACTCTCGAGCTCGTCCACGGCGGCGCGGCAGTCGTCCCGCTGCTGCGTGGCGTCCTCGGCACAGCGAAGTCCGAGTTCGGTTCGGCAACCCGACTGCGGGCACCAGGAGCTCGGGACTACCGCCTCGGCGTCGACATCGGCACCGGGCGGCACCTCGCGACGATGTTCGGTGTCGACCGTGGGTGGCTCGTCGCAGACACCGCTCGCGTCTGGGCGCTCGCCCAGGAGCGCGGGATCACGGGCGACGTGGATCGCGACCTGCGTCGCGTGAGGACTCGCGGAGACGAGAAGGGAACGCACCCGCTCGCGCGACCGAACGGCATACGGCGGCTCATCGAACTGCTCGGGCCTGACTACTACGACAAGGTCGGCGTCGTCGTCGACGGCGAGCCGGGGGAGGCCCTCCTCGAGGGACTCGTGCGGTTGTGGGACCTGCCGGGTGTCGACGCCGTGGACCTCGCGGGGGCCATCGCCGGCGAGAAGCGGGCAGCGCACCTGCTCCGGTTCGCGCACACCGATCCCGAGGCCAACGAGGTCGGTGGCTACTCGCTGGCCCTCATCGGCTGAATGGGGCGGACGGCAACTCGTCGGCGGCGTCGGCGGCGTTGGCGAGTATGAGACTCAGACGCACACACCTCGGACGCAAGGAAGTGAGGTCGAACCACTCGATCGAGAACCTGAACTCCACCGAGATCGCGCGGGCCCGCCACAGTGGCGCCCGCCATCACCCAGCGCAAGAGGGGGTGCGGCCCTCGAAAGGCGGCGCTCGATATGGCGAGCCGTCATTGGGGCGGAGACTAGGCAAGGTCTTGAACCGCTTCCTCGTTCGAGCCAGCCGGCTTGGTCCGTGGTTGAAGTGTGACCAATAGCGGGAACGCCTTTTGGGTGGTCACGAGCCGATCGCGGCAGGTGGGGGAATCGAGTTGACGAAAGCAACCCCCGGGGCCTGCAGCAGGTGGGAGCAGCTCTGGCCCAGGGCGCCTGTGCTTCCTCCCTTGTGCTGGTAAGGCGCCGAGCCCGACGAGTCGTCGCACAAACAATCAGTCTTGACTGTTTGTGTTGGATGTAGCACTCTGGAGCAATGGAGCGACCAGAGCGAGTGCCACAGGGGGAGCGCACGCGCGCGATGCGGCAGCGCCTCTTGGACGCGACCATCGAGTGCGTTGTCGAGCTGGGATGGTCGGGCACGACGACGACCGAGGTGTCGCGCCGCGCTGGCGTATCGCGTGGCGCTCAGTTGCACCATTTCCCCACCAAGCAGGACCTCGTCCTCGCGGCCGTTGACTATCTCTCCGAGCGTCGTGCAGACGAGAGTGAGCTGGAGCTGAAGGGGTTTGCCGCCGACCGGCACACGCGAGCCGTCCTTGAAGGCGTGAGCCAGCAATACATCGGGCCAGTTTTCTATGCCGCGTTGGATCTGTGGACCGCAGCGCGCACGGACTCAAAGCTGCGCGAGGCCGTGGCGCCCTTTGAGCGTCGCCTCGGACGTGAGGCCCACCGACGACTGGTGGCTGCCCTCGGCATCGATGAGGGCGCCGGTAACAACCGGGCGCTTGTGCAAGCCACGTTGGACCTCATGCGTGGCTTGGCGCTTGGGTCGACGCTGTCCGATGACAGCGCGCGGCGCGCTGGCCTGCTTGACGTCTGGGCCGAGGTCCTCGACCGCGAACTCGTGCGGGCCGAGGACTCCCGCGGCACACAACCCACCCACCCCCCAACCCAAGGATCTGATCGCGGATGAACGCGAGACTCGAGGAACTGCTGGCGGATCTTGTTGCCGAGTCCGAACAGCTGGACGCCTGGCTCGTCGAGGCAACAGCGCGCTCCGGTGAGCAGATCTGGGGCCAGCCCACTCCCGCCGCAGGCTGGAGCATCGCCCACCAGGTGGCCCACCTGATGTGGACTGACGAGACATCCGTGCTGGCCATCACCGACGTTGCCGGTTTTGCCGAAGCCACGGCTCAGGCACAGGAGAGCCCAGCGACCTTTGTCGACGACGCGGCATCCACTGGCACAGCGCTCGCACCGGCCGATCTGCTGGCTCGCTGGCGGGCAGGACGGGTGGCCCTCGTGGAGGCGTTGCGCTCATGCCCCGACGACACGCGGATCCCGTGGTTCGGTCCGCCGATGGCACCGGCGTCCATGGCGACCGCCCGGATCATGGAGACCTGGGCGCATGCGCACGACGTCGCGCAGGCCCTGGGTGTGGAGGTTCCGCGCACCCACCGCGCCCGGCACGTGGCGTTCTTGGGAGTGCGCACTCGCGACTTCGCCCACCAGGTCAGGGGGATGGCCCCGCCGGCCGAGGAGTTCCGGGTCGAGCTGACCGACCCCGATGGCGACCTCTGGGCCTTTGGCCCGCCGGATGCGACAGAAAGCGTCAAGGGGGACGGCTGGGACTTCGCCCTCGTCGCGACGCGCAGGCTGCACCGTGAGGATGCCGACCTCGTGGCGGTCGGGGAGCAGGCAGAGCGCTGGCTCACCATCGTCCAGGCGTTCGCGGGTCACCCCGGCGCCGACCCGGGTCGCCGCGGTGCCGAACGGAGTCCACATGAGTGAGCAGGCCGCAATGGAAAGGCCTGATGGATCAGGCATGGGCTCAGCCATGAAGGACACCATCCGAATCGGCAACGCGTCGGGCTTCTATGGCGACCGACTCTCTGCGATGCGCGAGATGCTCGAGGGCGGCCAACTCGACTACCTCACCGGTGACTACCTCGCCGAGCTGACCATGCTCATCCTGGGTCGGGACCGGCTCAAAGACCCTGCGGCGGGATACGCCAAGACGTTTGTGCGGCAGGTGGGCGACACTCTCGACCTCATCGCCGAGCATGGGGTCAAGGTCGTCAGCAATGCCGGTGGCCTCAATCCGGCTGGCTGCGCGGAGCGCCTCCGCGCGCTCATCGTCGAGCGGGGACTGGACCTGGTGGTCGCGCACGTCGAGGGCGATGACCTCATCACCCGGGTCGACGAACTCGGTCTGGCGCACGGAGCCACCGGGGCGGTCGTCACAGCCAACGCCTACCTCGGCGCCTTCGGCATCGCGCAGGCGTTGACGGAGGGCGCAGACATCGTGGTGACCGGCAGGGTCACCGATGCGTCGCTCGTCGTCGGCCCCGCCATCGCCGAGTTCGGTTGGGGCCGTGAGAACTTCGACCAGCTGGCTGGAGCCGTCATCGTCGGACACGTCCTCGAGTGCGGAACCCAGGCCACCGGCGGCAACTTCTCAGGGTGGCGAGGGGTGCTCGAAGCGTCCTCTCCTCTCGGCTTCCCGCTGGCAGAGCTGCACTCGGACGGCACGTCGATCATCACCAAGCACCCCGGCACCGGTGGCGCCGTCACGGTCGACACCGTCACGGCGCAGCTCGTCTATGAGGTGCAGGCCGAGCCCTATCTCGGACCGGATGTTGTGACGCATCTCGGTTCGCTCGCCCTCGAGCAGGACGGTGACGACCGTGTCGCGATCTCCGGCGTCGTCGGGACCGCACCGCCAGCCACGGTGAAGGTCGGGCTCAACAGCCTTGCCGGCCACCGCAACTCGGTCGAGTTCCTGCTCACCGGCCTGGACATCGAGGACAAGGCCGCACTCGTGCGCGGCCAGCTCGAGCGCGCCCTCGCCGCGGGCAGTCGTGCTCCCGAGGTGGTGGAGTGGCAGCTGGTCAACACCACCGCCGAGGATCCCGCGACCCAGGAGGAGGCGACGTCGGTCCTGCGCTGCCACGTCAAGAGCGCCGACCCGGTCCGGGTGGATCGCGCGTTCTCCAGCGCGGCCGTCGAACTCGCGCTCGCGTCCTATCCAGGGTTCACCCTCACCCGACCCCCAGGAGCGGCGACTCCCTTTGGGGTCTTTGGTGCCGTCTATGTGCCGCAGTCCGATGTGGCGCACACCGTCGTCCTCGACGACGGCACCCGAATCGAGATCGACGCACCCACACCCGTCGCACCCACACCCGTCGCACCCAGCGCCGTTGCATCCGATCGCGTCTCGACCGATGGGGGAGAAAACGGTGGGGAGCGGTCATCGTCACCGGGGAGCGGTCCTTCGTGGGAACCCGACGGCCCCACCACCCGAGCACCTTTGGGCCGGGTGGTCCACGCCCGATCCGGTGACAAGGGCGGGAACGCCAACGTCGGACTCTGGATCCCGGCTGAGCACCCGCACCGGGCGCACGCCTTCGCGTGGCTTGAGCAGGTCCTCACGCAGGACATGGTCCGGCGCCTCCTGCCCGAGGCCGCTGATCTCGAGATCGAGGTGCATGTGCTGCCGAACCTGTCGGCCCTCAATGTCCTCATCCATGGCCTCCTGGGTGACGGTGTGGCCGCCTCGACCCGCCTCGACCCGCAGGCCAAAGCCGTGGGTGAGTGGATTCGCGCCCGTCACCTCGACATCCCGAATGAGTTGATCGCATGAATGAATGGCAGACCCCGGAGCGGCGTGACCTGAGAGCAGCTGTTGCCGCCTTCACTCGCGCCGAGATTGCTCCGCACCTCTCCCAGTGGGAGGACGATGGTGAGCTCCCGCGCTCGCTGCACGTCAGCGCGGCGCGTGCCGGACTCCTCGGGGTGGGCTTCCCGGAGACCGTTGGCGGTCAGGGCGGGTCGTTCGTCGATGCCAACCTCGTCACGGAGGCGGTCATCGAGGAGGGTGGATCCAGCGGGCTCATCGCCGGCCTGTTCACCCACGGCATCGCCGTGCCGCACATCCTCAGCTCGGGCGACAGCGACCTCATCGATCGCTATGTCCGACCGGCCCTGGCCGGTGAAAAGATCGGCTCGCTGGCCGTGACCGAGCCCAGTGGTGGCTCCGACGTGGCCAATCTGCGCACCACTGCTCGACGTGACGGCGATGACTGGATCGTCAACGGTGCCAAGACCTTCATCACCTCTGGGGTCCGCGCGGACTTCCTCACGACCGCGGTGCGCACCGGTGATGCCGGCCACGGCGGGATCTCCCTGATCGTCATCGACAAGGACATCGAGGGAGTCTCGGTCAGTCGACCCTTGCGCAAACTTGGCTGGCACTGCTCGGACACCGCCGAACTGACCTTTGAGGACGTGCGGGTGTCCGGCGACCGCATCGTCGGCTCGATCGACGGCGGCTTCGCCCTGATCATGCGGCAGTTCGTCTCCGAGCGACTCAGTTTGGCCACGCAGGCCCATGCGACCGCGCAGCGAGCCACCACCCTTGCGCTGGACTACGCGCGCACCCGTGAGACCTTCGGCCAGCCTCTCGCGCAGCGACAGGTGATCCGTCACCTGCTCGTCGACATGGCCCGCCGCACGGCTGCGGCCCGCGCTCTCACTCGACAAGCCATCTCGTATGCCGCTGAGCTGGCTGAGTCTGCGGAACCCAGTGCGCAGCAGAACCGCCAAGCGACCCTGGACGCGTTGTTTGCCAAGAACACCGCAGTCGAGGTGTGTGAACGGGTTGTCAGTGACGCCGTCCAGATCTTTGGCGGCATGGGCTACATGCGGGAGTCCGAAGTCGAACGGCACTACCGCGATGCCCGGATCCTGGGAATTGGCGGCGGAGCCACCGAAGTCCTCAATGACCTTGCCGCCAAGTTGATGGGAATCTGAGCATGGGCACCACCGCGACCACCCGAACCACCGTGGATGCGTCATCCCCCACCTTCGCCGCCTTCCGCGGAGCCAACCTCGCCAAGCTGGACGAGCTCGAGACGCACCTCGATGTCGCCCGTGCCGGTGGGGGGGCGCGCTACGTCGAGCGCCACCGCGCCCGCGGCCGGATGACCGCCCGCGAGCGGATCGAGTTGCTCCTCGATGAGGATGCTCCGTTCCTGGAGCTGGCGGCTCTGGCTGCCTGGGGCACGGACTATCCGGTGGGGGCCTCCGTCGTCACCGGCATCGGGGTCATCGAGGGCGTCGAGTGCCTCATCGTGGCCAACGACCCGACGGTCAAGGGAGGAGCCAGCAACCCCTACACCCTCAGGAAGGTCCAGCGAGCCGCGCAGATCGCCCGCGAGAACGCACTGCCCATGATCAACCTCGTGGAGTCCGGCGGCGCCGACCTGCCCACGCAGAAGGACATCTTCATCCCCGGTGGTGCGATGTTCCGTGACCTGACCCGTTCGAGCGCGGCAGGGGTGCCGACAGTGGCTCTCGTCTTTGGCAGCTCGACGGCCGGTGGTGCCTACGTCCCGGGGATGAGCGACTACGTCGTCATGGTTGCCGGAGCGGCCAAGGTGGCCCTGGGTGGACCGCCGCTGGTCAAGATGGCCACCGGCGAGGAGTCCGACGACGAGTCACTGGGTGGCGGCGAGATGCACGCCAAGACCTCCGGGCTGGCCGACTTCCTTGCCGTGGATGAGGCCGACGCGATCCGCCTCGGCCGCCAGATCGTGCGCAATCTCAACTGGCGCAAGACCGGCTCGCAGCCGCGCGCGCTGGGGGCCGAGCCGGCCCTGGATCCCGAGGAGCTGCTGGGCGTCGTCCCTGATGACCTCAAGATCCCCTTCGACCCGCGGGAGGTGATCATGCGGATCGTCGACGGCTCCGACTTCGACGAGTTCAAGCCGCTCTACGGCACGTCCCTGGTCACCGGTTTTGCTCATCTGCATGGCTATCCGATCGGAATCCTGGCCAATGCCCAAGGGGTCCTGTTCAGCGAGGACTCGCACAAGGCGACGCAGTTCATCCAGCTCGCCAACCAGAGAGACATCCCCCTGCTCTTCCTGCACAACACGACCGGCTACATGGTCGGTGCGGCCTATGAGCAGGGCGGCATCATCAAACACGGCGCCCAGATGATCAACGCCGTGTCGAACTCGAAGGTCCCCCACCTGTCCGTCGTCATCGGCGCCTCCTATGGAGCCGGTCACTACGGCATGAGTGGGCGCGCCTACGACCCGCGCTTCATGTTCAGCTGGCCCAATGCGGAGTCGGCGGTCATGGGGCCGGCGCAGTTGGCCGGTGTGGTCAGCATCGTCGCCCGGGCTGCTGCCGAGGGGCGGGGTCAGACCTACGACGAGGACACCGACACGGCGATGCGCTTCATGGTGCAGAAGCAGATCGAGGACGAGTCGTTGTCCTACTTCACCTCGGGAATGCTCTATGACGACGGGGTCATCGACCCGCGTGACACGAGATCCATTCTCGGCATCTGCTTGTCCGCCATCCACAACACCCCAGTCGAGGGCGCCAAGGGCGGCTTCGGCGTCTTCCGGATGTGAGAGACGTAACCATGATCAACACCCTTCTGGTGGCCAACCGTGGCGAGATCGCCCGCCGGGTCTTTGCCACATGCCGTGACCTCGGAATCCGCACGGTCGCCGTGCACTCCGACGCCGACGACGGCGCCCCATTTGTCGCAGAGGCGGATGTGGCGGTCCGGCTGCCCGGGAATGCGCCCGCCGACACCTACCTGCGCGGTGACCTGGTCATCGCAGCCGCGCGGGATGCCGGAGCGGATGCCATCCACCCCGGCTACGGCTTCCTCTCCGAGAGTGCCGACTTCGCTCGGGCCGTCCAGGCCGCCGGACTGGTGTGGGTCGGGCCCACACCAGAAGCCATCGACTCCATGGGTTCCAAGACGGCAGCCAAGGAGATCATGGCCGCTGCGGGGGTGCCGATCCTGTCGGTCTCCGTTGACCACCTCACCGACTCGGACTTCCCGCTGCTGGTCAAGGCCTCTGCCGGGGGAGGCGGACGCGGGATGCGCGTCGTGCACGACGCCAGCCAGCTGTCGGCCGAGCTCGACGCCGCCGCGGCCGAAGCCGCTGCTGCCTTCGGCGACGGAGCGGTCTTTGTCGAGCCCTACCTGCCGACTGCGCGCCACATCGAGGTCCAGGTCCTCGCGGACACCCACGGGACGTGTTGGGTTCTGGGTGATCGCGACTGCTCGATCCAGCGTCGCCACCAGAAGGTGGTTGAAGAGGCACCAGCACCCCGCGTCAGCGACACGGTCCGCACCTCACTGCACGAGGCGGCCAGGGCTGCGGCGCAGGCCATCGGCTATGTCGGCGCTGGCACCGTCGAGTTCTTGGTGCGTGATGCCCACCTCGAATCGGGAGAGCCCTTCTTCCTCGAGATGAACACTCGCCTCCAGGTCGAGCACCCGGTCACTGAGGCCGTCTGCGGGGTCGACCTCGTGGCACTGCAGATCTCGATTGCCGAGGGTGCCCCTCTCGAAGCGGATCCGCCCGCTCCCGCGGGAGGTCACGCCATCGAGGTCCGCGTCTATGCCGAGGATCCTGCCGACGACTGGCGCGCCCAGACCGGGACGATCCGGGCCTTCGGGATCGACGGAGCCACCGCATTCGGCGCGACTGCAGCGCGAGGCAACTCACCGGCATACGGGATCCGGGTCGACTCTGCGGTCGAGTCCGGCAGCACCGTCGGAGTCCACTATGACGCGATGATCGCCAAAGTGATCGCCCATGCACCCACCCGGGCGGGTGCGGCACGCATGCTGCGAGATGCACTGCGCCGCAGTCACATCCACGGGGTGCGCACCAACGCGGCCATGCTCCAGCAGGTGCTTCAGGACGATGCGTTCCTCGCGGGTGAGGTGCACACCGCCTTGCTCGACGAGCGACTCGACGCGTGGACCGCGCCGGCGATCGACGATGCGGCGCTCGGGCGCCATGCGCTCGCGGCTGCGTTGGCGCAGGCCAGCACGACCACGATGCAGGCTCGGGTGCTGTGCACCATCCCGACGGCCTTCCGCAACGTGCCCTCGCAAGCACGCACCCGGACGTTCCGCCACGGCAACGAGGTCGTGACGGCCTCCTACCGCGCCGGTCGCACGGGTCTGGAAGCCGTTGACCTCCCCGACGTCAGTGTCCACGAGGCCGGGGTCGACCGCGTCGTCCTCGTCCACCACGGGGTGGAGGAGGCCTACCGCGTCCACGTCGGCCCCGAGAGCGTCGACGTCGATGGACCCCACGGGAGCGTCTCGTTCGACACAGTGCCTCGTTTCACCGACCCGGCCGACAGCGTCAAGGAGGGCTCACTGCTGGCGCCGATGCCTGCCGTGGTCGTCCAGGTTCTCGTGGCTGAGGGGCAGAGCGTCGCCAAGGGCGACACCATCGCCGTCCTCGAAGCAATGAAGATGCAACACACCATCACCGCACCAGCAGCTGGCAGTGTCACGGATTTGCAGGCCCGTGTCGGTGCCCAGGTCGCGGCGGGCGCGGTTCTCGCCGTTCTCGTCGCGGACACCACCGAGACACCAGCATCCCAAGCGCACCACTCAGGAGAGTCCGCATGAGCACGATGTTCACCGAGACCGAGGAGCGCGTCGCCCTGCGCAAGGCCGTACGTGACCTGGGGTCGAAATATGGTCCCGCCTATTTCGAGGAGTGTGCCCGTTCGGGCACAAAGACTGATGAGCTCTGGGCCGAGGCCGGGCGACTGGGCTACCTCGGAGTGGCCGTGCCCGAGGAGTTCGGTGGTGGTGGCGGTGACATCGGTGACCTGGCCGCGGTCTGTGAAGAGCTCGCGACAGCTGGCTGCCCGCTGCTCATGATGGTCGTCTCGCCCGCCATTGTCGGCACGATCGTGGCCCAGTTCGGCACACCGGAGCAGCAGCAGCGTTGGCTCCCCGGCTTCGCCGACGGAACCCTCAAGGTCGCCTTCTCGATCACCGAGGCAGACGCAGGGTCGAACTCCCACAAGATCATCACCTCTGCTCGTCGTGACGGCGAGGACTGGCTCCTCTCGGGGGGCAAGACCTACATCTCCGGGGTCGATGAGGCCTCACACGTGCTCGTGGTCGCGCGTACGGCCGATGCCAAGACGGGCAAGCTGTCCCCCACCTTGTTCATGGTGCCGACCGACGCGCAGGGCTTCACCGCTCATGAGATCGACATGGGAATCCGCTCGCCCGAGAAGCAGTTCACGCTCTTCTTCGACGACGTGCGAGTGTCGGCGCAAGAGCTCGTGGGTGAGGAGGACGCAGGGATCGAGCAGCTCTTTGCTGGCCTCAACCCGGAGCGCATCATGGCCTCGGCCTATGCCACGGGAATGGCGCGCTATGCCCTGGCCAAGGCCATCGCCTACGCCAAGGAGCGTGAGGTGTGGGGGCAGCCGATCGGCGCCCACCAGGGGATCGCCCACCCCCTCGCGCAGAGCCACATCGAGATCGAGATGGCCCGGCTGATGACCCAGAAGGCCAGCGCGTTGCTCGCTGCTGGCGACCTCATGGCCGCAGCGGAGGCGGCCAACATGGCGAAGTACGCCGCCGGTGAAGCCGTGTGCACCACCGTCGATCGCGCCGTCCAGACGCACGGAGGCAATGGATTGGCCAAGGAGTACGGTCTGGTCGACCTGATTGCGGCCTCTCGCCTCTCGAGGATCGCTCCGGTGAGCCGCGAGATGGTGTTGAACTTCGTCACCCAGTTCAGCCTCGGCCTGCCGAAGTCCTACTGAACCCCGACCACCGCCTGAGCACCCGACCCGCCTCCCACGTATCCCGATCACTGACCTGACGCCACTGAGAAGAGATGACGATGACCGAGCTCGTCCACCTGTCCGTCGAGGATGCCGTCGCGACGATCACCCTCGACAGCCCGCACAACCGCAACGCCCTGAGCCGCCAGCTCGTCCGCGAGCTGGCGGCCCACGTCGCGTCCGCTGACCAGGACAACTCGGTGCGCGTCATCCTGCTGCGGTCAGCGCATCGGGTCTTTTGCGCGGGCGCCGATCTGTCCGAGGCGGCGCAGGGAGCGTCGGGTGCCACGTCTGCCCTCGTCGACCTGTTCCGCCAGATCGCTGCCGCGAGCTCGCCCGTGGTCGTGGAGCTGGGCGGGCCCGTCGTTGCGGGCGGGCTGGGGATCGTGGGCGCGGCCGACATCGTCATCGCCTCCGACGACGTGACGGTGCAGCTCACCGAGGTGCGGCTCGGGCTGGCTCCGGCGGTCATCTCACTTCCCCTTCTGCCTCGCCTCACCTCGCGAGCCGCGTCGGACCTCTTCTTGTCGGGACGCCGGGTGTCCGCCACCGAGGCTGCGGTTGCGGGGCTCGTCACTCGGGTCGTGGCAAAGGAGGCGCTGTCCGCCGAGGTCGACGCGGTCATTGGTGATCTGGCCCGGGGCACAAATCAGGGGCTGCGCGAGACAAAGCGTCTGCTCAACGCCGACCTCCTCGCGCGGATCGACGCTCAAGGCGAGTCGATGGCTGAACTCTCGGAGCAGCTCTTCGGCAGTGAGGAAGCCCGCGCTGCGATGAAAGCCTTCCTCAGCAAGAGTTGAGAGTTCGTGGGTGCTCTCAAACGGGGAATGAGCAAGGGGGGCACACCCATCTGGGGCCCCCTGTGGTGCTGGTGAAGCGGGGCTCAGCCGGCCGGGCGCGGGCGGGGGACGATGTTGTCCATGCCCCCATCGACCGCCAGACAGACTCCGTTGGTGGAACCCGAACGCGGTGAGGCCAGGTAGGCGACTGCCGTGGCGACTTCCTCGGCGGTGACGAGGCGGCCGTGAGGCTGGCGCGCGTTGAGCGCTGCACGCTCCTTGGCCGGGTTGTCGGCGCTGTCGAGGAGGCGCCCCACCCACGGGGTGTCAGTGGTCCCGGGAGCAACGGCGTTGACCCGGACGCCATCGGCCAGGTGATCCACGGCCATGGCGCGAGTCAGGGCGTGGATGGCGCCCTTGCAGGCTGAATACAGCGCCCGCTGGGGAAGTCCTTGGGTCGCGGCGATGGAGCCGGTGTTGACCACAGCCCCGGAGGGGGAGGCCTTGAGCAGGGGCAGGGCAGCCCGGGTGACGCGCACGGCACCGAGGACGTTGACGTCCCAGACGCGATGCCACTCGTCATCGGGGTTGGCGGCGACGTCGCCCTGGGCCCCGATCCCGGCGTTGTTGATGACGATGTCGATCCGTCCGAAACGCTCTGCCACCGCCGCAACAGCCGCGCTGACAGAGGCGTCGTCGCCGACGTCGCACCGCTGGGGGAGAAGGGTTTTGGTCTCGGCGACCGAGGCCGGGTCGAGGTCAAGGACGCCGATGAGGGCACCACGAGTGCTCAATTCGTTGACGACAGCGGCGCCGATGCCCGACGCGCCTCCGGTGACAATGGCGACGAGCCCTTGGAAGTCGTTCATGATGCTCCTGTCACGAAATGCTGGCGGGCACGGCCGAGGCCTTCGATCTCGATCTCACACAGGTCGCCGACGGCGAGATAGGGGAAGCGGCCCGACAGGGCCACGCCCTCGGGCGTTCCGGTGAGGATCAGGTCACCGGGCTCGAGGACGAGGTATTGGCTGAGGTGGTGCACAATCGTGGCGACGTCGAAGACCATGTCGGCCGTGGAGGAGTTCTGGCGTTCATCGCCGTTGACCCAACTGCGCAGCGTGAGGTTCTGGTGCTCGATCTCGTCCGGGGTGACGAGCCACGGTCCGGTGGGACTGAATCCGGCGCAGCACTTGCCCTTGCTCCATTGACCTCCGGAGACGGCGAGTTGGAAGTCGCGTTCGGAGACATCATTGACCGCCACGAAGCCGGCGATGCGGGCCAGCGACTCCTCGGGGGAGTCCAGGTAGGTCGTGGTGGCGCCGATGACGATGCCAAGCTCGACCTCCCAATCTGTTTTGGTGCTGCCGCGGGGGATGGCCACGTCGTCGTCTGGGCCGACGACCGTGTTGGGTAGCTTGAGGAAGATGACGGGTTGCTCCGGCGGCAACGCACCCGACTCAGCGGCGTGGGCGGCGTAGTTCATGCCCACACAGATGACGGCGCCGGGACGGCCGATGGGTGCACCTCGGCGCAGGCCCTGCGTGCTCAACTCCGGCAGGGAGTCGACCTGCGTGGCCACGAGGTCCACTCCGCCGTGCGCGAAGAAGGCCGGGCCGAAGTCACCTCCAAACTCGGCTCGGACGGACAGCGCAGGCCGGGCGTCGCGCCACACCCCGTCGTGCAGGACGGCGGGCACCTCGGCGCCAGCAGGTCCGAACCGAGCCAGTTTCATGTCAAACCTCCGATGATGAACAGGATTTGTGTGCCTTTGTCGGTCACAGCCTGCAACAAAACACTTGACACACCGTAAAGGTAGGATGTTTCATGGCGCAAGCCCTTTTTACGATGGAGTCCCATGAGCCAGTTCATCGCCTTGCACACCCACGATGTGCGCTTCCCGACCTCGTTGCTGTTGGACGGCTCGGACGCGATGAATCCCGACCCCGACTACTCCGCCGCCTATGTGCGCCTGATCACCGATGCCGACGATGGCCTCGAGGGGCATGCGTTCGTCTTCACCATCGGTCGTGGCAACGAGGTGCAGGTCGCCGCGATCGAGGCGCTGCGTGAGCACCTCATGGGTCAGGACGTGGAGACCTTGCTCGCGGACATGGGCGCTGCGTGGCGCCTGTTCGTCCACGACTCCCAGCTGAGGTGGCTGGGCCCGGAGAAGGGCCCCATGCACATGGCCATCGGTGCCGTGCTCAATGCGATGTGGGACCTCAAGGCGAAGCGTGCCGGTATGCCGCTGTGGCAGTTGCTGGGCACCATGACCCCCGAGCAGCTCGTCGACTGTGTCGACTTCCGCTACCTCACCGACGCCCTCACCCGCGATGACGCCTTGGCCATCCTCCGCGCGGCCGAACCCGGCCGCGCCGAGCGCATCGCCAGCCTCCTCGAGACCGGTTACCCGGCATACACGACCACCCCCGGCTGGTTGGGCTACGACGACGAGAAGTTGGCCCGACTGTCCAAGGAGGCTGTCGCGCAGGGCTTCACGCAGATCAAGCTCAAGGTCGGGGCGGTCCTCGAGGACGACCGGCGCCGTCTCTTGGTGGCCAGGGAGGCGGTCGGTGACGACATCCTCATAGCCATCGACGCCAACCAGCGCTGGGACGTCGCGGATGCCATCGCGTGGGTCAATGCGCTCGGCGATCACGACATCGCGTGGGTCGAGGAGCCGACCTCCCCCGATGACGTCCTTGGCCACGCGGCGATCGCCAGGGGCATCGCTCCCATCCCGGTTGCCACCGGTGAGCACATGATGAATCGCGTTCTCGCCAAGCAGTTCCTCCAGGCGCAAGCACTCGAGGTGCTGCAGATCGACGCCACGCGAGTGGCCGGAGTCAACGAGAACATCGCGATGCTCCTGCTGGCCGCGAAGTTCGGGGTGCGAGTCTGCCCGCACGCTGGCGGCGTCGGCCTCTGCGAGGCCGTCCAGCACCTGTCGATGTTCGACTACGTGGCCGTCTCCGGCACGACGGACGGGCGGTTCATCGAGTTCGTCGACCACCTTCACGAGCACTTCGTCACTCCGGTGGTCATCGAGCGCGGGCACTACGTGACCCCCACGGCTCCCGGTGCCGGCACCGAGATGCTCGCCGCGAGCATCACGGAGTACGAGTGGGTTCCCTCGGCATGAGCCTTCCCTCTGGGTCGCTCACCCTCGGCGTGGCCACTCTCGGCAACCTGCACGAGGTGATGACCGACGCGCAGGCCCAAGAGCTGCTCGAGACCGCTTGGGAGTGCGGAATCCACTCCTTCGACACCGCACCCCACTACGGTCTCGGCCTCTCGGAGAGGCGGCTTGGCGACTTCGTCGCGCGTATGCCGTCCGGCTCCGTCCGCGTCTCGACCAAGGTTGGGCGCCTGCTGCGGGCCAACCCGTTGGCCACCGAGCGTGACACCGACATGTTCGAGGTCCCCGGCGACCTCGTGCGGGTGTGGGACTTCAGCGCTGACGGCGTACGAGCCAGCGTGTCCGAGTCGCTCGAGCGTCTCAGGCTCGACCGGGTCCACACCCTCTATCTGCATGACCCCGAGAAGGCGCCCGAACCGAGCGTGGCCGTCGACTCCGGTCTGCGCGCTCTGGCCGAGCTGCGGGACGAGGGGTGGGTGACCCGCGTCGGAGTGGGTTCGATGGACGAGGGTTCGCTCGTTGCCGGAGGCGAGCACGGCGCGACCGATGTCCTCATGGTCGCCGGACGGCACACGCTGCTCGACCACACCGCGAGCGCACGCGTTCTGCCGTTGTGTCACGAACGCGGGGTGGCCGTGGCCGCCACAGCCATCTACAACTCCGGCCTGCTTGCAACCGCCCGCCCCTCCGGCCGCTTCGACTACTCGACCGCCCCTGCAGAGGTGCTGGCCCGAGCGGAGCGCCTGGCCGACGTGTGCGACTCGCACGGCACCGATCTTCCGACCGCCGCGCTGCACTACGCGGCATTGGACTCGACTGTGGACTCTGTCGTGTTCGGTGCACGCACCCCGGATCAGATCCGTCAGAACGCCGAACGGGCGCAGGCCACTGTCGACCCAGCCCTGTGGGAAGCCCTCGTGGACGAGGCACTGATCCCCGCGGTGATCCGATGAGGCTGGCGAGGTCGCGACTCGATGCGCACCTTCATCTGTGGGATCCGGCCCTCGGGGTCTATGACTGGCTCACCCCCGACCTGGGTCCACTGTGTGCCCCGTTCACGGCCGAACAGGCGAAGGCTGAGCTGTCCGCGGCCGGCATACACGGAGCAGTCCTGGTCCAGGCGGCCGACTCGGTGCTGGACACTGCGGCCATGCTGGACATTGCCGTCGGCAGTGATTGGGTTCTCGGAGTGGTGGGTTGGCTCGACCTCGAGGACAGCGAGGGTGCGCACGAGCGTGTCGATGAGTGGGCTTCCTCGCCCCACCTCTGTGGGGTGCGTCAACTCATCCACGATGACTCTCGAGCCGATGTCCTGGACCTGCCCACCGTGCGGGCGACGCTGGCCACGCTCGCGGCACACGGCATACCCCTTGATGTTCCGGACGCGTTTCCCCGGCAACTGGGCGGTGCCCTTGCCGCGGCCCAGCAGGTCGACGACCTGGTCCTGGTGGTGGACCACCTCGCCAAGCCGCCGCGAGACACCGAGGCGATGGACGCCTGGGAAAGGCAACTGCGAGAGATCGCCGCCCATGACAGCGTGGTCGCCAAGGTCTCGGGCCTGGAGATCCCCGACCACGAGTGGTCGGTGCAAGCACTGCGACCTGTGTGGGAGATCGCGCTCGACAGTTTTGGCCCACAGCGGCTCATGTTCGGCAGCAACTGGCCGATGAGCGTCACCGGCTCCGGCTACATCGGCACCCTCGGCGTTCTGGGTGAGTTGATCAGCGAACTCAGCCCCGACGAGCAGGACGACGTGTGGTGGCAAACCGCCACTCGCGTCTACGGGTTGAACCCCGACGAGCGTGGACCAACGCCACCTGGGGCAGCCTGACCCACTGCACTGCACCGCCCACCCGCGTCACCAACTGATTCCAAGGATGTGATCGTTGTGCTCCAGGGAGTGAACCCTCTCCTCACCGGACCCGTGCTCCTCCATCTCGATGCCATGGGTCACTCCGACTCCGTCGCCGTGGTGGATGCCCACTTCCCCGCCGCGAGGATCGGTCGTGTCGTCATCGACCTGCCGTGCACGACCTCGCCCGATGTCGTGGCGGCTGTCTGTTCGGTGCTCCCTCTCGACGACGCGCCCGCCCTCGACCTCATGACCTCGGCCGACGAGACCGTGCTGCCCGTTCAGGAGCAACTCATGGAGGCGGCCGGGCTGGGACGCGATGGAACTCAGTTCGTCGACCGGTTCGGCTACTACGACCTCGTGGCCAGCGCCCAACTCGTGCTGCGCACGGGGGAGACCCGGGTCTATGGCAACGCGTTGCTTCGCAAGGGACTCGTCACTCCTGAGCAGCCGGGAGCCGGGTCATGACCGCAGCAAGCACACCCCTCCTGGAGCTCGAGGGGATCAGCAAGGGGTTCCCCGGCGTCCAGGCCTTGACCGATGTCCGCCTCGACCTGCGTCACAACGAAGTGCTCGCCCTCGTGGGCGAGAACGGCGCGGGCAAGTCGACCCTGATGAAGCTCCTCTCCGGCATCCACACTCCGGATGCAGGCACCTTCTGTATCAATGGTGCCGAGTTCACCCCGCTGAACCCCAAACATGCCGAGGACCAGGGCATCAGCATCATCCACCAGGAGTTCAACCTGATGCGCGACCTCACGGTCGCGCAAAACATCTACATCGGTCGCGAGCCCCGCTCGGGCGGGTTCTTCACGCGCGATCGTGCCTTGAACGCGACTGCTGGTGAGCTCCTGGACCGGCTCGGCCTCTCCCTCGACCCCGGCGCGCTGGTCGGCTCCCTGACCATCGCCAAGCAGCAGATGGTCGAGATCGCCAAGGCGCTCTCTCACGAGGCCAAAGTGCTCATCATGGACGAGCCGACGGCTGCGCTCAATGATGCCGAGGTCGAGGTGCTCCACGGCCTCATTCAGCGGTTCGTCGGGCCCGACACCGGCGTCATCTACATCTCGCACCGGATGGACGAGCTCAAGGCCATCTCGCAACGCATCAGTGTCCTGCGTGACGGCAACTACGTCGGCACCGTCGACACCGCCAAGACGTCGATGCCGGAGGTCATCTCCATGATGGTGGGCCGCACGGTGCAGACCGAGGCCCGTCCAGAGAATGTGCGTGATGACCGGGAGGAGCTTCTGGCCGTCCATGGGCTGTCGACCAAGGCGTTGCTGCGCGATGTCAGTTTCGAACTGCGACGCGGCGAAATCCTCGGGTTCGCCGGGCTCATGGGTGCCGGACGCACGGAGGTGGCCCGCGCCATCGTCGGTGCCGATCAGGTCAGTTCTGGGACCATCTCGCTTCGCGGCGAGGAGGTCAGCATCCCCAACCCGGCTCGGGCTGCGGAACTGGGCATCGGCTACCTCTCCGAGGACCGGAAGCACCTCGGCCTCTTGCTCGAACAGCCGGTCCACACCAACATTGCGCTGTCCTCCCTGACTGACCGGTTCTCTCGGCGAGGCTTTGTGCTCGACTCGGCCATCGAGGAGACCGCAAAGAAGTCGGTCGCCAGCCTCGGCATCAAGACGCCATCGGTGCGCCAGGAAGTGCGCAACCTCTCCGGCGGCAACCAGCAGAAGGTGGTCATCGCCAAGTGGCTCACCAAGGACTGCGACATCCTCATCTTCGATGAACCCACTCGAGGCATCGACGTGGGCGCCAAGGAGGAGATCTATCGCCTCCTCAACGAGCTGGCAGCTCAGGGCAAGTCGATCATCATGATCTCCTCCGAACTGCCCGAGGTGCTGCGCATGGCCCACCGGGTGCTCGTGATGAGCGAAGGCCGAGTGACCGGTGAACTCTCGCACCACGACGCGACGCCCGAGAGTGTCATGCACCTCGCGACGCTTCGACCCGACGAGCCACCGACCACCACGCATGCCACCCCCGATCCCACGGCCCGTAAGGCAGGACAGTCATGACCACCGAGACCACGGCGAAGCCGACCACAACAGGGCCCAGCACCGCGGCCAATTTGCGCGACCGGCTCCAGCAACTGCTCGCCTTCGCCAGCCTCATCGTCATCGCGATCTTCTTCTCGATCGCCAGTTCGACATTCCTCACCTACAGCAACATCGTCAACGTCCTCTTCTCGACTGTGGTCATCGGGCTGCTCGCGCTCGGCACGACGTTTGTCATCATCACCGGCGGGATCGATCTGTCCATCGGCACCGGGATGGCCCTGTGCGCGGTGATGTCGGGCCAGTTCATCGTCAACTGGGGTATCCCTTGGCCATTGGGTGTACTTCTCGCGGTGCTCTTTGGAGGACTGCTGGGTTTCATCAACGGCTTCAACGTCGCCAAACTGGGCCTGCCACCCTTCATCGCCACGCTCGCCACGATGCTCGTGGCCCAAGGTCTGGCCCTCGTGGTCTCGCACAGCGCGCCCATCTACTTCAATGACTCGCCTGGCTATCTCAAGCTGTCGACGGGCAACCTCATCCCGGGAGTCAACTTCCCCAACGCCGTGGTCGTCCTCATCCTTGCGACGATCATTGCGGCCATCCTCATCCGTCGCACCATTCTGGGTCGCTACACCTTCGCCATTGGTAGCAACGAGGAGGCCACGGCGTTGTCGGGCATCAACGTCATCAAGTGGAAGATCCTCATCTACACCCTCGCTGGGCTGTTCACCGGACTCGCCGGCGTCATGATCTCAGCCCGCCTTGGCTCGGCCCAGCCGGCCACCGGTTCTGGCTACGAGTTGCAGGCCATCGCAGCCGTGGTGATCGGCGGGACCTCCCTTGCCGGTGGCAAGGGATCCATCGTGGGCACAGTCATTGGCGCCCTCATCATCTCGGTCCTCAACAACGGGCTTCAACTCATGTCCATCCCGCAGGAATGGCAGAACGTCATCCTCGGTGCGGTCATCCTCATCGCCGTCTATGCAGACATCGTGCGCAAGCGGACGGCCACCTGAACGCCGGTGCGAGCCGGAACACCCCACGGCCACCTGGCCACCACCCCTCAGTAAGGAGCACCACCATGCGTAGACGTCACGTCATGACGGCCGCCGCAACCTCCGTGATCGCCCTCGCGCTCGCGGCATGTGGCAGCGGCGACGACACCGGAGCCGCGGGCAAGACCGGCGGGGCCGGCGGGGCCGGCGACAAGCCCTACATCGCCATCGTCTCCAAGGGCTTCCAGCACCAGTTCTGGCAGGCCGTGAAGAAGGGCGCCGAGCAGGAAGCCGCCAAGGAAGGCGCGACCATCACCTTCGAGGGTCCGGCCACAGAGAAGGAGGTCGAGGCCCAGATCACGATGCTCACCAACGCGCTGGCCAAGAAGCCGGCTGCGATCGGTTTCGCCGCGCTTGACTCGAAGGCGGCCGAAGGTCTGCTCCAGCAGGCCAAGTCGTCCAAGATCCCGGTCATCGCCTTTGACTCCGGCGTCGAGTCCGACATCCCGCTCACCACCGCGGCCACGGACAACAAGGCGGCAGCGGCCGAAGCCGCGAAGCACCTCTCTGAACTCCTCGGTGGCCAGGGCAAGGTCGCGATGGTCGTCCACGACCAGACGAGCCTCACCGGTCAGCAGCGGCGCGACGGCTTCATTGACTGGATGAAGGCCAATGCACCCGGCATCACCCTGCTCCCGGTCCAGTACGGCGAGGGTGACCAGGCGAAGTCGGCCGACATCACCAAGTCGATCCTGGCTGCCAACCCCGACGTCAAGGGCATCTACGGATCGAACGAGGGTTCGGCAATCGGTGTCGTCAAGGGAGTGCAGGAGTCCGGCAAGAAGGGTGTCGTCATCGTCGGCTTCGACTCGGGCAAGGCACAGATCGACGCCATCAACTCTGGCGAGATGGCGGGTGCGATCACCCAGAACCCCGTGGGTATGGGCGAGGAGGTCGTCAAGGCCGCGATGAAGGCGATCAAGGGCGAGACCTTGCCCAAGAGCATCGACACCGGCTACTACTGGTACGACAAGACGAACATCACCGACCCCAAGGTCGCTGCCGTTCTGTATCAGTGATCCTCAGGCCAGCCGGGCACGTCCTTCTTGCGTGAGCAGGAGTCGTGCCCGGCTGGCTAGTCTTCACTCGGGGGGGTCGAGACCTGACGCCCTGCCTGATCTCCAGAGAGGCGCGCGCATGGCAGTGACAGACGAGGCGATCACCCGGATCCGGGGGATGATCGTCGCCGGCGAGCTCAAGCCGGGCGATCGGCTGCCTCGCGAGGCCGACCTTGCCGAGCGACTGGGACTCTCGCGCAACAGCTTGCGCGAGGCGGTCAAGGCGCTCTCGCTCATCCACGTCCTCGATGTGCGCCAGGGCGACGGCACCTATGTCACCAGTCTTGAGCCCAAGCTGCTCATGGGAGCCATGCAGTTCGTTGTCGACTTCCATCAGGACGACACCGTCCTGCAATTCCTGGAAGTGCGCCGCGTCCTCGAGCCGGCGGCCACCGCCATGGCTGCGTTGCGGATGTCGGACGAGGACATCGTCGGGTTGCGACGTCAACTCGACTCCGTTGGTGCGAACCCGTCGGTGGACGACCTCGTTGCCGCCGATCTTGAGTTCCATCGAACCATCGCCCACGGCAGCGGCAATTCAGTCATGGGCTCTCTGCTCGATGGGTTGAGTGGTCCCACCCAGCGGGCAAGGGTCTGGCGCGGGCTGACGCAGTCGGGGGCGGTCGAGCGCACCATGGCCGATCATCTGGCCATCGTCGAGGCGATCGCCTCCCGCCAACCAGAGCTGGCCAGATCCTTTGCGACCATGCACATTGCCGGGATAGAACTCTGGCTGCGGGAAGCGCTCGGAGATGACGGGGTGATCCCCGCGAGCTTCGGGCGCGCACCAACGGGCTGAGGACTGTGGGGTGCTCCGTGTGTCAGGCAGTGTCTGTGATCATGATCAGTGTGATCGAGATCCTGAACTCCACCGAGATCGCGCGGGCCCGCCACAGTGGCGCGCTGGTTGCCGACATCCTGCAGAGCGTGAAGCGTCGCAGCGTGGTCGGCACCAACCTCCTCGAGATCGACCGGTGGGTGAAGGCCATGATCGACGAGGCCGGGGCGCAGTCCTGCTACGTCGACTACGCGCCTTCCTTCGGGAGCGGCCCCTTCGGCCACTACATCTGCACCTCCGTCAACGATGCCGTGCTGCACGGGCTGCCGCGCGACTACGCGCTGGCCGACGGCGACCTGCTGACCCTGGACCTCGCCGTCTCCCTCAAGGGGATCGCGGCCGACTCGGCGATCAGCTTCATCGTGGGCAGCTCACAGCCGCCCGAGAGCATCGCGATGATCGCCGCGACCGAACGCGCGCTTGCGGCCGGGATCGCCAAAGCCGGACCAGGTGTTCGCATGGGCGACATCTCCCATGCCATCGGCTCCGTCCTCACGGACGCGGGCTATGCGGTCAACACCCAGTTCGGTGGTCACGGCATCGGCTCGACGATGCACCAGGACCCGCACGTCTCCAACTCCGGTCGCCCCGGCCGCGGCTACACGCTTCGCCAGGGGCTCCTGCTGGCGCTGGAACCCTGGATCATGGAGGACACCGACGAACTCATCACCGATCCCGATGGCTGGACCCTGCGCAGTGCCACCGGCGCTCGCACGGCCCACAGCGAGCACACGATCGCCATCACCGACAGCGGAGTCGAGATCCTCACCCTGCCCACCGCGCGCCAGCCGCCCCGCTGAGTGACGGGTGTTCCGAGCCGCTGCCTGACACCCACGACGTTGAAGCCATCGTCAAAGAACGTCCTCTGTCATGCGCTCGAGCGGGATACTTGTGGCAGGTCGACCCGGCGAGCACGGTCGCACGGTTGGGTCCGTCCACACGACCTGCGATGTCCCCCGAGTGAAAGGTGCCTGCATGGCATCCGCCCCCGAGCGAGACGACCGCCGTCGATTGCGTCCCGGGTCCGCGCCGGTGGATCACTCCATTCGTCTGCGGATGCGGATCTACTCCATCATCTTCCTCGTCACCAGCCTCATCGTCATCGTGCGTGGCGTGCTGCTCGGCTGGGTGGGGCTGATCCCCGTGGCTTCCTGCCTCGCCATCGGGCTGACTGTCGGCCTGGTCGCCTCACGGACCTATGCGATGCGTTGGGACGAGGAGTCCGGCACAGTCGTCGGCCGGATCGATCTCATCGGAGGCGTCGTCCTTCTGGGCTACATCCTCATCAGCCTCTTCCGCTCCCGACTGGTCGGGATCTGGCTGCCCGGAACGGTCGCCAGCGTTGCCGGACTGGCGGTCGTGGCCGGTGTGATGGGTGGTCAGGTGATCGGCACCGGACACGGCATCGGCCGCATCCTCGAGGTGGTGGGCCTGCGTCCGAGCCCAGGCGCGTCCGACTGAGGCGAAGCCAGTCGTCAGGCGAGGGTGAGGAAGAGCTTCTCCATCGTTGCGTGATCCTCGGCGTTGACCCCTTCGGGTGCAGTGAGGCACTCGCGCAGCCCGGAGGACACGATCGCGAAACCAGCGCGGTCGAGAGCGCGGTTGACGGCTGCAAGCTGGTTGACAACGTCCTTGCAGTCCCGACCCTCCTCCACGAGACGGATCACGCCTCCGAGCTGCCCCTGGGCGCGGCGCAGACGGTTGAGGACGGGGGTCATGTCGTCCGGGTTGAGGGTGACCATGGCGGAACTCCTTGTGCTGGCGGTAGGACTGAGGAGGAGGCTGTGGACTGCGCGGCCCACACCTCCCTGGGCGGAAACCCGATTTGACGAGCATACCCCCCGGGGTAATACGGTAGGGACCGGATAGATACCCCAAGGGGTATGCAGCACGTTGCAGAGGAGAGCACAGATGTCGCAATCGACCAGTCCGGCGATCATCACGATCGACACCCCGACCCTGGGTGACCGCTCCTACGTCGTGCACGACGGGACGGTGGCGGTGGTCATCGACCCGCAGCGCGACCTCGACCGCGTCATGGAGCACGTGGACGAGGCCGGTGTGCGGGTCACCCATGTTCTCGAGACCCACCTCCACAACGACTACCTCACCGGCGGCCTGGCCCTCGCGAAGGCGACAGGCGCGGCATACCTCGTCAATGGCGCCGACGAGGTCTCCTTCGAGCGCACACCAATCGCGGACGGCGACGTCATCGAGATCTCTCCCACGATGCGCATCCGCGTCATCGCCACCCCGGGCCACACCTTCACCCACCTCTCCTATGCGCTCGAGAGCGCACCGGAGGAGGGCGCGGAGTTCGACTCCGTCGGTGTCTTCACGGGAGGCTCCTTGCTCTTCGGCGCGACCGGACGTCCGGACCTGCTCGGTGAGGAGCACACGCACGAGCTGGTGCACCACCAGTTCGCCTCCGCCCACCGGCTCGCGGCCGAGCTGCCCGAGCACACCCAGGTGCTTCCGACCCACGGCTTCGGCTCGTTCTGCGCGGCCGGGTCGACGAGCGGGAGCTCGGAGTCGACCATCGGGACCGAGAAGCTGCAGAACCCTGCGCTGACGCAGGACGAGGAGCAGTGGGTCGCCGACATCTTCGCGGGTCTCGACGACTACCCCGCCTACTACGTGCACATGTCGCCCGGCAACAGCGAGGGACCCAGCGCCGCAGACCTGTCCGCGCCGGAGTCTGTCGACAAGGACACCCTGGCGGCGCGCATCGCCGACCGGGAGTGGGTCATCGACCTGCGCACGCGCACCGCGTTCGCCGCGGGCCACGTCACCGGGACGCTGAACTTCGGTGTCGACGGACAGTTCGCGACCTACCTCGGCTGGCTCATCCCGTGGGATGCCCCGCTCACCCTCCTCGGGAAGAGCCCGGAGCAGGTCGCCGAGGCGCAGCGCGAGCTCGCCCGCATCGGGATGGACGCCATCACGGGCGCCGCCACCGGTTCCCCGCAGGACTGGACGGACGGATCGCTCCGGTCCTATGAACGTGCGTCGTTCGCTGACGCGGCCCAGGTGCGCCACCACCGCCCCGTGGCCATCCTCGACGTGCGTCGCGCCAGCGAATACGCCGATGGTCACGTCGAGGGATCGACCAACGTCCCGCTCCACGAGCTGCTCAACCGGATCGACGACGTTCCCTCCGGTGAGGTCTGGGTGCACTGTGCCAGCGGCTACCGCGCTTCGATAGCCGCTTCCGTGCTCGCCGGGCACAAGGTCCCCGTCGTGCTCATCGACGACAGCTATGACGAGAGCGCCGAGAAGTCCGGCCTGCCGTTGACTGCGTCCAACTGACCCCCACAGCATCTGAGTTCACCAACCAGCACCAGCAGCACCACCACCTCCACCCAGCACTGACAGAAGGAGATTTCTCATGTGTCGTCCCGCCACCTGCAAGGTCTGCGGCAAGACCACCTGGGCCGGCTGCGGCCAGCACGTCGACCAGGTCATGGCCGGTGTCCCCCGCGCAGACCGCTGCCCGGGCCACTCCGACGCCGTGAAGGCCGAGGCGAGCGGCGGATCCTTCCTCGCGCGCATGTTCGGTCGCAGCTGACCCACCGAAAGGATTCCTCTTGTCCCCCTGGGTGTTGCCCCTCGGACTCGTCATTGGTCTGACACTCGGCGCTCTCGGCGGGGGCGGTTCGATCCTCGCGGTTCCGGCCCTCGTCTATGTCCTCAACCAGGACGCCGCCACGGCCACGACGACCTCCTTGGTCATCGTCGGGATCACTTCGGTGGTGGCCCTCGTCCCCCATGCGCGTCAAGGGCGCGTCAAAGTGGTCGAGGGCTCGCTGTTCGGCGCGCTGGGAACGGCCGGGTCCTTCGTCGGATCCCGGCTGGCACTCAACGTCCCCGGCCCTGTGCTGCTGAGCGCCTTCGCCGTGCTCATGCTCATCGTGGCCATCGTCATGCTGCGCCGTTCCCAGCGCCAGTCATCGGCGCACCCTGGCGCCGCTGGTGTGCCGGCGGTGCCCATGCTGACACTGCACCCGTTCGGTTGCGCCTGTCCACGACTGCTCAAGGTCATCGTCACCGCCACCGCGGTCGGTCTGCTCACCGGCTTCTTCGGTGTCGGTGGTGGCTTCATCATTGTGCCCGCGCTCGTGCTCGCGCTGGGCTTCACCATGCCCGTGGCCGTGGGTACCTCACTGCTCGTCATCTCGGTGAACAGTGCAACGGCCCTCATGGCTCGCCTCACCGCCGGAACCACGCAGCTCGACTGGGGCCTCATCGTCGGCTTCACCGCGGCGGCGATCGCCGGCAGTCTGCTCGGAGGCCGCATCACTTCGATCGTGCAACCGCGGCACCTCACCCGAGGATTCGCCTTCCTGCTCGTCGTCGTCGCGCTCTACACCGGCGCCCGAAGCGTGCCGGCGCTGTTCTGAGAAGCACTCGAGCTGACCCTGCGGCCGAGCAACCGCAGGCTTGGGGTGATGAGGACAGAACAGTCGGGCTACGGTCGGTCTCGACGCCAACCGCGAAGGAGCCCCTCGTGAGCCCCACCCTGACCGTGCACACCGTCCCCGGTGCCGGAGCCGAGGACGTGGTCGTCGCGACCCACGGCCCGCATGCCGGCGACGTCTTCACCGGGACCGAGGACGGCCTGATCTGGCAGGTGTCGCCCGATGGTGTCCGGATCCGCCGCGTCGCCGACACCGGCGGTCGGCCCCTCGGGATCGAGTTCGCCGCTGATGGACGCTTGCTTGTCTGCGACGCCCACCGTGGGCTGTTGTGGATCGACGTCGACAGCGGAGCGGTCGAGATCATCGCGACGGGCGTGAACGGCATACCCATGCGCTTTTGCAATAACGCGGCGATCGCGGTCGACGGGACCATCTGGTTCTCGGACTCCTCGCGCCGGCACAGCATCCAGGAGTGGAAGGCCGACTTCATCCGGGTCACCCGCACGGGTCGGCTCCTGCGCCTCGAGCCCGACGGAGAGCCGCAGGTCATTGTTGACGACCTCGCCTTCGCCAACGGTGTCGCGCTCAGTGCGGACGAGAGCTTCGTGGCCGTCGCCGAGACCGGTGCGCGGTGTGTCACCCGACACCACCTCGTCGATGATCGTGCCGGAACGACCGACACTTTTGTCGGCGACCTACCGGGCTACCCCGACAACATCTCTCGCGGCAGTGATGGGCTGATCTGGGTGACCATCGCGTCGCCGCTCGACCCCATGCTGGAGCGCTTGTTCACCCTGCCCCTTCTGGTGCGCAGGGCCGTCACGCGCATCCCCGACCGCCTTCAACCCGCACCGAAGGAGTCGGTGCGAGTCCAGGCCTTCGACGATGACGGCGAGCTGGTCCATGACCTCGACGTGCCCGCGCTCGGCTATCACATGGTCACCGGGGTACGTGAGCACGAGGGGCGGGTGTGGCTCGGCAGCCTGCACGAGCCCGCGATCGCCGTTCTCGACCTCTGACCCTGTCGGTGCTCACGGCTAGGGTCGTTGCATGGACCCCTCCACGGCAGCCCAAGTGCTGAGCGACAAGGAGCAGTCGTTGCTCGATGAGCTCGCGGTGGTCACCCGACCGTTGGGGGACACAGGATCGATCTCGTTCGGCAAGCGCATCGGGGAGGGGACGTCCCTTGCCGTCGATCGGTTGACCTCGGTCACGGTGCAGGAAGGGCTACTGGCCACCTTGGCCCAGGTGCGGGTGGCGTTGGCCAAGACGCAGGACGGGACCTATGGCACGTGCGAGGTCTGCGGCAAGCCGATCGGGGAGGAACGGCTCGAGGCCCGCCCGTGGGCGGTTCGGTGCGTCGCTGACAGCTGACCCCCCAGTGGCGACCTACGCATACCGGTCGTGTCCCAGCCGTGCCACAGTGACACGGTGACCGACACAGCTGACGGGACCAGCAGGTCCACCGGCGAGAGCCTTGTGACGGTCCTCGTCGCGCTCGTCGCCAATGTGCTCATCGCCATCGCCAAGTCCGCCGTGGCCCTGGTCACCGGCTCGGCGTCGATGGTCGCTGAGGCCGCCCACTCCTGGGCGGATGCTGGCAACGAGGTCTTCCTCGTCGTGGCCGAGCGACGAGCGGCCCGCCCGAGTGATGCGGCGCATCCCTACGGCTACGGCCGCGAAGCCTACGTCTGGTCGATGTTCGCGGCCTTCGGGCTGTTCAGTGCTGGGGCGGTCGTGTCGATCTGGCACGGCATCCAGAGCTGGCGGGAGGGGGTCGGGAGCGAGGCGGAGGTGGACTACCGCTGGGCGTATGCCGTCCTCGCCCTGGCGTTCGTCCTCGAAGGTGCGTCGTTCCTCCAGGCCCGACGCCAGACCCAGACGGAGGCTCGCCGCCTGGGTCTCAAGGCCCTGCCCTTCATCGTCCGAACCTCCAACCCCACGCTTCGGGCAGTCTTCTTCGAGGATGCCGCCGCGCTGGTCGGCATCGTGCTGGCGTCGATCGGCATCGCCCTGCATCAAGTGACGGGCGACGCCCGCTGGGACGCCGTCGGTTCGATCGCGGTCGGTTTGCTCCTGCTGGCCATCGCCGTCTTCCTCATCGGACGCAACCGCGACTTCCTCGTGGGTCAGGCAGTGGCCCCGGCCATTCGCCAACGTGCCCTGCACAATCTGCTCGAGGATCCCGAGGTCGAGCGGCTCACGTTCCTCCACCTCGAGTTCGTCGGACCCGGTCGCATCCTCCTCATTGCGGCCGTGGACCTCGTCGGTGACGACAGCGAGTCCAGGTTGGCCGAGCGGTTGCACCGACTGTCCGACTCCATCAAGGAGCACGACCAGATCGAGGACGCCATCATCACGCTGGCCCGGCCCGCGGACGCTTCGCTCAGGCTGGATCCGCAACAGCAGTCCGACTGACGGGAGCCCGAACCAGCGGGTCAGCGCCACGTGACACCCCAGACCGTCGGGGGATGGTGGTCACGTCCGGGCGAGCCGAGCCTCCAATGTGGTGAGGTCGCGCTCGGCGAACTGGCGGTGCCACCACTCCTCGTTGAGAAGGGTGTCGAGGCACTGCTTGACCGGGACCTCCTCACCGGCCGGCGGCCACCCCGCTCCACCCGGCACCACTGCGATGACGGCGAGCTCTTCGTCCGTGAGGAAGGCGAGGTGGGCGCGGACGCGTTCAAACCGGTCGTGGCGCAGCGCGAGCGCATCGTCGAGGCTCGGTCTGGCCTCGCGGTCCTGGGGCACGCCCGGGGTGGGTCGCATCTCGTCCCACGGCAGTTCGAGCGGGTGCCACGGTGACGGGTCACCCAGAAGCGCACGACTCAGCCAGGAGCTCGTGGCGAACGCCAGATGGCGCAACGTCTCGATGAAGGACCACTCACCCTCGACGCTCTCGTGAAGCAGCTCGGGGTTCGTCGCCTCCAGCTGGCGCGCGCGTTCGACCGTGCCGGACCAGAGGTCGTCGATGACCGACCAGGCGTTCCGGAATCCCTCAGCATTGCTGGGGCGCAGCAGTGCTCGCTCGGGATGTCGTCGGTCGAGCTCGGCGCTCACGAGCGGTGCGATGTCGATTCCGTTGATCCGGACGTCGTCGAGCTCGCCCCACACCTCCACGTGCAGGAGCTCGACCCCACGCATCCGCACCCTGGCCAACGAGGCGTCGCGGATCTCGACGTCGGCCAGGTCGACCGAGTGAAATCTCGAGCGGCTGAGGTCGACCATGGTGAACCGCGCATCCGATAGGTCCACATGAGCAAAGGTCGCGCCCAACAGCTGCTCGTCACGAAAGGTGGGAGCGGTCGACTCAGATGAGGTCATGATTGAACCGTAGAACTCATTGCTGACGAGGTGCGTCCGCATCGACCGCTGACGGAAATCCAGATGCAGCGCGCTCGCCCAAGCGGCACCCCGACGCCGACGCCGACGCTGCCGACAGGCAGATCGTGGTGCTCACCCCGCTGGCCGTCTTGCCCACGCAACGACGCAGTGGCATGGGCGCGGCTCTCGTGCGGGAGGCGCTGGCCGAGGCGGAGGAGCTCGATGAGCCGATGGTCGTCCCCCAGGGCAGTCCGCGCTGGTCCGGCCAACGGGCTTCGATGACTCCTGGCCCACGGCATGCACATGTTCGCAGCACTCAGCGGTCGGAGGCGGCGTGCAGGTCTGTTCCGGACCGGCCCAACAACTCACGAGCGGCGGCTCGTCCGGACTCGATCATCGTGTCGAGCTGGTGGAACTCGAGGAGGCCCACACCCCTCGAGGCCGGGGTGATCACGTAGGCGTCGGGTGCGCGCTCCGTGATGGAGTCCGAGCTGCCGATCATCATCGTGCGCAGCAGGGTCTCGCCCAGCGCGGGGATGCGCACGGGTCGGCTGGCCTTGACCACCACGCCGTCGGCTCCCACCACCTTGGCACGGTGCGGCCGCGCCCCCATCGCGACGTTGACGACGATGAGCGGCCCTTCGTTGCGCTCGGTGAGGACGTCGACCGGCGTGTTGTCGAGCACGCCACCATCCACGAGGAGCTGGTCGGCGGTCGCGATCGGCGGGAACAGACCGGGTAGTCGTGCCGACGCCCGCACCGCCTCTCTCAGGGACCCGCTGCGGAAAACGACCAGTCTGCGGGTGAGCAGATCGACACTGACACAGCGGAACTGACGCGGCAGAAGCTCGATCTGGTGTGAGCCGAAGGCACGCTCCATCGTCTCGTCCGTCCGCCGTCCACGCACGATCGAGACCCGGGGCACGGTGTAGTCACTGAACGGTTTGCGGCGCACCATCTCCTCGTAGGCGAGTCCCTCGACGTCCGTCGCCGTCAGGCCCATCGCGTAGGCACCGGCAATGACCGCACCGAAGCTGGCGCCGGCGAGACGGTCGATGTGGATCCCGGCCTCCTCAAGCTCAAGAAGCACCCCGACGTGGGCCAGCGAGCGGGCACCACCCCCGGCCAGGACGAGTCCGACCGACCTCCCGGCGATGCGTGCCGCCAGCCGTACCAGGTCAGCGGGGAGGTCGTGACCGGTTGAGACGAGCACCTGCCACGGGTCGAAGGCCGACCACTGTGTCAACTCTTCGCCGGAGGGAGCTGCCCCGACGAGCACGACGTCGGGCTGTGCGCGCCCCGTCGGTGTCAGCGTGATCGGCTCACCGGTGCGGGCAACAAGGATGACGACGTCGGCCTGACGTCGACATGACGCCGTCCAGTTGGCGTCCTCGCCCGTGGCCACGACGAGGACTCGGTCGTGGTCCTGCTCCATCCGGTCGAGCTGACCGTCGTCGCCTCCCCGCAGGATGCCGACTTGCAGGTGCGTGGCCAATACGCTGCGCAGGACCTCGGCCACCTCGTCGGTCGGGGCACCGGCGCTCGCGGCAACCACCGCGACGACCCCCGGACGCATCACCTCGCTCGCAGGAGGGCGTGCCTCGGCCAGTTGGTGGGCCAAGGCAGTGACCAAGGCGCTCAACGCCTCCCGGTCGCTCCAGACCGTCGCATCGAGGAGCTCACGGTCGACCTCCAGGACCTGGCAGTCGCGTCGGGCCCTCACCGAGGCGGAGCGGCGGCCACCCGTCAGCAGAGCCAGCTCACCGATGACCGCACCCGGTCCGAGCTCGCGGACGGACTCCTCACCTACGAAGACCTCGGCCCGACCCGAGGTGAGGACGAAGAGGGTCTCGGCGAGCTCACCCTCGCGCACGATCCAGCCGCCGGCTGGGACGGTTGATGGACGTGCGGAACTCTCGATCCGGAGCTGCGTCTCGACCGGAAGCTGGGAGAAGAGAGACTCTCGGGCAGGCCTGACCGGTGGCGGTGCGGCGCTGAGGCCGGCCGACTCGGTGCCGGTGTCCTGATCCGTGCTCGACGGAGGTGGCGTTGCCAGAGCCGCCGCGGGGGTGGGCCCTTCCGCGGCGCGGATGCGACCGAGGAAGAGCGCGGCGACGGCGCACAGGGCGAAGCAGATGATGCAGAAGGTCCAGCCATCGCGCATCACGCGCACGACGGTGGCGGGGGTAGGTGTGCCGAGGATGATGACGAGGACCGCGATTCCGAGGACACCACCGACCTGGCGCACGCTGGAGATGATCGCTGACGCGGTGGCCGAGCGACCGCCCGGCACGGCCTCGAGGGCGAGGCTGCCGAGCAACGGAAGGGTGGCACCGACTCCGAGGCCACTGAGCACCTGCCCAGGGAGCCACTCACGCAAAAATGCTGGCTCGACCCCGACCCTCTGGTGATACCAGAGGAAGGCTGCGACCCAGACCAGCGCGCCACCGACGATGACGCCGCGGTAGCCCCGGCGGGCGGCGATGGGCCCGAGCGCTCCGGCGACGACCGCAGCGACGAGCGCCCCCGGCACAGTGGCGACGCCGGCCGTGAAGACCGTGTAGTGCCAGACGTACTGAAGCCACAAAATGTTGGTGAGCAGGTAGGCGAAGAATCCGGCGCCAGCGATCAACGTCACGATGTTGGCGACGACGAAGGGCCTGCTCCGCAGAAGCTCGACGTCAATGAGGGGTGACGGGTGACGACGTGAGCTGACGACGAAGCCGACTCCGAGGACGACGCAACCGGCCAGCACGGCCCAGAGAATGAGGCTGCTCGTTCCCCACTCGCCTGCCTTGATGAGGGCGGTCGTGCCGAGTCCAAGTGACCCAGCCAGCAAGAGAGCCCCCACAAGGTCCGGCATGGTGCGGCGGCCCGGGGCCCGACTCTCCACGAGGACCTTCCGCGAGAGGATGAGTGCCACGACACCGAGGGGAATGTTGATGAGGAAGGCCCAGCGCCATCCTCCGCTTTCCACGAGCGCACCCCCGATGGGTGGACCGAGGCCCGCGGCGACGGCGGCCGCAGCGCCCCACAACCCGACGGCGTGGGCGCGGTGCTCGCCGGGGAAGGCCTCGATGACGAGGGCGAGCGAGGCGGGGATGAGCATGGCCGCGCCGAGCGCCTGGAAGACCCTGGCGACCACGAGTACGTCGATCGATGTTGCTGCCGCACACCAGAGCGACGCCAAGGTGAACAGGGTGATCCCGGCGATGTAGAGCCGGCGCCGACCCAACAGGTCGGACAGTCGACCGCACACGATCATGAACGCCGCAAGCACGATGTTGTAGGCGTTCAGCACCCAGGAGATCGTCCCGATCGAGGTGCCGGGAAACGACTCGCGGATGCTGGGGAAGGCCACGTTGACGATCGTGGCGTCGAGGAAGGCGAGCAGCGCTCCGAACGACGCGACAAGCAGCACGGTTCGGGGGGCGACCCGGCCCCTTCGAGGCGTCGACGAGGTCTGGTGCTTCGGCGTCACGTCCTTCGAGCGCGAGGTGTGACGCGCTGGAAGCGGACCGGTGCGTTGCCCGGTGTCCGCCCCGGTGTCGAGAGTCGAGGTCATGCCCCGATCCTCAGGACCTGCGGGTCCCAGAACAACGGTGAACTCACGGAAGTTTTGTCGTCAAGGTTCGCTCCCGGCATACCCACTGGTCGCCAGCCCGACCCCAGCGAAAGTTCAGTGAGGACACGGATGCCCACCAGCTGGGACGGGGCGAGAGTGAACAGGCCGCGACCACGTGCGTGCACCTGGTCGACCCTTCCCCGTTCCAGGAGTACCCCATGTCCACCCCGCGTCCTCGTCGATCCAGGCTCGCCCTCGCGCTCGCCGCAACCTTCGGCCTTGTCGTGGCCCTGGCCCAAGGGGCGGTCGGCCCTGCGTCGGCCGGCTCGCTCCCCACGCCCACGAGCATGACGGTCAAGGCCTACACCGACCCCACGGTCCTGGCTGGCCTCGGAGATGCCCCGGCGGCCGCCATCCCCACGGTGCTTGCGGCCACGGGCGACACCTTCACCGTGGAGATCACGCTCACAGCCGGCGCCCTCGCCGCGGCCTTCCCCAACGACCAGGTCGTGATGTTCGGGGCGAGCGGGTCAGGTGTTCTGAGTCCGCCGACGGCGACCATTGTGGGCGGCACGACGACCTCGACGTTCCCTGTGTCCTACTCGGCCGTAGCGACCGGGGTTCAGATCCATGCCGCGGTCGGCAAGGGCCGCAAGGCAATCAGCGGCACGAGCAACGCTTTCGACATCACGAAGTTCCTCTCCTTCCTGCCGGGCACGTCCGACACCCTGAAGAACGGTGCGGGCGCCGACGGTGCGGGCTGCGCGGTCATCGACAAGGCCAACCCGCTCTGCGGCATCGTCACCCTCCCGAACGGCGCCTCGAGCGGTGTCGCGCTCAGCCTGGGACTGTGTCGGGCGATCGACCACTGCGCGGCCGGCGCCTTGGTCACACAGATGATCGGCAACCTCAGCGTGGGGAGCGCGAGGATCTATGACCGCACCCACCCGGCGCGCATGGAGCTCATCTGCGACAAGACCCTGTGCGGCAAGGCGGGCGTTCCCTCCTTCACTGCCCTCTGGGCCCGAAGCGCAACCGACGCCCTTCAGTCGGTCACTGCCTGCTCGTCCAAGGACGTCATTGACGAGTCGCTGGAGTTTTGCACCGACTACCGCGCCAGTCGACGCGACGGGGCGGGCGACCTGCACCTTCAGGTGCTGTTTCTTGACGACGTGAGGGGGAGCATCTGAGTCGGCGGCTACCCGATCTCCACCCCGACCAGGCGCACCACTCCGAGGCGGTCGAAGGTCGCCCTGGCATGGGCGCGAAGCCTGCTCGCCTCGGGCTCGGTGGGTGCGAGGGTCTGCGCGCGGGCCAGACCGAGCAGCGCTTCGTCATAGCCATCTCCGCCCGTCATCAGCCGTTCGAGCCCGAGGCGCACCTGCTCTGATGCCTCCTGCGGTCGACCCGCCGCCAGCAGTGCAAAGGCGTGGACGCGGTGGAGGCGCGCAAGGACGTCAGCAAGCCTGCCCACCACTGCTTCGCGCTGCGCTGCTACGACCGTCCTCAGCCCCTCGTCGACGAGCCCGAGGGCCACGAGGGCCTCGGCCTGGGCGGCGTCGAGGAGCGCGATCTCGATGGGCAGGTGCAGCTCGACGAACCGGGTGCGGGCGTCGGCGAACAGCTCCCACGCCTGCCCCGTGTTGCCGATCGCCGCGTGCGCCCGGGCACCCTCACGCAGGGCCAGGGCGACGAGCTCTTCGTCGTCGACCCCACGGGCCAGTCGAAGCGCCCGACGCAACGGTGGCAGCGCCTCATCGAACCTGCCCCGAGAGACGAGAACGTCCCCGAGGTTGTAGGTCACGTTGCCCTCGTTGGCCTCGTCGCCGAGCCGGTGGAACATCCCCCCGGCCCGCGCGAACATCTCGGCCGCCTCCGTCCAGCGTCCGTCGTGGTAGTCGTCGATGGCCAGGTTGTTGGCGCACAGCGCCTGTCCGTGCAGGTCTTCAAGGCCCTCGTAGGCAGCGAGCGCCAGTCGTCCGTAGGGCCGATCCTCCGCCTGGGCAGACGCACCATAGACCAGGTGGAGAGCATTGTAGGTGTGGGCGAGAACGGTTGTGTCACTGCTGGATTCGGCCCAACGAACCCCCATGGTCGTCCATCGGATGGCATCGTCGGAGCGACCCTGGAGATGTCGACAGAAGCCATAGCGGGTGGCGAGCTCGGCCCTGACCCCGTCGGCTTCCGGCCCGGTGGAGTCCGCGATCGTGTGCAGCGCCCGCGTGAGCATGCGTAGGGACTGGGGGTACTTGCCGAGACGCAGTCCGATGCGCGCCTCCCGATACATCAGTCGGGCCTGGCCGATCGGGTCGTCCCGCAGGAGCTGGCGCGCGTCGCGGAACGCCGCGATCGCCAGGACCGACTGACCGGCGATGTCGCGCGACTCTCCCAGACGGATGTATGCCGTGGAGCGGGCTTTCCGTTCGAGCTCTGGGAGGTGGACGGCCGCCTCCAGTGCCCGCCCGAAGTAGTCAGCGGCCTCGCTGTAGGCGTAGGCCGCAGCCGCTTGCTCGCCGGCCATGAGGGAGTGGGTCCAGGTTTGCGCGTGGAGCCCTGCGGCATGGAAGTGGCGGCTGAGGGCCGCCGGGTTCGCCGAGACGCCGCCACCCTCCTCGAGCACGTGCGCCACGCGGGCATGCATGGTGCGCCGCAGCCGGAAGGGGAGTCCGTCATAGGCGACGTCGCGCAGCAGCGCGTGTCGGAACTGCACACTCCCGTCTTCCAAGGTCTCGACGAACTCGTCCACGTCCGTCAGGTCCGCGGCCATCCCGCGCCCATCGCCGGCACCTTCGCCACCGCTGCTGTCGTGGACGAGAGCCGCGAGAAGGGTTGGGTCGAAGCGCGACCCGATGACTGCGGCATACCGAAGAAGCGTCCGGGAGCGGGGGGACAGACGGTCCAGTTCTCGTCCATAGACGGCCTCGATCGAGGACGGCAGGTTGCCGGCGTGTCCCTTGAGCTTCCCGACCCCCGCCAGCGAGGTGAGGAACAGGGGGTTTCCTGCGGCGCGGCCGGCCATGGCCTCGATGTCCCGCACTCCCAGGTGGGCGTCTCCGGCAGCTGCTTCGATCAGGTCGGTCGCGTCGTCGTCGGACAACGGGCCCAGCGGGATGCGGACGAGAACCGGCAGGTCGGCTCTGGGGACGGAGTCGGCGCTGGCACTGGCGCCCGGGGGGTCGTCCCGACGGGTGGCGACGACGCACCACGGCCGCTCGAAGGCGTGGGCAAACAGACGTTGCAGCAGGGAGGCTGAGGCCTCGTCGATGAGGTGGGCGTCCTCAAAGACGAACAACGTCGGGGTCGGCAGGGCGGAGTCCATCAGCTCGAGCGCCACCTCCTCGAGCCGGTTGCGTCGGAACCGTTCGTCGAGGTCGCGGGTCTGCTGGGTGGAGGGCATCTCGACAGCGAGGAGGGGCGCCAGCACCGGGAGCCATGGCACGAGGTGAGGGGCCTCGTCCTGCACCCGCCGAGCCAGCTGCCGCTGCACTGTGGGGCCGTCGTCGTCGGGGCCGATCCCCAACAGGTCGCGCAGCAACGTGCGGAACGCGAAGTACGACGCACTGGCGTTGTAGTTGCTGCACGTGGTGGTGAGCACCACGAGGTCCGCTGGGTAGGGCGCGAGCTCGGTGACCAGGCGAGACTTGCCGATTCCGGGCTCACCCGAGATGTCGACGACCGAGCCGGTCCGCTGCAGCGCGCGCAGCATGGGGGCCCGCAGGAGGGCCAGCTCGCGCTCGCGGCCGATGAACGGGGTGACCGTGCGTGCGGCGGCTCTTCCGTCGACGATGCCAAGGACGCGCACGGCGTGCACCAGGTGGGACTTCCCCTTGACGGCAAAGGGTTCGAGCCGCTCGGCGCGCACGAAGGTGCGTGAGCGGGAGACGACGTCATCGCTCGCGAGGACCTCGCCGCGTGCTGCCTTGGCCATGATGCGCGCTGCGAGGTTCACGGCGTCGCCCTTGACCGAGTAGGTGCGTCGGAAGCTCGGCCCGAAGTCTCCCGCGAAGACAGACCCTCGATTGACCCCGATCCGCAGCGCGAGCACCCCGGCCCGCGCGACGATGTCGTGAGCCGTGCGAAGCAGCCGTTCGCTGTCTTCTCCCGTGCTGCGTGGAGCGCCGGCGGTGAGCATGACCTTGCCGCCGTCGCTGGAGAGGTCGGACTCAAAGAAGACGACGCCGTGATCCAGGCAGGCGTGCTGCACGTTGCGGACCACCTCGTCGAGAGCCTCTGCCGCCGCGTCTGCGTGGTCGGGTCCCTGGTTGGGTCCCCGGTTGGGTCCCCGGTCGGGGTGGCGCAGCAGCGCGTCGATGCCCGAGAACTCCAGGAAGGCGACTGCCACCGAGCGGTGCTCGGACTCTCCGTGGGCCTGGGCGAGGTGCTCCCGGATCATCGGTGGGATGCACGGGGAGACGTCGGTGATGACGAGGTGGTCCGTGGCGACGTGCTCAGGGAATGACGGGCTGGCACCCAGCAGTCGAGCGCCCGGGGTCGATGCGCCCAGAAGCGGTGCGCCCCAGCTGGATTGCGGCAGGAGGGCGACCGTCGTCGCACTGAGGCCGACCTGCCCGGCCTCGGCCAGGCGTTCCATCTCGACGAGCTCGGTCGCTGCCGGCCCGGCGATCAGGAGCTCGCGGTGGCTCGCGGGGTCCCCGACGAGGAACAGGTCGAACGACCCGGTGTGCAGGCCGATCGACATCCGGAGGTTCACTCGGACGGGGAGCGCATTCCTGCGCACGAGGTCACGCAATGCCGCGCGCATCCGGTGGGCCGCCCGCGCTGCGCGAGCCGCGTGCTGCTCACCCCGGAAGAGCAGGACGACGGCGTCGCCTCCCCACTTGAGCAGATCTGCGCCGTCCGAGTGCGCGACGGTCAGCAGCCTTCCGAAGGTGGCGTCGAGGGTGTCGCTCATCTGCTCTGCACCGACGGCCCCGAGGCGAGCGAGTCGCTCGGTGAGAGCCGTGAACCCGGAGATGTCGGCGAACATTGCGGTTGCCTGCACGCGGTGGTGTCGTTCGTCAGGCGTGGTGTCCAACCACTCAGCGGCGAGGCGGGGGACATAGGGCAGTAGGGCGGTTGACGGACCTGCCCAATCGCCCTCGCAAGGCGGGGGCCCGGAGGTATTTTGGAGGGTCAAGGGCATAGGTCGCGGCATCAGCTGTTCCTGCAGTTTCTTCCCGCGTCGGTGCTGGCCACAGCGGGCGAGAGGTTCCGATGGCTGTTGCTGTGCAGGGCGGCAGACACACGCCTGCGAGCCGACCGTTCGTCGGACGTGAGGCAGAGCTGCGCACCTTGGCCGACGCCCTCACGCTCGACGGGCATTCGCACGGGTCCCTCATCCTCGTTCGCGGCGAACCGGGCATCGGCAAGACCACGCTCATCGCGGCGGCCCTGGCTCGGGCGGACCCGGCCTCGGGTCCGGTGCTGCACGCTTCGGCGGATGCGATGGACCAGCGCCGCCCCTACGGCCTGCTGCTCGACGCCTTGGCGTCCGGCGATGCCGACGCGCGCGAACGGGTTGCCGCGGTCACCGAGCTGCAGGCCGAGGTCGCAGCGGTTGACTTCGCGCGCGCCGACATCACCGCCGGGGAGCAGGTGCTCGACCTCATCGAGTTCTTGGCTGCCCGTGGGCCTGTCACTCTCATCCTGGAGGATCTCCAATGGGCCGACCCGGGCTCGTTGTCCGTGCTCACCCGGCTCTGCCGCACCCTGCGCCAGCAGCCCCTCGTGGTCGTGTGCTCCACCCGCCTCGTGACCAGACGTCCCGACCTCGACCATCTTGTCGCGCAGGCCGAGACCCAGCACGTCCTCACCACGGTTGATCTGGGTCCGCTCACCCCGCAGAACTGCGCTGCGCTCACGGAGGCACTGACTCGCGCTCGCGCTGACGGCTCCGTGCTCCGTCAGATGGACGCAGCAGGGGGCAACCCCCTGTTCCTCATTGAGCTGCTGGGCGTCGTCCAGCGCGACGGCTCCCTGCTGGTCGCGCCGCACGGCACGGCCAGCCTCGGCTCGATGCCCACCAGATCTCCGTCGCTCGCGCTGATGATCATGAACCATCTCGGCTCCCTGTCGGCACCCGCTCGTGACCTGCTCGTCCTCGCGTCGGTGCTGGGAGCACGCTTCCCGATCGCCGACCTCCGCCTCATCGCCGGACATCCGGTGACGGAACTTCGTCCGGCACTCACTGAGGTGATGGAAGCGGGCGTCCTCGGGGAGGACGGCGAGTCCACCCTGATGTTCCGCCACGCCCTGATCCAGGAAGTGCTCGTCGCCGATGTCCCGGCGACCATCCGCGGAGAGCTGCACCTGGAGATCGCCACCAGACTTGATGAATCCGGCGCCCCACCGCTGGCCGTGGCCGAGCATCTGCTGCGTGCACCGGCGTCCGCCGAGCTGGTTCCGTGGACCCTCGAGCTGGCGGAGCGGGTTCGCACGATCGCGCCGGACACCGCCGTCGAGCTGTGGCGCCGGGTCATGGACACGTCGCCGTCCACTCAGGATGCCCACATCCAGGCGGTGTCCGGCATCGCGCGGACCATCTTGCTGAGCGGGCGAACCGCCGAGGCTGCAGAGCTCGCCCGGGCCGTCCTCGTCGGAGGGACCCCGGCCGAGCTCGAGGGAGGGCTCCGTTCGACCCTGTCCCACGCGCTCCTGCTCGGAGGTGACTACCTGGGCGCTCAGGAGGAGGCCGATCGCGGGGCGCGGAGCCCGAGGCTCTCCTCCGCCGAGCGCGCGGAGCACCTGGCCTTCGGCGGTTGGCCACGACTGTTGCTCGGGGAGACCATCGAGGCGCTCGCTCAGGCGCAGGAAGCCGAGGTGGCCGCACAGGCTTCGGGCAACGTTCCGGCGCGAGTCCTCGCCATGGTCCTGGGAGCCCACATCGAGGCCTGCCGCGGGGACCTCGGCCGGGCCCTCGAGAGACTCACCGAAGCGGTGGACCTTGCCGATGCGGACCAGAGCGTCGCCGCGATCGAGGCGTTCCCGCACCAGATCGCAGCCACTCTGCTCGCCGACCTCGACCGGGTCCCTGAGAGCTTGGCCCTTTTCGAGCGTGGCCGCCGCCTCGCCGAACACCTCGGCTACCTGCCGGGTGTCTTCTCGGCGTTCTATCTCTGCTCTCGCGCAAGGGCGCTGACGGGCCACCTGAGCGACGTCGAGGCGGATCTCGAGGCCAGGGACTCGCTGCGCGGCCGGCTCGACGTCCACATGGAGTACACGACTCTGGGCACTCGCGCGTGGGTCTCGCTCCACCGCGACGGTCCGGACGCAGCCGCGCCGTGGATCCAGCGCATCGGTGACGTGGACGCGGCCACGGGACTGGCCCGCGGTCTGGCCTGGGTCCATGGCACTGCGAGCGCTCAGGCGTTGGCGCTGGGGGACAGTCGTCGGGCCTTCGCGATCCTGTGGCGCGGCTGGCAGCGGTGCGTGGAACGCGAGGTCCTCATGGACTGCGCCCAGATGGGTGTGCAGTTGGCTTCGCTGGCCGTCGACGTCGGTCAACCGGACCGGGCGGCGCAGGTGGCAGACGTCATCTCCTCGCTCGCGACCGCGAACCGTGACGTCGTGCACCTGAGGGCCACTGCCCTCGTCGTGCGGGGTGTCATCGCAGGGGACAGTGGTTTGCTGCAAGAGGGCGCCGACCTCTTCGCCGCCACTCCCCGGCGGATGTCGCACGCGCAGGCGGCCGAGCTGGCAGCGGTGGCTCTGGCCCGGGACGGCCGGGTCGACGAAGCCGCCGTCACGGGCCAGGAGGCGCTTCGCGCGTACGGCGACATCGGTGCGGATCATGACGTGGCGGAGGCGAAAGCCCGCTTCGGGACCGTCGGAATCCACGTGAAGGGGCACCGAACCAGGGCCCGTCCGGCCACGGGGTGGGGCGCCCTCACGAGAACCGAAGAGACTGTTGCCCGACAGGTGGCCACGGGCCTGTCGAACCCCGAGGTGGCCGAGGTGCTGTTCGTCTCCCGTCGGACCGTCGAGAGCCATGTGTCACACGTCCTCGCCAAGCTGGGTCTGCGCTCCCGCACCGAGCTCGTCCTCTTCGTCGCGCGGCGCGCCCACGAACTCGACGAGCGCGGCCATGAGGTCCAGCCATCCTCGGAACGGGGTTCCCGCAACCTCTCCCAGCACAGCGACGGTCCCGGCCGGAGGGCTGGACTCGTCGAGCGTGATCTGGATGAGCACGTTCCACGGTGACACCGCGGGGCGTGCCCCGTCGTCCGTGGGCTCACTGATCTTTGCCCCGGAGTGCAAGGGTGTCTGGTCTCAGGCGGCAATGCCGCACACCCGCCTGGGTTGGGTTCGTGGTGGACGCAGCGAAGGGGAAGGTGAGGGACAGCGATGGGCGAGCACCCGGCATACGTGCACACGGTTCTGGACTGTGAGCGGCCACGCGAGCTGGCCGAGTTCTATCGGCAGCTGCTCGGCCTCGTCTATCGCCCCGGTGACGAGCCGCCGCTCGACGGCGACGACACTGGCGCTGAGGATTGGCTCGTCCTCACCCAGCCCGACGGGACGCGGCAGCTCGCCTTCCAGCAGGTGGAGCGGTTGACTCGCACGACCTGGCCGGACGAGGCCGTGCCACAGCAAGTGCACATTGACTACGTGGTTGACAGTGTCGAGGACCTTGAACGGCACAAGGATGCGGCGCTGCGGCTCGGTGCCGAGCTTCGCCTCGACCGCACCGATGACGTGGAGGAGCCTCTGTATGTCCTCGTCGACCCGGCAGGTCACACGTTCTGCCTCCTCGTCGGCCAGCAGACTGGGCCATGGTCCGTGGGGCGGCCTGCGCCGTGAGGCGAGTCACCGCCCCGGATGAAAGAGTAAGTGCAGGTGTGGACCATGTCGTCTGATGAGGGGTGTGCGCAGGTGCGTTCGCGTGGGTGGGGTTTCAAGGTCGGAATCGCCGTGGTGGTGGCGGCGCTCATCGGCGGGGCGATCTGGGGTGGGCTGGCTTGGCTCGGACGAGACAAGGATGGGGCGAGGGTGGCCGCCGATCGGGTGGCGACCGGGCTGGCTGCAGCGCAGTTTGCTCCCGGTGCCGTCGTCGCCGATGGTGGAGCGCCTGACCTTGCTGCCATCGTCAAAGGGATGGGCAAGGCCACGCACACCGTCACCGTGGGCACCATGACCGAGCCCAAGGACGGGGCAGCGAAGGCGACCCTGCGGCATACCTGGATGCTTCCGTCCTCACCAACACCGTGGACCTACGAGACTCCGCTCGAAGTGCGCAAGACCGACGGGCATTGGGCTGGCGTGTGGGATCCCGCGATGGTTGAGCGCGATCTCGTGGCCGGTGAAGTCCTCACCATCAAGCGCCAGCAACCGGTGCGAGCCCAGATTTTCGGTGCGGGCAACGCGCCCATCGTCGAGCTGCGTGACGTCTATCGCGTCGGCATAGACAAGACCAAGGGGAGCGCGGCGGTCGTCGCTGCCTCAGCTCGCACGCTCGCCGAGGCGATGAAGATCAATGCCGACAACTTCGTGTCGGCGGTGCAGAAGGCCGGTTCCCGTGCGTTCGTCGAGGCGATCACCGTGCGGGTCGGCAGCCCCGAGGCGGACGCCGCCTTCGCCGTGGACGAGCCCGGCGTCTTCCTTGTGGAGGAAAAGCGGATGCTTGCTCCGACCTCGTCCTTTGCTCGGCCGATCCTTGGTGTCGTCGGCGAGGCCACGGCGGAGAACGTCGAGAAGTCCGATGGCAAGGTCGTCGCCGGCGACAAGGTCGGTGTTGACGGGGTGCAAGCGGCCTTCAACGACCAGCTGGGTGGACAGCCGAGTTACGCCGTCGTCGCGAAGGATGGCGGGCAAGAGCGCACGCTCTTCAACACCGAGTCCACGCCCGGCAGGCCGGTCACTCTCACGCTCGACATCGCCACGCAACAGGCGGCCGAGGACGTTCTGGCCACAGTGACCCCGGCGTCGGCGATCGTCGCGATCCAGCCCTCGACGGGTCACGTACTCGCTGCCGCAAGCGGCCCGGGTGGCAAGGGCGCCTCGACAGCGACGCAGAGCCGCTATGCGCCGGGCTCGACCTTCAAGACCGTGTCGACTTTGGCGTTGCTGCGGTCCGGGCTCACGCCCACGGCCAAGGTCGAGTGCTCGCCGACGGTGACCGTGGATGGGCGAGTGTTCAAGAATGTGGATGGCTTCCCGGCTTCGGCACTGGGTTCGGTGCCGTTCTCCTCTGCCTTTGCCCACTCATGCAACACGGCCTTCATCCGTGCCCGCGAGAAGCTTGCCCCGACCGAGCTGCCCGCTGCCGCAGCGGCTCTGGGTCTGACCGCCCAAGCCGCACTGCGGGTGCCGGCATTCCTGGGCTCAGTCCCCGAGCCCAAGCCCGGCACCGAGGAGGCCGCGTCGATGATCGGTCAGGCCAAGGTCCTTGCTTCGCCCTTGGGCATGGCCACCGTCGCCGCGTCGATCGCCGCCGGCAAGACCGTGACCCCGACCCTCGTTGTCGATAGCAAAACTGCCGCACCCCAGGCACCTGCCAAGCCGGTCACCGCTGCGGAGGCCGCTCAGATCCGCACTCTCATGCGTGGTGTGGTCGAGCAGGGCAGCGCCACGTTCCTCCTCGACGTGCCCGGTGCGCCGGTCGTTGCGAAGACGGGCACGGCCGAGTTCGGGGACGCCAACTCCCTCAAGGAGCACGCGTGGATGATCGCCATCCAAGGTGACCTCGCCGTAGCCGTCTTCGTCGACGAGGGCACGGGAGGCGCGGCCACTGCCGGACCGCTGCTCGAAGCATTCCTGCGCGCTGTGGCCTGAGCAGACTGATGTTCACGGATCTGCCGAATGGGGTCCCAGTGCTCCGCTCAGATGTTCCTTTGGACATGCAGTCCTCGTGACGGGCGCGATGCACCCACCCCGACCGAGCACAAACGGACTCCCGTCGGCTGGGATCACGGGAGGACTGCATGTCCTTCGCCCCGCCCCGCCACTGTCGAAGTTCACGTGCGGCACGGACCAGCCGCGATCTCAGCTGCCTTTGACCTCACCGAGTCGGCGCAGGGCTTCACGGCGTTCCTCGGCGTGGTCGACGATTCGCTTCGGATAGCCGTGGGCGTACCCCTCAGAGTGCTCCCACGGCTGGTGCGCCGCCTTGCCGGTGAGGTGCGCGAGCTCGGGCACCCACTGCCTCACGTAGTCACCGTTGGCATCGAACCGCTCACCCTGCGTCACGGGGTTGAACACGCGGAAGTAGGGCGAGGCATCGGTCCCCGTCCCCGCGACCCACTGCCACCCGTGATTGTTCGACGCGATGTCACCGTCGATGAGGTGGTCAAGGAAGTGCCGCGCACCGATCGGCCACCACACGTGCAGATCCTTGGTGAGGAAGCTCGCCGTGATCATCCGCACCCGGTTGTGCATCCACCCCTGCGCGAGCAACTGGCGCATCCCGGCGTCGACGATCGGATAGCCCGTCGTCCCCGTCCGCCAGGCCTCGATCGCGTCAGCGGGCTCGTCGTAGGCCATGCCGGTCAGAGAGCTGCGCAGGTCTTTCCACGCGCTGGAAGGGTTGTGCCACAGCACATCTGCATAGAACTCACGCCAGGCGAGTTCGTCGGCGAACGTTTCTGTGCGTTCACCTCGGCGTCCAGCCAGGTCCGAGAGGAGCGTCCGTGGGTGGACCGTTCCGAGTTTGAGGTGAGGGGACAGCCGTGACGTCCCGTCGGTGCCGGGGTGGTCCCGTTCGATGGCGTATGCCGTGAGTCCAGTCTCGAGGAACTCTCGCCACCGCGCCAGGGCAGCTGCTTCTCCCGCGGGTGGGAGGTCGGGCAGACCCGGTGCCTCGAGAGCCTCTCGGATCACCCGGGTTGCCGCGTCGTTGTCGCCGAGGTGACGCAGCGGAAGGGTGCGCGGGCGAGGTGCTGGGTCGGGCCAGCCGTGTCCCCGCCACGCCTTGGCGAAGGGGGTGAAGACCTTGTATGCCGTGCCGCTCCCGTTGCGCACGAGACCCGGCCCCACGGCATACGGGGTTCCGGTCTCGACCCACTCAATATCCTGTGCTGCAAGGGAACTGGCGACGACCGCATCGCGTCGTCGGCCAAAGGGCGTCGTCTCGCGGGTGACGTGGACGGAAGAGGCCTCGATGCGAGACGCGAGAGCCGGGATGACGTGGCGCGGATCGCCCCACAGGAGTGTGAGTGCATCGTCGTACTCCGCGCTCGTCGCCTGCAGAGTTGCACCAAGCCAGGCCCGACGCACCGGGCCGGCATTCGACCAGAGAGCCGGGTCGATGACGTAGGCCACGACGAGGTCGCCGCAGCTCGCGTCACGAGCGGCCAGCAGTGCGGGGTGGTCGCTGCGTCGCAGGTCGCGGCGCAGCCACAGGATCGAGGTCATCCCCTGATCGTGTCACCTACCGTCGAGCAATGACGCCAACTCGTCGCCCGTCGACATGCCGGGGGTCGCACGTGCTTCGATGGGGCCATGGACAACGAGACTCGTGTCGTCAGCGCCACCCGGGACATCGCTGCCCCGCCCGCAACCGTCTTCGAGTTGATTGCGGACCCGCGACGGCAGCCCGACTGGGACGGCAACGACAACCTTGTCGAGGTCATCGGGGGAGATCGCATCCGGGTTGTCGGCGAGACGTTCGCCATGCGCACGACCAAGGGTAAGCACCGCGACAACCTCGTCGTCGACTTCGCAGAGGGCCGGCGCATCGCCTGGCGTCCCGGCAACGCTGGCGAGGCGCCGGCGGGCCACGAGTGGCGGTGGGCGATCGAGCCACTCGAGGACGGCGGCTCGCGGGTCACCCACACCTACGACTGGACCGAATTGACCGACGAAGCGCGTATGCCGCGTGCCCGAGCCACGCAGGAACCGCAGTTGCGCGCGTCGCTCGACCGATTGGCGGCGCTCGCAGAGTCCCTCACTCCGCTGCGCGAAAACCCCTGAGCCGCAAGCTGTTGGTCACGACGAACACCGACGAGAGCGCCATCGCACCACCAGCCAGCATCGGGTTGAGCAGGCCGGCGGCGGCCAAGGGGATCGCGGCGACGTTGTAGCCGAACGCCCAGAACAGGTTGCTCTTGATCGTCGACAGAGTTTTGCGGGCGAGACGGATCGCGTCGGGCGCCACCCGCAGGTCGCCCCGCACGAGGGTGAGGTCGCTCGCCTCAATGGCGACATCGGTGCCCGTGCCCATGGCCATGCCGAGGTCAGCGGTGGCGAGAGCGGCGGCGTCATTGACCCCGTCACCGATCATGGCGACGACCTTGCCCTCGCACTGGAGTCGCTGGACGACGGCGACCTTGTCGGCCGGCATGACGTCGGCGATGACGTTGGTCGGGTCGATGCCGACCTCTGCAGCGACGCTGCGAGCAGCTTCGGCGTTGTCGCCCGTGAGCAGGTAGGGCGTGAGTCCGAGCTCACGAAGTCGCGAGATCGCCTCTGCTGAGCTTGATTTCACGCTGTCAGAAACAGTGAGTATGCCGCGTGCCTCGCCGTCCCAGCCGATCACCACAGGCGTCGCGCCCGTGCTGCGGGCGTCGGTGAGGGCTGCTTCGAGCTCCGGCCCGACCACAATCGACCAATTGGTCAAGTATTGCGGGCGGCCGACGACGACGGCGTGACCGTCCACGACACCCTCGACGCCGAGCCCGTCACTGCTGCTGAAGCCTTCGACCTGAGCGAGCGCGTGACCCGCTGCCTCGGCTCCGGCCACGATGGCGCGGGCGATGGGGTGCTCGGAGCCGTGCTCGAGTGAGGCCGCAAGGCGGAGCACCTCGTCACGGTCCTCACCCGGTGCGGCGACGACGTCATGCAGGCTCATCTGCCCGGTCGTCACCGTGCCGGTCTTGTCGAGGACGACAGTGTCGACGCGACGGGTGGACTCGAGGACCTCGGGTCCCTTGATGAGAATGCCGAGCTGCGCGCCGCGTCCGGTGCCGACCATGAGGGCGGTCGGCGTGGCCAGGCCCAGGGCGCAGGGGCAGGCGATGATGAGCACGGAGATCGCGGCAGTGAACGCGGCGGTCCAGCCCGACCCTGTGCCGAGCCAGAACCCGAGGGTGCCGATGGCGAGAGCGATCACGATCGGGACGAAGATCCCTGAGATGCGGTCGGCGAGCCGTTGGACCTGTGCCTTGCCGTTCTGGGCGTCCTCGACGAGCCTGGCCATCTGCGCGAGTTGGGTGTCGCTGCCCACGCGGGTGGCACGGACGACGAGGCGGCCGCCGGAGTTCACCGTCGCGCCCACGACGGAGCTGTCGACCGAGACCTCGACCGGCACGGACTCGCCCGTGAGCATGGAGGAGTCGATGGCTGAGGCGCCCTCGACGACGACGCCGTCGGCGGCGACCTTCTCACCCGGGCGGACGATGAACTCATCGCCCACGGCGAGCTGATCCACGGGGATCCGCTCCTCGCGGTCGCCCTGTCCCTCGGCGCCGCGACGCAGGACCGCGACGTCCTTGGCGCCCATTTCGAGAAGCGCGCGCAGGGCCGCGCCGGACTGGCGCTTGGCCCGGGCCTCGGCGTAGCGCCCAGCCAGCAAAAAGGTCGTCACACCGGCCGCGGCCTCGAGATAGATGTTGCCGGCGCCGTCGGACCGCTCGATCGTGAACCTGAACGGATGGGTCATACCAGGAGTCCCTGCAGTGCCAAGGAACAAGGCATACAGCGACCAGCCGAACGCGGCCAGGGTGCCCACCGAGATCAGCGTGTCCATTGTCGTCGCGCCGTGACGCAGGTTGACCCAGGTCGCCCGGTGGAAGGGCCAGGCACCCCAGATGACGACCGGTGCGGCCAGCACCAAGGACAGCCACTGCCAATAGGTGAACTGGAACGCCGGCACCATGGCCATGGCGATGACCGGGACGGTGAGGACCGTCGAGATGAGCAGCCGATCGCGCAGCGCGCGGGTCGGGTCGAGGTCCGGACCGTCTGTGTGAGGGGCATCAGGAGCGGGAGGCAGGCTCGCGGCATACCCGGCCTGAGAGACAGTCTCGAGCAGCTGCTCGGGTGAGATGGTCTCGGGGAAGTCGACCCTGGCCTTCTCGGTCGAGTAGTTGACCGACGCGGTGACGCCGTCGAGCTTGTTGAGCTTGCGCTCGATCCGGTTGGCGCACGAGGCGCAGGTCATCCCGGTGATGTCGAGGTCAATGCTGGTGGTCATCGGAACCTCCTGTGGCAGAACCGGAGCCGGCATTCAGGGTGAACGCAGCGGTGCGAACGACGCCCTGGTGCTGGAAGTCGAGGTAGAGGTGATAAGCGCCCGGACTGGGCACGGAGGCGGCGAAGGTGATGGCCGGCCCCGGTGGCGTCTCGCCGTCCCCGGGGTGACCCTGTGGGTGGACGTGAAGGTAGGCCATGTCTCCGGACCGCAATGCCACGAGGTGCCCGTACGCCCCGAGATAGGGGTCCAGGTCGGTGACGGGTTGGCCCCCGCGGCTCACGGACAGGGTGAGCTCGGATTCGGCGCCAGAGATGAGTTCGCCAGTGAGGGAGACGGTGTAGCCGTCGACCGTGGCGGTGTTGATGTCCGGGACGGGCGGGGCCTGCGGTGTGAAGGCCCCGGCGACGAAGACGTCCGTGCCAAGCGTCATCGGGTCGGATCGTTTCGCTGCGAAGTCGGCGAACAGACGCCACGAGCCGGGTGTCAGCGCGAGGTTCGTGCTCCACGTGCCGTCGACCGACCGGATGGGATGGACGTGTTGGAAGCCGGAGAAGTCACGACGCACCGCGATGAAGTGCAGCTCCTTCTCGTGCTGCCGCGTGTAGTCGGTGACCGGCTTGCCGTCAGGGCCCTCGACGACGAAGAAGATCGGGGTCGCCGTGCCGGCGGGGAACTCGTTCTGGGGCAGCTGCAGCGAGTAGCCGTCCTGTGCCACCTGGAGGCCCTCGGGCAGGTGGGCCGCGGGCTCGGACCCGCCCGTCTCGTGGGCAGCGCCGGGCGATGAGTGTGCATCGTGCCCGGCAGCCGTGGGGGTCGTGTTGACGGGGCCGACGAGGCGCCCCGCGCTCAACGTGATGCCGAAGACAGCGGCGAGGGCGGCGAGGAAGCCGACGACCCGGACCGGTGTGGTCATCGTGCCCAGCGCGCTCATGCCAACGCGTAGCCGGCTTCCTCGACGGCCGCGCGCACGGCGCTGTCCTCGAGGGGCTCAGCACTGGTGATGGTGACGGCTCCGCTGGCGAGGTCGACGTCGACGTTCTGCACGCCGGCGAGCTCGCTGACCTCTTCGGTGACGCTGGAGACGCAGTGGCCACAGGTCATGCCGGTGACGGTGAAGGTCTGGGTGGAGGTGCTCATAGTGGTGACTCCTAGGGTGGGGTTGGTCAGGACTTCACGAGGCGGGCGATGGCCGCGCTGGCTTCCTTGAGCTTGGCGTCGGCCTCGGGCCCGCCCTTGCGTGCGGCGTCGGCGACGCAGTGGTTCATGTGCTCGTCGAGGAGGCCGAGGGCGACCGACTGCAGCGCCTTCGTCATCGCGGAGATCTGGGTGAGGATGTCGATGCAGTACTTCTCTTCATCGACCATCTTCTGGATCCCACGGGCCTGACCCTCGATGCGGCGTAGTCGCTTGAGGTAGTCGTCCTTGTGGTCGTTCGCGATGTAGGCATGCTGGTGACCCTCGTGCTCCGTCATGCTGTAATACTATACCCCCCTTGGGTATGTGGCAAGGCGGGGGTCGGGGAATGCATCAGTGGCGACCGTGGCGGGTGCGGCTGCGCAGGTGACCACCCGGGAGCTCGGGTGCCGGCAACCAACCCAGCGGCCCGGCATACCCCTCAACTTCGCCAAAGCGCTCCGCGCGCGCCTGCCACTGCTTCCGGAAGGCAACGATCTCGTCGTGGTCGCGACCGATGAAGTTCCACCACATGACGATCGCCTCGTCATAGGGCGTGCCACCGAGGAGCACGGCACGCGTGGGCTCCATCGCTACGACAGTGAGTTCGTCGGCGCCGGCGTCGACCATGCCGAGGTCGCCGCGCTCGAGCGGGGTGCCGTTGAACCTCACCTTCCCCATGTCGACCAACAGACCATGCTCGTATGCCGGGTCTGCCGCGATCGTCCATGTCGCACCTTCGTCGAGGGTGACCTCGACCCCGAGGAGCGGCGTCTGCGTCCGGATCGGTGAGGTGTGGCCGGCGAGGGAACCGATGAAGATGCGCGCGTCGACTCCACCGGCCAGTGGCACGAGCGGCGCCGCGTAGTGCTGGAATTCGCGCTCGAGGTCCCGGTCAGCCTCGGGCAGGACGACCCAGAGCTGGACGCCGTGCAGTTCCTCGGTCTCGGGCGTCGACACCTCGGAGTGGGCGATGCCGTGCCCGCTCGTCATGAGGTTGACCTCGCCGGGGCGCACGATGGCGTGCACACCACCGCTGTCGCGATGCTCGACCTCGCCCTCGAAGAGCCAGCTCACCGTCTGCAGCCCGGTGTGGGGGTGGGGTGCCACGTCCATCCCGCCGCTCGACGCGACATCGTCGGGTCCGTAGTGGTCGACGAAGCACCACGCCCCGATGAAGGAGCGATCGCGGTGGGGGAGGGTGCGACGGACCGTCATCGAGCGCGGACCACCCAGCGGAACCTCCCGAGGGCGTAGAACGTGAACGACGGTCATGGGGCTATTCCTCCACTGCGTGAGGTGTGGTCTGATGACCAGCATGGCTGATGACGTGGTCGTGACCAACAACGAGGACGAACACCGCTATGAGGCCCACATCGGTGGTGCACTCGCCGGCGTCGTGGAGTACGCCCTGACCGATGGCCTCATCACGTTCATCCACACCGAGGTCGGCGACGCGTACGAGGGTCGAGGCGTTGGTTCGGCGCTCGCGAGGACGGCCCTCGACGAGGTGCGGGCCGCGGGTGAGCGCCAGGTGCGCTCGTTGTGCCCCTTCGTCCGGACGTGGATCGAGCGCCACCCGGCCTATCGGGACCTCCTCAACTTTCCCGCCTGAAGTGGGTTCCTCTCACTTCGCCTGATCGCCGCGATCAAGCGAAGTGAGAGTTTGCGAAGCGCAGTCGGGGCCTCAGCGGGTGCGGCTGACCCGGGCTTCGTCCCACACGGGTTCGGGGGTCTCGACCACGCGGCCGTCGCTGCCGAAGACGAGGAACCGGTCGAAGCTGCGAGCGAACCAGCGGTCATGGGTCACCGCAAGCACCGTCCCCTCGAAGGCGGTGAGGGCCTGCTCCAACGCCTCGGCCGAATGCAGGTCGAGGTTGTCGGTGGGTTCGTCAAGGAGGAGCAGCGTGGCCCCGCTCAGCTCGAGCAGCAGGATCTGGAAGCGCGCCTGTTGCCCACCCGAGAGCGTGTCGAAGGTCTGCTCACCCTGGAGCGCGAGCTCGTAGCGGTCCAGGACCCGCGACGCCTCCTCGCGCCCGCGCCCGGAGCGGTGCTCATCGCCGCGGTGCAGGATCTCGAGCAGGGTGCGCCCGCGCAGGTGAGGCGAGTCATGGGTCTGCGCGAACCAGCCCGGTCGCACCCGTGAACCCAGACGCGCCACCCCGTGGTGTCGCACGGTCTCCATCTCCACGTCGCCCACCGGTTGGTGTGCGATCTCGGGGTCACTGCCACCGGCTGCCAACAAGCGCAGGAAGTGCGACTTGCCCGACCCGTTCGAGCCCAGGACGGCCACGCGCTCGCCGAAGAACACCTCAAGATCGAACGGCTTCATCAGGGAGTCCCGGTCCTCGCCGGTTGTGGACTCTCCGGGTGCCAGGAGCTCGACCCCGGTGCACACGATGGCGCGCTTGGCGGTGCGTCCACCCTGGAGCCGCATCATGACGTTCTGCGAGATCGCGACCTTCTGGGGTGGCCCTGCCTTGACGAACTTCGCGAGTCGGGTCTCGGCGGCATGGAGGCGCGAGGCGAGACCGTCGTTGAAGGCCGCCTTCGTGCGATACATGAGCACGAGCGCCTTGAGCTTGGCGTGCTCCTCGTCCCAGC
>JBDSIV010000118.1:0-12425 GCA_039917755.1 Knoellia sp. | reverse complement strand
ACCTATCCCTTGACGGCGGGCCAGCGGACGCCCCAACTCACGACCTCATCGCTGAGGCGCGTAACGCCCTTCCCCTGTTGATCCAGGAGATCCGGCGACTCCGCTCCGGACTCGAACCGCAGGCAACGGTCCTAGGTCAATGGAACAAGTAGCCGCTTGTCGTGCTTATGCCAGGCGATCCAGGTCTCGCATGTGCAGGAGTGAGCGGAGTCCGAGTTCGCGCCGAGTAGCTGCGCTCTCCAGCCCGTCGACAATGACGGCAGCCCCGACCCAACTGGCCCCTGCGTCTGCGGTCAACCCTTTGCACGCGATGGCCTGACTACCGGAGGCGACCCAGTCATCTACGAACAGCACGCGGTCATTCGGGTTCAGCTGCGACTTGCGTAAGGCCAACTCAAGCTGGCGGTCCTGGTAGTCGGGAGGTGTCAGGCGGGTGAGCCACGGGTCGTCGTCTGAGCCACGTCGGGTTCCTTTGCGTACCTCTGCGAAGCCAACACCTAGGTGGTTGGCGGCGAGAGGTCCCAAGAGGGAACCGTGAGCGACGGTGCCCATCACGACTGTGGGTGCGGCGTCGGCGTACAGGTTCGCCAATGCTGGCCCAATCGACTGCAAGATTGCGGGCTGCCGCCACCACTCCGTGTAGTCGGCGTAGTGGGTGCGCTCTTCCGGCCAGACAGGAGGGTCAGACCTCCAGCGAAAGCTGGCAAGCAGATGATCTCGCAGGTCCTTCACGGGCGTCAGTGTGTCAGCCGTCCCGCAGTGTGTCCTCGTCTGAGCCACAGATCATTTCCGAACGTCCGGACATGCCGCGATCCGCGGGCGTGCCGATGAGCTCGCGACTGGGCGCAAGGAATCAGCACCCAGCGTAGGAAGTGAATCCTTGAAACACTTGGGTCCTTCTGCGACATGAGATTGATGTGAGCGACATCGACCAGCACTTCATTGCCGTCTTTGAGGCGACCTACGTTGACTTGGTGCGATTCGCTGCTCGTCGAGTGGAGCGAAGCCGAGCGGAGGACATAGCGGCCGAGGCATTCGCGACTGCGTGGCGCCGAAGGACGGATCTCCCCTCGACCCCCGACGAAGCCCGTGCATGGCTCTTCGGCATCGCACGCATCCTGGTACTAGCGCATCAGCGTCGCGCGAACAGCGCCGTCACGGTCCAAATCGAGAACACCCTGGCTGTTGGCGATCACCAGGATTCGGTGATCGCTCATGTCGATCTCGCATCAGCGTGGAACCGACTGACCGCCGTGCACCAAGAGGCACTGAGTGTCAGCGCTTGGGACGGGTTGAACAGCATGCAAGCTGCGGTCGTCCTCGGGATCTCTCCTGTGGCGTACCGGATCCGACTGAGTCGCGCCCGCAAGGCGCTACGTATACAACTCGATCTGTTGGAACAGGCACCAAGCGGCCCCATGGGCCGCATAGAGGAGGCGAAGCGGTAATGACGGTTGAAACGAAACTTCGAGATCTCGACCCCGCACGCGATATCCCAGACTCTCTTGTGAGCGAGCCACGGGCCCGCGCACTTCTCGCGCGCCTGACCGCGGACATGGAACTGGCCCCGAGCCGCCCGAGGCCCCGGAAGACGCGCACCCGCGTGCTGACCGCAAGCCTGGCAATCGCAGCAACAACTGCGGGCGCCTTCGTCCTTGTCCAGTCAGTCGGCGCCCCCTCCGCATACGCATCGTGGACCGCAAAACCGCGCGCAGCGACCGCCGATGAAACACTCACGTGGGGCCAGCAATGCGTGTCAATGAGCAGGGGGGGGCCACGCGACTACGCCGTCCGGTTGGTCGAGATGCGGGGCAAGTTCGCCTACACCGTCCTCACCGCCCCAGATGGCTTCGAGGCGACCTGCTTGATGGCCGACAACGGGCCAGGGCAACCAGTCACAGGCGGAGGGTTCATGGGTTCCCTGACGGCCGAGCCCCAAGCTGGTGGGTTGGCCACCAACAGCGTGCGTTCAGTCACGAACGAAGGGGACGACACGGAGTACGAGGTCACCGGCAAGGCCGGACCCGAGGTGGCCGCGGTCTCCTTCCACGTGAACGGAACCGAAGTGCACGCCACCCTCAAGGACGGGTACTTCGCAGCTTGGTGGCCCGACTTAACTTCCATCCTCCCCACGTGGGGGCCGCCAAACCCTGATGTGACCGTCACTCTTCAGGATGGGACCCGGCACACTCGAGCGATCCAGGACTACGACGTCTCCCCACTCTGACGTCGCTGCCCGAACAGGCCACTCGACAACGTGAACGACGTCCGCAATTGCCGCAGATAGTGCGTGCGCCAGGCTACTTTGCACGGCCGGCATCAGACGGGCCCGTTGGGCAAGGTGTCACGCTCAGGGTCGTGCAGTCTTGGCTGCTTCTCGACACTAGTTGTCGAGATGCAGCGAGGACTTCACAATGGCGCCGGGTGTGAAACATCAACGGCGCGTTGTGGCTGCGCGGTGTCGAGATGAACCCAATCTTGTAAGAACGGCTCTCGTTTCTCAGAATTAGCCGACGGCATGCACTCCGCGTGAGTCGCAACACCTCGTTATGGCAGGCCGTGGCATTGACGGATGGCACGGTTTGTGCCCGACTGGCGCTCGCCCGCGAACGCCACATGGCAGGGCCTGGTGCGGAGCTCCCCCCTCCTCCGCACGTCCACGCCACAGCCAGCTTCACCACAGGGAATGGGGTGCCGCGCTGGTGGTAGGTCTTGCCCGACGGCTCGGCACGGGGCGAATGCTTCCGACTCTGCCGATGTGAGCGAGGGCGCTGCCCACCAGACGAACCTTTGGACATGCAGTAGTCCTCGTCGGCGCGAAGCACCCGCCCGGGCTGAGCACGAACGGCCTCCAATTGCCGGGCATCACCGGAGGACTGCATGTCCATTGCCCCGCCCGGACTACACCCTTGCCGCGTTATGGCTTCACGAACCTGAGCAGATCGCCACATCTGGCCAGCAGAGAACACCATCCGACTTTGCCGCGGATCGCGCGCGACTCCCGGTCGGTGATGACGTGACCATGCCAGTGCGCCTTCTCGATGCGCAGCAGGCTTCCGAGCTGCGCGTGGCACCCCTGTCGTGAACGCCGCGGGAAGGGCCAGGAAGCGACGCTCCGCCCGGGCGACAACCAGCTGGACTGCTCCGTCACCGTGAAGCGTCAAGACTTCGACGTCGTCGCCCGCGATCTCTTCACATGGCGCCTCCACGCCAGGGCTGGGCTACAGGTGCAGCAACCATGCTGAGCCATGCACGCTCGACGGGATCAGCCAACGCCCTGAAGGTTCTTCTCTTCACGTCTTCACGCCTTTTGCGCCCATAGACACCCACCACCCGATCCGGTTGTATGGGAATCCTCACCACTGAGGAGAGGTGCCCGATGCTCTTGACGTTGCATGAACGCGAACGCCTGATGATCTATACGGCAGCCAAACTGGCGGAGGAGCGCAGGGGGCGCGGACTGAAGTTGAACCTGCCTGAGGCGACCGCGCTGATCACGTCGTTCCTACTCGAGGGTGCCAGGGACGGGCGGACTGTCAGCGATCTGATGGATGCTGGTCGACGAGTCCTGAGCCGCGACGACGTCATGGAGGGCGTGCCTGAGCTGTTGGGCCAGCTTCAGGTGGAGGCGACGTTCCCGGACGGCACCAAACTGATCACCGTGACGGGCCCGATCTCATGACCGGCCGGGGCGAGCACGCCAGCGACGACCCGGGGACCGGCACGCGCAAGCGCGGAGCGCACGACAGTATCGACAGGCATCCTCATTCAGGCCCGAGCAGCCCGAGCCTGCCTCGGCGACCTGGCACCAGCGAGCGACAGGCCGAGCGGCGGCTGTACGTCGGTGAGGATCCTCATGGCGATGAGCCGATGATCCCTGGCCAGGTCCTGTACGCACAGGACCCGGTCGTCATCAACGAAGGCGCCGACGTGGTGACGTTGCGGGTGGAGAACACCGCTGACCGTCCGGTGCAGGTCGGGTCGCACTACCACTTCGCCGAGGTGAACCCGGCTCTCCAGTTCGACAGGAAGGCTGCGTGGGGGCGCAGGTTGAACGTGCTGTCAGGAGGTTCGGTGCGGTTCGAGCCCGGCGCAGCAGAACACGTCGAATTGATCCCCATCCGGGGCCAGCGGATCGTGGCTGGCCTGCGTGGCGAGTGTGGAGGAGCCCTCGATGGCTGAGATCAACAGGGCCGAGTATGCCGCGTCGTTCGGACCGACAACCGGGGACCGCATTCGCCTCGCTGACACGAACCTGTTCATCGAGGTCACCGAGGACAGGTGCGTAGGCGGTGATGAGGCCGTGTTTGGTGGCGGCAAGTCGATCAGGGAGTCGATGGGTCAGTCTCGTGCCACTCGTGCGGAGGGGACGCCCGACCTGGTGATCACGGGGGCGGTGATTCTGGACCATTGGGGCGTCATCAAGGCGGACGTCGGGATCCGTGACGGACGTATCACCGCGCTGGGCAAAGCCGGGAACCCCGAGACGATGGACGGGATCCACCCGGACCTGGTGATCGGGCCATCGACGGAGATCGCGTCTGGCAACGGTCTCATCCTGACTGCGGGCGCGATCGACACCCATGTGCACTTCGTTGATCCCGCATCGTTGGAGGAGGCACTGGCGGCCGGCACCACCACTGTTTGCGGAGGCGGGACCGGGCCCACCGAAGGATCGAAGGCGACCCTGGCCACGCCGGGACCGTGGTGGACGGCGCGCATGCTCGAGTCGTTCGAGCCGTGGCCGGTCAACGTGCTCTTCCTGGCTCGAGGCAACACCGTGTCGCATGAAGCGCTCTGGGAGCAGTTGCGCGGCGGCGCCGCTGGGTTCAAGGTGCACGAGGACTGGGGCGCGACCCCGGCCGTGATCGACGCAGCTCTGACCGTGGCCGACGAGTCCGGGGTCCAAGTGGCGATCCACTCCGACACCCTCAACGAGGCCGGATTCGTCGAAGACCTGCTCGCGGCAGTGAAAGGGCGGACCTTCCACGCCTTCCACACCGAAGGCGCCGGTGGAGGTCACGCTCCTGACATCATTCGCATCGCCAGCGAACCGTACGTGCTACCCGCATCGACGAACCCGACCCGACCCTTCACGCGCAACACGATCGCGGAGCACCTCGACATGGTGATGGTTGCCCACCACCTGAACCCGCAGGTTCCCAATGATCTGGCGTTTGCCGAGAGCCGTGTGCGTGCTGGCACCATCGCTGCCGAAGACGTCCTTCAGGACATGGGCGCACTGTCGATCATGTCGTCGGACGCGCAGGCGATGGGGCGAATCGGCGAGGTGATCATCCGCACGTGGCAGACCGCGCACCGGATGAAGGAGCTACGAGGCGCGCTTCCGGGCGATGGCCGAAACGACAACAACCGCGCGCGTCGCTATGTCGCCAAATACACGATCTGCCCAGCTGTCGCCCACGGGCTGGAGCAGGAGATCGGATCAGTCGAACCGGGCAAGATGGCCGATCTCGTGCTGTGGCAACCGGCCCTGTTCGGCATCCGCCCGACGATGGTGCTCAAGGGCGGCATGGCCGCCGTCGCCGCCCTGGGCGACCCCAACGCATCGGTTCCGACCCCCCAACCGGTGCTGCCGCGGCTCGGGTTCAACGCGCAGAGCCCGTCAGCGTCGTCGACGAGCGTCGCGTTCGTCTCGCAGGCAGCCGTTGATGACGGACTCGCCGAGCGGCTGCCTGCGGTGCGCCGACCTCTCGTGCCCGTCCAGAACGTTCGCGGGCGCGGCAAGAAGGACCTTCCGGAAAACACCGCGATGCCGCACATCGAGGTGGACCCGGACACCTATGCCGTGCGAGTCGACGGCGAATTGATTGAACACGAACCCGCCACCGAACTGCCCATGGCTCAGCGCTACTTCCTCTTCTGAAACCCGGGACCATTTGTCGCAGCTCAGGCAGAGCCGGTCGGGGAGCCACCACCCCCGTGCGGCGTCGCGTGGGAGTGGTTCGGCTCCCCGCCTTCCCCGGCCGCGTGGAAATGGGGCGCCATGGGCCCAGCGTCGGTGGGTACATGTGCTCCTGAGGTGTGCTCGTGATGCATCCACCGCACCCACGCGCACAATCGCTCAACAGACTCTGGGTCCTTGCGGGACAGGGCCAGAACGGGGCCGCCTTCGCGGGCAGCTGTCGCGTCGGCGACCATCTGCTGGACGTCGACGTCCACATGCGGCCCCAGGTCGGTCTTGTTGATCACCAGCAAATCGGCGCGCGCGATCCCCGGACCTCCCTTGCGAGCCACGTCGCCCCCGCCGGCAACATCCAGGACGAAGATCTGTGCGTCGACCAAACCCGGAGAGAACGTGGCCGTGAGGTTGTCACCGCCGCTCTCGACGAGTACGACGTCGACCGGAGCGAAGTCCCGCTCGAGGTCCTCCACTGCGAGCAGGTTCATCGTGATGTCGTCCCGGATCGCCGTATGCGGGCACGCGCCGGTTTCGACCGCGCGTATGCGCTCCGCCGGGAGCACTCCCGCCGAACGAAGGAATCGCGCGTCCTCATCGGTGTAGATGTCATTGGTGATCACCGCGAGACTGAGTTCGTCAGCCATGTTGCGACACACCATGGCAATCAGAGAACTCTTCCCGGTTCCCACAGGCCCCGCGACCCCCAGTCTCAGTGCTCGGCTCCTCGTCATCCCCATACGTGACTCTTCGCTCATGACAGGTGACGTCCTTTCGAGGGTGAGGGCATGGTCGTCGTGCGCTGTGGCTCCCATGGGTCGCCGAGGGCGCTGAGGCCAGCAGTGAGGTGGTCGCGCAGTTGGAGGTTGTCGTCCGCGAGGGCAGTGATCAGCGCGGCGGGTCCTGCCAACGGGAGAACTCCGGCTTCTCCGTCGAGACGATGAGCCCTGGGTGGGGACTCGGCCCAGGCGGGGTCAACGATGAGGGTTGAGCCGATTGCCCGGTGGGTCCCGAGCACGGGGGGTGTCCGGGCTTCCGGATAGCCCACGCGCAGGTCCTGGCGGTACAACGGAACACCCTGCAGGTGGATGCTGACCCGCTGAGTCACTCGCCCTCCACTCTCGCCGTGACGGCCCAGGAGGAGTTCCTCCCTCATCAAGAACGTGGCCCCTTGGCCCAACTGGACCGCGACAACGTGCACGTGGTCGCACCCGTCCGCCGCAACCATCGGCTCCGGCACCCAAATCAGGGTTCCTCCGGCTCCGACGCGGATGCGGACGGTGGTGCGGGACTGCTCGCCGTGAGGACCGGGAAGGAGCAGAGTGGGCGAGATCTCGGACAGCACGAGCGAACTGCCAGGCCCGACCTCAACGGTCAGGCTGAGTTCGTCTCCTCCCACGGGTCCGGCAGCCCCGGCCATCAACGCGACACGCGCGACGTCCTGGACGCCGCGCACCCATGGCTCAGGCTCCTTCGCGCGAGCCATCCGCAGCACCAGCGGTGCCTCGGAGTGCAACGTCGCAACAGCCGTGCGGGCCACGCTCCCAGCAGCGGCACGCAGTTCGGTGACGAGGTGGGCTTTCGCGTGCATCCGCGCTCCGCGGGCGTAACTCTTTGGACGTGCCGTCGGGGGGACCACCTCAACCGGGGCGGTCATGACGCGAACAGTCGTTTCTCGTGCCAGGTCTGCTGCTCCGCCGCCAGGTCCATCAGCGGAGAGCCCGCCGCCGAGAGATTATCCACGTCCTCGTGACTTGCGGCAGCCGCCTCGTCGGCCAGGCTCTCGAGGTACGGCCCGAGGCGAGCCAGGGAGGCGTGCGTCTCAAAGGGATCGATACTCAACAACCGCACCGCCGCAGCAGCAGGCCCAGCAATGCACTCATGCAACGAGAGCATGGCGGCGTCCCGTCGCCCGAGACCGAAGGTTGCCGCGGTGACGCCAAGGACCACAGGATGGTGCGGAGTGCGACCCAGTCCATCAAACCTCGGGTCTGGACGGATCATGTGCATCACCCGAAGTAGTTGACGACCCAGCTGCCGTGACGTGGATCGTTGCGCAGGTGACGGCATCCGCGCATCGAGTGCATCATCCAACAAGGTCAGCCGCTCGGCGTCGAGGTCGAGCACCGCCCCACATGCCGCTGCCGCGATGCCCGCGGCGACAAGGCCGGAGGTCGCAGCCCGCCCACGCAGGAAAGACTCCAAGGAGTCCACGTCATGAACTCGACCATTTGCGACCATCGGCTCCAAGCCACCCGAGTGGGCATACCCACCCGCAGGAAAGCGTCCGTCCGCCAACAGCAGCAGCGCGGCCAGCCCCTGAGCACCTCCGGCATGGGTCTCGGGCTGACCATCGGTTGGCAAGCGCCTGCCCTCCGAGTCGGGGGTGTCCTGAAATGCGGACGACATGGAACCTCCGATCCGGCCGCGGAAGGAGCCGAATCGCCATCAAACCACGCAGCTATCGCCCTCACAAGCATCCCAGCCCTGCGCGCGGACTGTCCGAGTGGGGCACCGCCAGCGGCATCGCCTCTCGAGGGTGCGGCATGCTGGGAAGCGGGCGGACCACGAGTTCGCCACACCGAGCACTTCACCCGGAAGGACGGCGGTCATGAGCAACGACTTCGCCATTGGCGACCACGTTCGTTGGAACTCCGAGGCCGGCGAAGTCTCCGGCGTCATCACCGCGAAACATGTCAAGGACACCGAATACAAGGGGCACGTGCGGCGCTGCACGCCCGATGACCCGCAGTACGAGATCCAGAGCGACAAGACCGACCACGTTGCCATGCACAAGGGCGGCGCCCTGCACAAGATCGACTGAGGTGGCGTACTCGTTGAGCGACTCTCCTGAGATGTGGACGATCGGCCACTGGACCTGTCCGATCCCCGACTTCCTCGCGCCCCTGGACGAGCACCACATCGAACTGCTCGTCGATGTGCGCGCCCACCCGGGCTCTCGACGCAACCCGCAGTTCGGGACCGATGCCATGGCTGAGTGGATGCCGGACAACGGCATCGACTACACCTGGATGTCCGAGCTGGGCGGGCGACGACCCCGTCAGGATGTCGACCCAGAAGTGAACCAGGGCTGGCAGAACGTGAGCTTCAAGAACTATGCCGACTACACCCTCACAGGCGCCTACCGAAGCGCCATCGAGGAGCTCACCACAATCGCCCGAACCCGTCGCGTGGCGATCATGTGCGGTGAACCCATGCCGTGGCGGTGCCACCGGCTGCTCATCGCCAACACCCTCACGGCCCAAGGCTGGAAGGTCGAGCACCTGAGTGCTGGCGGCGCCCCCCGCACTCACGTGCTCGGACAGTGGGGCGCGACACCGTCGGCCGATCCGCACGGCCAACTCACCTATCCCAAGGCGTCCCAGGGGGCCTGACTTCATGACTCGTTCTCGCGGTTCGGTGTTGGCCCTGCTCGTGTCCGGTGGCGCCTCCATCGTTCTCGGTGGCCTGGTGGCAGCGGTCACCAGCCCGCTCGACCTCACCCACGGAAGCTGGGCTGCGGCATACCTCGTCCTTGTCGGCGGGGTGGCCCAGTGGGTGATGGGTCAGGCACGGTCGTGGGCGGTGGGGACACCGTCCGAAAAGTGGTGGGGCTGGCGGCAGTTCGGCCTCTGGAACCTGGGCAACGTCGCGGTCATCGCCGGCACCCTGATCGGTGCCCCTTGGCTGGTCGGGCTCGGCTCCCTGCTGCTGGTCGGGGCGCTCGCCATTGCCATGCTTGCCGAGTGGCGTCCGCGCGCGTCGGACACAGGGGAGCGGACCGGGTCGCCCGGACTGCACTGGGCCTACACGGCGATGGTGCTCATCCTGGCCGTGAGCATCCCCATCGGCATGACCCTGTCCGTCCTGCGCCACAGCTGACGCGAGCAGCTGGCGGGTGCCAGCCCACCGGCATACGGTCTGGTTCGTGCTCACGACGATCGCGGTCTCGGGATACCGCTCATGGCGCGATGTTGTCGTGCCCCTTCCGGCCTCGACGTCATGACCGGTGCTCACGGGTCCGGCACGTCGAGCCTTGATCCTGCTGGAGTTCGCAAGACTGGGTATGCCGTCCAGAGGACTGTGCGCAAAGGCCCGTCAGTCTTCGGCTGGGGTTGGTGAGCGAGGACGTCGGCCATCTGGGCAATCTCGGTCGCCGTTGCGGCGCCACCTCCGTTGGGGTGCACGGACGGGCATGCTGGGCTCATGACGATGCGCAAGGGATCCAGGGTCAGGTGGGCGTGGGGCCGGTCGTCGGCCGAGGGCAGGATCGACGAGGTGCACCACGACGACGTCTCACGCACGACCCAGGGAGAGAAGGTGACGCGGCACGGCAGCGCCAGCAACCCGGCATACGTCATCACGCAGGAGGACGGGACGGTCGTCCTCAAGCTCGCGAGCGAGGTCGAGCGGGCGGACGAGGGCTGAGTCGTGGCCGAGGGTCATGCGGTCCACGGGATCGCCGGGCGGCTGCGACAGTTCGTCGCTCAACCGGTGCGCTCCAGCTCGCCCAACGGCGCGTTTGAGGCGGAGGTCTTCGATCGTCGGGTCATCTCCGACGCTCAGGCCGTCGGCAAGCATCTGCTCGTCTCGGCAGTGGGTCTCGAGCTCACCGCGCACCTCCACCTGGCCATGGACGGCGCGGTCTCGGTCCGCCGTCACGCGCGCGCTCTCGACGGTGACTTCCCTCGCAGCGAGCCGCCCGTGCACGGCAACGTTGCCTGGCGCCTGCTCTCGGCGACGCACCACGGCGAGCTCACCGACCCGGCCGTCTGCGAGCTGCTCGACGAAGACGGAGTCCTCGCGCTGAGGGCGAGACTGGGTCCGGACCCGTTGCGCGACGACGCCGAGCCCGATCTCGCGCGGCGACGAATCCAGGCCTCGAAGCGCGCGATCGGAACCCTGCTCATCGATCAGAAGGTCATTGCCGGAATAGGCAATGTCTATCGCGCGGAGTTGTTGCACCGAGCCCGACTGGACCCCTTCACGCCCGGACGAGACATTGACGATGACACCTTCGCCGCACTGTGGCAGGCCACGGTCGACCTCATGACCCTCGGGCTCGGTGCCGGCTGGATCGTCACCGACGACGTGCAGATGGCGGCCGCTCGGGAGGTGCTCGTGCGCGGGGAGCGCGTGCCGCGCTGGCCCAAGGTGTACGCCGTCTATGGCCGTGCCGGACGGCCGTGTCCCGTGTGTGGCGCGAGCGTTCAGGCAGAGCGGATGGGACAGCAGCGGATGTTCTGGTGCCCGGGCTGCCAGACGTCGCGAGCGGGCGAGTTGCTGTGAGCTGCGTCAGAGCGTCAGAGCGTCAAGGCGTCAGAGGATCGCAGGCTCAGAGGTTGAGCATCGCCGCGCTGCGCTCCCACAACCCGTGGGCCAAGGCATCGTCCTTGACCTGCGGGTTGATCTTGCCGACCTTGTTGTCCTCGTAGTAGCGACCGGGCTCCCACGTCGTCCCCGGTGTGCCGTCCGCAAGCCACGTGAGTCGCGCTCCTCCCGTCTCCACGCCGGTCAGGAACCGGGCCAGCGGCGTGCGATAGACGAACCGCATGAGGCTGGGGGTGTCGTTGGCGAAGTTCGTGCGGATGACGCCGGGGTGGAAGGCGACTGCGTTGATGCCCTGGTCGTGGAAGCGTCGGTGCAACTCTCGGGTGAACAGGACGTTGGCGAGCTTGCCGTCCCCGTAGGCCTTGTTGGCGCTCCAGTTCTGGGTGTTGTCGAGGTCGTCGAGGTCGAGGTGGCCGAACACGCGATGGGCAGCGCTGGAGGTCTGAATCACCTTCGCCTCGGAGGCGATGAGCCGATCCATGAGGAGGTGGGTGAGGAGGAACGGGGCGAGGTGGTTGACCTGGAGCGTTTTGTCGAACCCGTCCTTGGTGCTCTCCTGACCGAAAAGTCCACCGGCGTTGTTGGCGAGCACGTCGATCCGCGGGTAGCGCGTGAGCAGTTCGTCGGCGAGCGACCTGACCTGGCTCAGGTCAGCGAAGTCAGCGACGTGCGACGGGACGTTCAGACGCTCTGCCACGGCCGCTGTCTTCTCTGGCGAACGGCCGACGAGAACAACGCTGTGGCCCAGAGCCTGGAGCTGACCTGCTGCGGCAGACCCGATGCCGTCGCTTGCTCCAGTGATGACGATCGTCTGCTGCTCAGTCATGAGGACTCTCTCTGCGTTGTTATCAAAGCCGGCCATCGCAGTGTGCGGGAGTGTGCGCGGCGCGCGGGGAGGCGGGTCCCGCGAGCCGCTTCGCAGTCTCTGGCCCCGGTGCCCGGATTCCGGTGCGCGCCGAACCCATCCCGGTTGCCCATACGATCGAGCGCATGACCTCCGCCGACGCGTCGACCGCCAACGCGGTGTCACCGGATTCTGGTGAGCACTGGTCTGCTGAGGGTGCCTGGCGAGTCGCCGACGGCGTCTCCCGCATCCCGTTGCCCCTGCCGCTGGACGGACTGAGGGCTGTCAACGTCTATGTCCTCGAGACCGACGACGGGCTCGTGCTCATCG
>JBDSIV010000117.1:0-7155 GCA_039917755.1 Knoellia sp. | reverse complement strand
GATGCCCGCGATGATCCGCACCTCCGGTCACATGTGGGGCCCTGACGGCGAGGAGCGCGACACCCTCGCCGTCATCCCCGACAGTTCGTATGCCGGGGTCTACCAGGCCGTCATCGACGACTGCCGTGCCCACGGCGCCTTCGACCCGACGACGATGGGCTCGGTGCCCAACGTCGGCCTCATGGCCCAGAAGGCCGAGGAGTACGGCTCGCACGACAAGACCTTCGAGATCGCGCAGACTGGCACGGTCCAGGTCGTCAACGCGGCGGGCGACGTCCTCATGTCGCACGACGTCGAGGCTGGTGACATCTGGCGCGCCTGCCAGGCCAAGGACGCCCCGATCCGCGACTGGGTCAAGCTCGCCGTGACCCGCGCCCGCGCGTCGCAGACGCCGGCCATCTTTTGGCTCGACGACAAGCGCGCCCACGACGCCAACCTCATCACCAAGGTCAAGACCTATTTGGCTGACGAGGACACCGAGGGTCTCGACCTCCAGATCATGAACCCCGTCGAGGCCACCAGGTTCTCGATCGAGCGCATCCGCCGCGGCGAGGACACCATCTCGGTCACGGGCAACGTCCTGCGTGACTACAACACCGACCTCTTCCCCATCCTTGAGCTCGGCACCTCCGCGAAGATGCTCTCGGTCGTTCCACTCATGGCCGGCGGAGGCCTGTTCGAGACCGGCGCCGGTGGCTCCGCACCCAAACACGTACAGCAGCTCGTGCAGGAGAACTACCTGCGCTGGGACAGCCTGGGTGAGTTCATGGCTCTGGCCGAGTCCTTCCGCCACCTGGCCGACTCCACCGACAACGCCAAGGCCCGCGTCCTCGCGCAGACCCTCGACCGCGCCACCGAGACACTGCTCCAGGAGAACAAGGGCCCGGCGCGCAAGGTCGGTCAGATCGACAACCGCGGCAGCCACTTCTATCTCGCGCTCTACTGGGCGCAGGAGCTGGCCAAGCAGACCGACGACGCCGAGTTGGCAGCTGCCTTCTCCGCCGTCGCCGAGAAGCTCACCGCCGACGAGCAGACCATCAACGACGAACTCCTCGCCGTGCAGGGTTCACCGGTTGACATCGGTGGCTACTACCGTCCTGACCCCGAGAAGACCAGCGCCGTGATGCGTCCGTCGACGACCTTCAATGAGGCGATCGCCAGCCTGGGCTGAACTACACCAACCACCGCGTATGCCGTGTGATCGCCGATCGGCGGCCACACGGCATACGTGCGTTGTGAGGGGCGGGGCACCCGACAACCCCGCCTGGTTCGACAACGTCCGCGGCTGCGCCTCGTCAGCTGAGCGGCAACTGCAGGCACGGCACACGGCATACGTGGATTGCGGTGTTTGCCTGAACACCTATGGGTTATCGACCGTCAAAGGGGCAGCTTCATGCCCACGTGCGAGGCGACGAACCCGAGCCGCTCATAGAAGCGGTGGGCGCCCTCCCGGCTCGCGTCGGTCGTGAGTTGCACGATCACCGCTCCCCGGTGGCGCGACTCATCGATCGCCCACGTGATGAGCTGCTCACCGAGTCGCTGTCCGCGCCGGCTCGAGGCGATGCGCACCGCCTCGATCTGTGCGCGCAGTGCACCGCCTCGCGAGAGCCCGGGCAGGATCGTCAGCTGAAGGGTGCCGACGACCTCGCCCCCGTCGTCAAGAACGACGAGCTCGTGCGCTGGATCCGCGTCGATCGCCTCAAAAGCTGTCAGGTATGCCGCGTGCTCACCCTGGGCCTCCCGGCTCGCCCCGAGCGGGTCATCGACGAGGAGCGCAACGATCGCGGGCACGTCCTCGCGAGTTGCCCTGCGCACGATCACTGCCGTTGCGTCTGCATCGGTCACGGGTAACCGTCGGGGTTGGCGCTCTGCCAGCGCCACGTGTCGACGCACATGTCGTCGACGGTGTGAGTCGCCTTCCAACCCAGCTCGGCCTCGGCCCGCGTCGGGTCGGCATAGGACTCAGCAATGTCGCCAGCGCGTCGGTCGACGATCTCGTAGGGGAGGTCGTGACCGACCGCCCGTTCGAACGCGTGGACCATCTCGAGGACGGACGTGCCGTGACCCGTGCCGAGGTTCCACGTTTTGACGGGGGTATCAGTCGCAGCGAGGCGGTGCAGCGCGGCGACGTGCCCGGCCGCGAGGTCCTCGACGTGGATGTAGTCGCGCACTCCCGTGCCGTCGGGCGTCGGGTAGTCGCCGCCATAGATGGCCAGCTTCTCGCGCCGACCCACCGCGACCTGGGCGATGAAGGGCATGAGGTTGTTGGGAATGCCGCTCGGGTCCTCGCCGATCGTGCCGCTCGCATGCGCACCCACCGGGTTGAAGTAGCGCAGCAGGGCCACCCGCCAGGACGGGTCGGCAGCCGCGACATCGCGCAAAACCTGCTCGATCATCACCTTGGTCCAGCCATAGGGGTTGGTCGCCGACGTCGGCGCATCCTCCTGCATCGGCACCTGCGCGTTGTCGCCATAGACCGTCGCCGAGCTCGAGAAGACGAGCTTGTGCACGTTGTGGCGGCGCATCGCCCGCACGAGGGAGAAGGTGGAGACGAGGTTGTTCTCGTAGTACTCGAGCGGTTTGGCCACACTCTCACCGACGGCCTTGAAGCCCGCGAAGTGGATGACCGCATCGATCTGCTCCTCCGCAAACAGGTGCTCGGTCTTGTCGTGGTCGGTGAGGTCGAACGAACGCACGTCCAACGGCATACCGGTCAGTGCTTCGAGGCGACCCACCACCGAAGGCTTGGCGTTGGCGAAGGAGTCGACGACGATCACGTCGTGCCCTGCCGCGATGAGCTGAAGGACGGTGTGCGAGCCGATGTAGCCGGCACCACCAGAGACGAGAACGCGCATGACACCACCCTATTGCCGGGCTCGACCCCGTGCGGCGTGGTGCCGGCTCAGTCCGTCGGGGTGAACTCCGGCAACCGATGACCCAGACCGAACAGCTCCTCGATCGCGGCGACACTGCGGGCGGCAGCCTGCCCATCCCCGTAGGGGTTCACGGCCGTCGACATCCTCGTCCACGCCCCCTCGTCCTCGAGCAGCTCCAGCGTCGCGTCGCGCACGACCTCACGATCGGTGCCCACCAAGCGGACCGTCCCAGCCTCGACGGCCTCCGGCCGCTCAGTGGTGTCACGCATGACGAGCACCGGCTTGCCGAGGCTGGGCGCCTCCTCCTGCACACCTCCGGAGTCGGTCAGCACGACCTTGGCCGCCTTGAGCGCGTGGGCGAACTCGTGATAGCTCAGCGGCGCCGTGAGGAGGACGTTGTCCAGCCCACCCAGAGCCCCTTCGATGACGTCGCGCACCAACGGGTTGCGGTGCATGGGCAACAGGATCGTGACCTCGGGGTGGCGTTCGGCGACCTCTCGCACGGCCGCCATCGTGGCGTGCATTGGAGCACCCCACGACTCGCGACGGTGCGTCGTGACCAGCAGAATTGGAGCACCTGAGGCCAACAGCTCGGGCACGCGCGGGTCCTCGAAGTTGGGCGCCATCGTGGTCGACGTCAGCAGGGCGTCGATGACCGTGTTGCCCGTGACCGTGATGGTGGCCGGGTCGATACCCTCACGCTCAAGATTGGCCCGCGAGGTCGACGTGGGCGCCAGATGCAGGGTCGTGATCGGTGAGGTCAGGCGCCGGTTCACCTCTTCGGGGAACGGCGAATAGATGTTGCCCGTGCGAAGCCCCGCCTCGAGGTGTACCACCGGGACCTGGTGATACAGCGCCGCAAGGGCGCCGGTGAAGGCGCTCGACGTGTCGCCCTGCACCACCACCGCGTCAGGCCTGACCTCCTCAATGAGCCGCGAGGTCGCGGTGAGGGTGGTGGTCGTGATCTCCGTCAGCGACGCACCCGGACGCATGAGGTCGAGGTCATGGGCAGGCGTAATGGAGAAGAGAGAGTTGACCTGGTCGAGCATCTCGCGGTGCTGCCCCGTCACCGCCACAATCGGCTCCAGGCTGTCGCTGGCCTCCAGCGCCGTGACCAGCGGCGCCATCTTGATGGCCTCGGGCCGCGTGCCATAGATGGTCATGATGCGCTTGACGGTGCGAGACCCCATGGCGCCAGCCTAGGTGTCCAACCAGGGCGAGACTCCATGACTTCCCCCACGCGGGCGCTGATAGCGTCACGAGCGACCCCATTTGCCCCGTACGAAGAGGTGTTCATCGTGAGCCAGACCCCCGTCAAGGTGGCCGTGACCGGCGCTGCTGGTCAGATCGGCTACAGCCTGCTGTTCCGCATCGCGTCCGGCGCGCTCCTCGGCCCCGATGTCCCCGTCGAGCTGCGGCTGCTCGAGATCACTCCGGCGCTCAAGGCGCTCGAGGGCGTCGTCATGGAGCTCGACGACTGCGCCTTCCCGACGCTCGCCGGTGTCCAGATCGGCGACGACGCAGAGAAGGTCTTCGACGGCGTCAACCACGCCCTGCTCGTCGGCGCCCGCCCCCGCGGTCCCGGCATGGAGCGCGGTGACCTCCTCGAGGCCAACGGCGGCATCTTCGCTCCCCAGGGCAAGGCCCTCAACAAGGTCGCGGCCGACGACGTGCGCATCACCGTCACCGGCAACCCGGCCAACACCAACGCGCTCATTGCCATGAGCAACGCCCCCGACATCCCCACGTCGCAGTTCTCGGCGCTGACCCGCCTCGACCACAACCGCGCGATCAGCCAGCTCGCGGCCAAACTCGGCGTGCCGGTCACCGAGATCACAAAGATGACGATCTGGGGCAACCACTCCGCCACCCAGTACCCCGACCTCTTCCACGCCGAGGTCTCCGGCAAGAACGCTGCCGAGACCGTGGGCGACCAGGAGTGGCTGGCCAACACCTTCATCCCGACCGTTGCCAAGCGTGGCGCGGCCATCATCGAGGCGCGCGGTGCGTCCTCGGCGGCCTCCGCCGCATCCGCCACCGTCGACCACGCCCGCACCTGGGTCGAGGGCACCGCCGACGGCGACTGGGTCTCGATGTCCGTGCGCTCCGACGGCTCCTACGGCGTGGAGGAGGGGCTCATCAGCTCCTTCCCTGTGACCGTCAAGGATGGCCAGTGGAGCATCGTCCAGGGCCTCGAGATCGACGAGTTCTCACGCGGCAAGATCGATGCTTCCGTAGCTGAGCTCGCCGAGGAGCGTGACGCCGTCAAGGGCCTCGGCCTCATCTGACCCCGCGCTTGGTCTCACCCCGACCCACCTGAGGAGACGTGATGCACGCGAGTTCGACGGCGCTGGCCATCGTCTCCGACGGGAGGGTGGCCGACGCGGCGCAGCGCATGCTGGACTCACTCCGAAGCGCTGTGCCGCGCATGGCGGTGGCCCTTGTCGTCGTGCTGGTGGGGTGGGGCCTGTCACGCCTGCTCCGGGCCGGCCTGCGCCGTTGGCTCGCCACGCGACAGACTCCCAGCTTCACAGCGGTCATCAGCACAGTGGCAGGAGCGCTGCTCGGTGCCCTGTCCGTCCTGATTGCCATCACCATCCTGTTCCCGTCGGTGAAGCCGGTCGACCTGCTCAGCGGTCTGGGGTTCTTCTCGATCGCCGTCGGTTTCGCCTTCCAGGACATCCTCGAGAACAGCCTCTCCGGTCTGCTCATGCTGTTCCGACAGCCGTTCCGGTCCGGAGACCAGATTGAGGTCGTGGGGCACAGCGGCACTGTGCAGGCCATCACCATCCGCGAGACCCGGATCAAGACCTTCGACGGTCAGCTGATCCTCATCCCCAACCGGGACGTCTACAAGAACGTCATCAGGGTGCAGACGCACTTCGAGACGCGACGCATGTCCTTCGCTGTCGGCACCGCCTACGAGAACGACCCGTGGGAGGCCTGTGCCGTCATCGTCGAAGCACTGGCCGGAGTGGACGGAGTGCTCCAGGATCCCGCACCCGAGGCATTGATCACGACGTTGGGCGTGTCCACCGTCGACATCGACGTGCGCATGTGGACCTCCTCGCAGCAACACGAGGCACTGACCGTGCTGCACCGGAGCATCGACACGGTCAAGAAGGCCCTCGACAAGGCCGGCATCGAGATGCCGGCGGAGATCATCGCGCTCCAGGCCACACCGAGCTTCCGCGCCGCGATGCGGGGCGACGGCGATGTGACCCCCGGTGGTTCGCTACGTTCCACTTCCTGAGCCGAGCGACTGGCCGCCCCGCTCGAAAGACCTGGAGGTATGCCGCGTTCTTGCGTTCGCGGGTCCGGTAGACAAGAACTATGTCCGACAACCTTCATGCTTCGCCCTTCACCATCGTCGGCGACTGGAGCGGCCAACTCGTCGCCACCGCCATCCACACCGGCCACGACTTGCGAGACGAGACCGCCCGGCTCATGGTGCTCGACGAGGAGACGCGGCTGCGCGAGGAGGACCCGTTCACCGACGACCTCGGTGCGGCCTGTCCGGCGCGGGTCGTGGTGCACCGTTCTCGCTTCGAGGTCGACCTCAACAGGAACCGCGACGAAGCCGTCTATCGCCGCCCCGACGATTGCTGGGGCCTCGACGTCTGGCGCGACTCCCCCCTGCCGAAGGACGTCGCTGCCCGCAGCCTCGAGGTGCACGACACCTTCTATGCCGAGCTCGGCGAGCGCCTCGACGAGGTGGCCGCCCGCGGACCGTTCGTCCTCTATGACGTGCACTCCTACAACCACCGGCGTGACGGTGCGGACGAGCCGGAGGGGGCCTCGCAGGACAACCCCGAGGTCAACGTCGGCACCGGATCGCTGGATCGCGAGCGCTGGGGTGGTGTGGTCGACGCGTTCATGCAGAGCTTGGCCGGGACCGACACCGCCGGCGGCGAGATCGACGTGCGCGAGAACGTGCGCTTCGAGGGCGCCCACCTGACGGCCTGGGTGCACGACCGGTACCCCGACCACGGCGTCGCGCTTGCCCTGGAGTTCAAGAAGACCTACATGGACGAGTGGACCGGCGAGCCCGACCGGGCACGCATCGCCGAGCTGTCGCAGGCGCTGGGCGAGACCGTCGGGCCCGTGCTGCGCGCGCTGGAGTCCCTCGGGCGCGGCCGATGAGCACGCGGCCCTTCTCGGTGGCCGACCTCGCCATCGACCACACGCTCGCCCAGACCGCTGGCGGGATGCAGTTCCTCCTGGACGTGACGCCGGTCAACGCCGACGACGTGCGCCGCGAGTTCGTCGACGGTCACGT
>JBDSIV010000116.1:0-4017 GCA_039917755.1 Knoellia sp. | reverse complement strand
CCCACGACGTGAATGCGCATCGTCACCTCGTCACCACAGGTGGGGTTGACGTGGTGCACCTCGGCCTCGAAGGGCTCGCGCAGACCGGCGTGCTGAGGTCGCTTCGAGTGCTCGAGGATGAGCTCCTGATACAGATCCATCAGCTGGCCACTCCAAAAATCTGGGGGACGCGGTCGAGCGCTTCGAGGAGCGTGTCGACTTCGTCAAAGGTGTTGTATGCCGCAAAACTGGCTCGCGTCGTCGCCGCCACTTTGAAGCGGCGGTGCAACGGCCAGGCGCAGTGGTGTCCCACGCGCACCGCAACTCCGGCATCGTCCAGGATCTGACCCACGTCGTGGGCGTGGACACCGTCGACGACGAAAGCGACTGTGCCACCACGGTTTTTGAGATCGGTGGGGCCGACGACGGTGACCCACGGGCGCGTCGCGAATCCCGCGAGCAGACGCTCGGTGAGGGCCAGCTCGTGGGCATGGATGCGCTGGATGCCGAGCTCGTTGATGTAGTCCACCGCAGCGGCCAGTCCGATGGCCTGCGCTGTCATGGGGACACCCGCCTCGAAGCGCTGCGGGGGCGCCGCATAGGTGCTGCCCTCCATGCGGACCGTCTCGATCATTGAGCCGCCGGTGAGGAACGGGGGCATGGCTTCGAGGAGCTCGCTGCGTCCCCACAGAACCCCAATGCCGCTGGGCCCGAACATCTTGTGCCCCGAGAAGGCCAAGAAGTCGACCCCGAGTTCCGTGACGTCGATGCCCACATGAGGCACGGACTGGCACGCATCGAGAACGACGAGGGCGCCGACCTCGTGGGCTCGCTCCACGAGCTCATCGAGGGGGTTGAGCGTGCCAAGGACGTTGGACGCGTGGACGACCGCAACGACCTTGGTCCGCTCGGTGAGCAGCTCATCGAGCGTGCTGAGGTCGAGACGACCGTCGTCGGTGACCGGGATCCAGCGCAGGGTCGCCCCCGTGCGACGGCAGAGTTCCTGCCACGGCACAAGGTTGGCGTGATGCTCCATCTCGGTGACGAGCACCTCGTCGCCGGCGCCCAGGGCGAACCGCTCACTGCCCGGAATGCCCGGGTGCGGCGAGTTCGAGAACGCGTAGGCAACGAGGTTGAGCGCCTCCGTCGCGTTCTTGGTGAAGACGACGTCCTCGGCCTGCGCCCCGATGAAGGCCGCGATGGTTTCACGCGCACCCTCGTAGGCCGCCGTCGCCTCTTCGGAGAGCGCGTGGGCCCCGCGGTGCGGTGCGGAGTTGAGGCGTTCATAGAAGTCACGCTCGGCATCGAGCACCTGGACCGGCTTGTGCGAGGTCGCTCCCGAGTCAAGGTAGACGAGCGGCACCCCATCACGCACGGTGCGCGTGAGGATCGGGAAGTCGGCCCGGATCCGGGCCACCTCCTGCTCGCTGAACGGCTCAGTCATCGAAGTCCTCGGTCAGGCGCTCGTGGCGGGTGCTGCGGTCTGGAAGCGGTCGTAGCCCTCGGCCTCGAGACGGTCGGCGAGTTCGGAGCCGCCCTGCTCGGCGATCTTGCCGTCGACGAAGACGTGCACGAAGTCGGGCTGGATGTAGCGCAGGATCCGCGTGTAGTGCGTGATGAGGAGAACCCCAGCACCGGTGGACACCTTGGCGCGGTTGACGCCCTCGGAGACGATGCGCAGTGCGTCGACGTCAAGACCCGAGTCGGTTTCGTCGAGGATGGCGATCTTGGGCTTGAGCAGCTCCATCTGGAGGATCTCGTGACGCTTCTTCTCACCACCGGAGAAGCCCTCGTTGACGCCGCGCTCGGACACGGCGGGGTCCATCTTGAGGTCGGTCATCGACTGCTTGAGCTCCTTGACCCAGGTGCGCAGCTTGGGCGCCTCACCATCGATCGCGGTCTTGGCGGTGCGCAGGAAGTTGCTGACCGTGACGCCGGGAACCTCCACGGGGTACTGCATCGCGAGGAAGAGTCCGGCGCGGGCGCGCTCGTCGACCTTCATGGCCAGGACATCCTCCCCGTCAAGGGTGACGGTGCCGCTGGTCACGGTGTACTTGGGGTGACCAGCGATGGAGTAGGCGAGGGTCGACTTGCCAGAGCCGTTGGGGCCCATGATGGCGTGCGTCTCACCCGAGTTGATGGTCAGCGTGACGCCGCGGAGGATCTCCTTGGTGCCCTGCTCGGTGTCCACGGTCACGTGGAGGTCCTTGATGATCAAGGTGCTCATGAGTTGACGTTCTCCTGGGTCTTGAGGGCGACGAAGACCTCGTCGCCTTCGATCTTGACGGTGTGGACGGCGACGGGGACAGTCGCCGGTGGGCCGGACGGCTGGCCGGTGCGGATGTCGAAGCGCGAGCCGTGCAGCCAGCACTCGAGAGTGCAGCCGTCGATCTCGCCCTCGGAGAGCGAGACGTTGGCGTGGGTGCAGGTGTCGTCGATGGCGTGGACCTCGCCGTCCGCGGTGCGGATGATGGAGATGATCCGACCGTTGACGTCGGCCGCGGCAGCCCCCACGGTGGGGAGCTCCTCGAGGCTGCAGACCTTGACGAAGACGTCCGTGGCCGCTGACGCGTTGGTCTCGCTCACGCCGTGGCCTCCAGCTCCCGGTCAATCGCCTCCATGAGGTGCTCCTCGACCTCGGGGACGCCGATCCGGCCGACGATCGCCGCGAAGAAGCCGCGCACGACGAGTCGTCGAGCGGTGTCCTCGTCGATGCCGCGCGCCTGCAGGTAGAACAGCTGCTGGTCGTCGAATCGGCCTGTGGCAGAAGCGTGCCCAGCACCGGCGATCTCACCGGTCTCGATCTCGAGGTTGGGCACGGAGTCGGCGCGGGCGCCCTCGGTGAGGATGAGGTTGCGGTTGAGCTCATAGGTGTCGGTGCCTTCGGCAGACGCGCGGATGAGCACGTCACCGACCCAGACCGTGTGCGCGCTGTCGCCCTGGAGCGCGCCCTTGTATTCGACGTTGGAGCGGCAGTGCGGCGCCTCGTGGTCGACGAAGAGGCGGTGCTCCTGGTGCTGTCCGGCGTCGGCGAAGTAGACGCCGAGCGCTTCGAACGAACCTCCGGGTCCGGTGTACGAGGCATTGGTGTTGAGCCGCACGATGGCGCCACCGAGCGTGACAGCGATGTGGCGCGCCTTGGCATCGCGGCCCACGACAACGTCGTGCTGTCCGAGGTGCAGAGCGCTGTCGGCCCACTCCTGGACGGTGACGACGGTGACATCAGAACCGTCACCGGCGACGACGGAGAGCAGCTCGGAGTATTGGGCGTCGCCCTCGTGGCGCAGGACGATCGTCGCCTTGGCGAAGTTGCCGACGCGGATGACGGTGTGTCCGTGGGACAGCCCGCCATCACCGGTGAGGACGAGACGCACCGGCTCGGTGAGCTCGGCCTCGGCAGGGATGTCGAGCACGGTGATCGAATCGGCCTGCGCGGCGGCGATGACAGCAGCGCGGTCGGCCGGCTTCGGCGCCCCACTCCGCTGCCATTCTTCGCGAGACAGCGACGAGAGCGTCACACCCTGCGGAAGTGACTCCTCACGGTGCAGCGGGGTGCCGGTGCTCTCGGCGAAAAGCGCCTGGAGGCGGTCGACGGGCGTGAATCGCCAGTCCTCCTCGCGGCCGGACGGAACCGGGAAGTCCGCCACGGCATACGAGGTCGTGCGCTCGGCGCGTGACTGGTCGGGCACGAAGGCCTCGGCAGAGTCGGTGTGGGCACCGACGAGCACCGGGCCGTCGGTCGTGTTCTTCTGGGCCAGAAGGCTCAACCCACTGCTCCTTCCATTTGAAGCTCAATGAGGCGGTTGAGCTCAAGGGCGTACTCCATGGGGAGCTCCTTGGCGATGGGCTCGACGAAGCCGCGCACGATCATCGCCATGGCCTCGGTCTCGGACATGCCTCGGGACATGAGATAGAACATCTGGTCCTCGGACACCTTGGAGACCGTGGCCTCGTGACCCATCGTCACGTCGTCCTCGCGGATGTCGACGTAGGGGTAGGTGTCGGAGCGGCTGATCGTGTCGACGAGCAGGGCGTCAC
>JBDSIV010000115.1:0-8900 GCA_039917755.1 Knoellia sp. | reverse complement strand
GCGCAAAGCCGACGGCGACGAGGCCGACGACGAGCAGTGCGGCAACACCCAGACTGGCTGCGGCGACGATCACGGCGAGCTTGCCGCCAGTCGTGGAGACGGCCTCGCGCCAGACCGATCGCCTCGTCCCGGTAGCGGGCGCAGCAAACTGTTGGTTGCTCGAGGTGGTGACGGGTGAGACTGGGGTGTCTGGTGTCTCGGGCGTGCTCGGCTGGTCTGGCGTCTGGCTCAGTCGGAGTCCTTCCACTCCAGTTCAGGATGGCGCGCGAACATGTGACCTCCCCGAGAGTTCCCTCCGAATGCCTTTGCGTCTGCGGAGGTGGCTGTTCTAGCGACCACCTCCGCAGACGCAAGGGTTCAGTCGAGTGTGATGACGGTCTGGGAACTGAAGGGTGCCGCGACGGCGTCACGCAGGGCGCCGTGGGTCGCAAGTCAGACCAGCAGGTGGTGGCTGGTCGCAGCCGGGACGCGGCCCGAGCGTTGCTGTCGAGTGGTCCCGAGACACGGTGAACAGCAGCCCAGGTGTGCTCGTTCCGGTCACACGGGGTGGACGGGGTCGGCTTCGGGCACGAAGGACACGACCCGGTCCACGACCTCCGGTGGGGTCCGGCTCGGGCGTCCGTCGTGGCGATACCGGACCAGCGCACCGGTCCTGCCGTTGTCAAAACAAGAAGCCGCAGTAGTGCGCAGGTCGAGTTCCTTTGCACAGCCAGCTTCACAAGGCCTCCACGTTCAAGGTGTCGGCGTCAGGGTTGTGCAGTTCCTACGGCATCTCGACCCTCGCGGTGCCTACCTGCGCGAGTTCCACGAGGCTCTCGCATCTTGTAGGCGAGCGACCCGAACTCGCTGCGATCGGAACCCTCGATCGCATCATCCACCGATTGGAGAGCGAGGACAGAGCCCGTCGCCGTCCTGGCGCGATGCGGGAATCATGGGGACCGCAGCTCGTAGACGTCGGCCGGACCGTCACGGAAGCGTAAGTCCGCCAGAAGGGCGAGCGTTGGCGACACGGCTCCCGCGCGGCGGTCGGCATAGAGCCATCGCACTCCTCTGGAGTGCAGTTCGTTGAGTCCGTCTTTGTCGGGCGCAACAAACGCTGCCTCGTTGAGCTCAAACATCTGGCGGTCCGAGAAGGGCTGCTGACGAGAGCCTAGGTTGTTGTCACCGTTGGCCTCGTGAGCTGCTTCAGTGTAGGCCCATCCCTCAACAAGCACCGCACGCTCCGACAAACCGCTGACCCAGAAAGAGCGCGCGTCGCAGTTTGGTCGAGTGACAATCCGCACGCAGTGGAGATTCGTCGCGATGACGTCGCCGCTCGGGGTGTTCTTCGCCACCCACCGAGCTGCCCTCACCTCATCCGAGCTCACTGTCCTTGAGGGGTCAGCGGTGTACGTGAGGGTGCTACCGAGATGGGTCATTGGCCGCAGCACCGGCGTGAGGACGAGGGCTGCCGTCGCGGCCACTAGCCAGGGATATGCGGCTCTGCTACCGCGCCGGTTCAAGAACCACAAGATGCACACACCGAGAACCAGCGGCACAACAACGAACGCCAGAGAGGCGAGGAGCGACCCGTGAACGGTCGCGGCTGGTGGGCTCTTGGCCCCCGCCGGGACCGCGGACAAGGACCAAGAGTTCATCAGGGAGAGCACCATCCAGCCGACGGCGAGACCCGTGATGGCCAAGACGGCGAACCAGTGCCGGCCAAGGCGTGAGCCGGAATCGGACCAGATTCGGTGAAGCCCCCATGCAGCCAGAATGTGCCAGGCAACGACAGCGCCGCGCATGAAATAGGCCTGCGAGACCCCGTCATGGTCGATGAGCATCATCGCCCACCATCCAGCGACGCCCGTGCCGAGGAGGAACCACGCTGTGAGGTCGCCGTCGCGGCGGACAGTGAGGACGGATAACGAGGTCAGCATCCAAGCGTACTGAACGGCGTAGGCGAGGAGGATGAGCACGAGGAGTGTGGTTGCGGCGGGCGAGCCCAGACGTGGGATGACCAGGCCGGTATTGACCCCGATCTCGTAGTTGGTGACACCCGTCACTTCTTTCCACACCGGGAACCGCCGCACGATGGCGAAGAGCTGAATTCGCGCGCCCGCGCTGCTCCCCGTGACGAGCGGCGACATGGCAAGCATGGCAAGGAGCATCGTGACGGTGAGTCTGGCGCACCGTTGCCACCCCTCGCGGCGAAACAGGGCCACGGCACCAGCCAGCATGCCACCGCAGATAAGCACGGGCAGGACTGAGGACTTCGCACCGACAGTGAACAACAGAACAAGGACAAGCAGAATCCAGCCTCGGCCGATGACACGACCCCGCAGGATGTCAATGGCGATGTGGATGACGAGCATCATCGGGATCAGTGAATAGATCTGCGACGGACTGTGCGGCACGAAGGCTGTGACGCCGTCAAGGCCGAGCCACGTGACGCCGTTGAGGCTGCCGCTGGTGAGGAAGAAGGCCGTAACGATGAGGGACGGCCATGCGGAGCCGGTGATCTTGACCATGACCGCGACGGAAAGGCCAACGAGAACGAGCACGATTGGAATGATCCACAGCCGCGCGATGACCACGGGTAAGTCAATGCCGGTGAGAGTTCCCATCACCCCCATATGGGCATTCGCAAACCAGTGGTAGGTGAATGTCAGGTCAGCGACCTGTGGCACGCGAGGTATGACCGAGCGCTGCAACTCGGCAGCCGTCGCGAGGTGCCAGTAGTCGTCGGGATACCACATGAGCGATTTGAAGGGTAGCGGTGTCAGCGCAAACCACGATTGCGAACATCGCCAGACCAAGGCAGCAGCCAGCCCCGAGGTCGCCCATGCGATGCTGACAGGCAGTTGCTCCTGATAGCGACTCAGTGTGACGTGGCGCCGCAGGGCGGGGACGGCTACGAACGGGGCAAGAAGCAAGACGGTCCACAGCCACAACCACGATGACAGGCCCAAGGCGGTGAAACAGAACCAGCCGAGCAACTGCAGAGCGAGGCCGGTTGCGGCCCCCAGCGACAGGTCGCTGATCAGCAAGGTTGGGCGACCGCGGAGCCACCGGTGCACAAGGACGCCGGGAAGAAGGACTGAGGCGACGAAGGCGACTACGTACCTTACGACGTCCACGTCCGGAGTGTCGTAGTGAACCCAAAGGACAGCCGCCAGTCCTGGCGGAACGACCCCTGGCGCCCACCGCGCTCCGCGGCGAATGACTCTGCCCATAAGGGAGGCCTCGTCACGGAAACCCGTCCGCTCTGGGGTCAGAAGGGTTTCGAGCACGGGCTGTATCCTACGCATTCGCGCAGAAGGTTCCGATTGCGCGCCAGTGCCGGTTGGCCTCTGGGGCAGCGTTGTGGCCGTCGCCCCTTGGTCGCGAACCCCCGATTCCCGATCGCCGCCTGCACGGCAAGCACATAGGGAACGTGCATCATCGAGTTCTGCGCCAAGGGGCACCCGGCGACACCTGGGCAGCGCCGTCTACGTCGTGGAGGGGGCTGAGGGCGGCGGTAGTGAGCGACCCGGCAGCCGCCGTGGCGGCACGAACGTCGCTCCAGCCCTGGCGGCGCGGAAGGCGTTCGCCATGACCGGGTACACCTAGGTCGAGCGCGCGGGCGTCGCCCACGAGCACCTCGCTCAGCGCTATCTCCTCCTCGCGTCGCCAGCAGACTTACCTGTCCGCGAGACTGCGAGAAGTGTTCTTGCTCGCGTCGCCGACGATCTGCCGCGGGGACCAGCAGTGAGGACAATCGGGACGAATCATCTCAACGGGTCCTATGCCGCGCCGCGGCCCAACCGGAGGCCAGGCCGAAGCACGGCGACATTGATGCGAATCCGTCCGCGTCAACAAAATGCCGACGAGGTCGTAGGCCGTGAACGTGCCGAGCACCGAACCTCCGGACTCGACGGTGTCGCGGAACGACCGCGCAGCAGGCAAGGCGGCCTGGGCCGAAGCGATGCTGGAGCAGGACCACTCCGGCGAGCGCGAGCGCGGCCGTCCCCAGCCGCCGATGGCTTGCAGGCGTTGGGGAGGGGTGGGGGTGGGTACAGGTGGGACAAAAGGTCCCGCTTGGTGCCGGGCCGCGTCGCGCATATCCGAGGCGTCAGCGCCACCGATTGCCCATGGATTGGCACCCAAGGCGCAATGAGTGGAGGAGGGTGGATGTAGAGGTCAGCCGCGGCGCTGGCAGTTGCCGCACCAGAAGAGGTTGCGGCCAGCGACCACCTGTGTGCGGATCTTCGAGCCGCAGACGTGACACGCCTCGCCCTGCCGCTTGTAGACATAGGAGTCGCGTGAGGTGAGGCGCACGTTCTCACCGGCCTCGAGGGCCTGCGCCACCTGATCGACCTGCTCGTGGACCGTGACGATCTTGCTCGTTGCGACGCCGAGAGGAAGCAGCGCGACGAGGTCCTCCCAGATGGCCCGCCACGTCTTGCGCTGGAGTTTGTTGCCGGGACGAAAAGGGTTGACCCGCAACCGGAACAGCACCTCTGAGCGATAGACGTTGCCGACTCCAGCCAGCACCGACTGGTCCATGAGCAGCTCGGCGATCGGCTTGCTCGACCGCTGGATCCGCCTCCACGCGAGGTCCGGGTCCGAGCGAACGTCATTGGGGCGCAACGGATCCGGACCCAGTCGCCCCAGGATCTCGTCGACCTTCTCAGGGGCCACCACATCACACACCATCGGACCGCGCAGATCTGCGACATGGTCCTCTGTCGCGAAGCGGCACCGGACCTGACCCACGACCGGCAACTCACCGGCATACGAGGTCGTATCGATCGTGAAGGTGCCGATGAGTCCAAGGTGCACCCACAGAATCCGGTCCCCGGCGAACTCGACCAAAAGGTGCTTGCCCCAGGACGTCGCCTCGAGCACCTCGTGCCCGGTGAGGAGAGCGGCCCCGCCGGTGAACTTGCCCTGAGGGCTGGTCACTGTCGGCGATGTCCCGCGGAACGCGGTATCGAGGTCGCGGGCGAGCGCATGGAGAGTGTGACCTTCGGGCATGGGTCAGGAAGCCTTCTTGGCGGCCTTCTTGGCTGGTGCCTTCCTGGCTGCCGCCTTCTTTGCCGGCTTGGTGTCAGCCTTGCTCGATGACTTTGTGGGTGCTTCACCGCGCGACGCCTTGGCCTTCTCGACGGACTTGGCGAGGGCAGCCAAGAGGTCTACGACCTCGCCGGACTCCTCGGCCTCGGCAGCGGGCGCCTGGACCTCGCCACCTTCGACCTTGGCCTTGACGAGCGACTGCAGCGCGATGGCGTAGTCGTCCTCATAGTCGTCGGCCTCGAAGTCACCAGCCAACTGCTCGATGAGGAGTTTGGCCATCGCCATCTCCTTGTCGGTGGCATCACCCGCCTCGTCGACCGCAGCGAAGTCGGGCTTGCGGATCTCGTCGGGCCACAGCATCGTCTGCATGACGATGACGTCCTCGCGCACCCGCAGCACCGCCATCGTCATGCGCGTGCGGATGGAGACGGTGACGACCGCCATCCGACCCTCGGACTCGAGCGCCTCGCGCAGCAACACATAGGGCTTGGTGGCCGTCTTGTCGGGCTCGAGGTAATAGCTCTTGTCGAGCAGCATCGGGTCGATCTGGTCCGAGGGCACGAACTTCTCGACGTTGATCTCCTTGGAGGACTTGCTCGGAAGGTCCTTGAAGTCCTCGTCTGTGAGCACGACCATGTCGCCGTCCTCGGTCTCGTAGCCCTTGGCGATGTCGTCGTAGGCGACCTCTGCGCCATCGATGCTGCAGGTCCGCTTGTATTTGATGCGGCCGCCATCCTCGCGGTGCACCTGCCGGAACTGCACGTCATGGTTTTCGGTGGCCGAGTAGAGACGAACGGGGACGTTGACGAGCCCGAACGAGACCGCGCCCTTCCAGATTGCACGCATGAATCCATCGTATGCCGCGTGCTCCCCCCACAGGGGCGGTCGCTACTCGCCGAAGACGTACCCCGCCGAGTGGACGAGCAGGTAGAGCGCCACGGGTGCGACGAGCACGAGGAGCGTCAGGGTGGCGGCGGCGAGGATCCAGCCGACGAGCGTGCGCGCCACCCGGCCCTCGGGCGACCACCGCAGTTGCGTCTTACCCACGAGCCAGACCAGCGCGAAGGGTGCGACCACGAGGACGAGAACCATGGCGCCGAAGGTGACCCGGGGCCCGCCGAGAACGGACACCAGAGGGAGTCCGACCACCCACAACGCGACGAGCCCTCCAGCGAGCGCGACAGCCCACCGCAGGTTCCCGCCCCGCTGCTGCTTCACCTTTGCCTCCATGGCGCCATTCCACACCCCTGGTGCCCGGTTCGGACAGGATGGGGACATGCAGCCCATGCTTGCCTCCGTCGCCGACGGCATCCCCCGCGGCGCCGACTGGGTGCACGAGGTCAAGTGGGACGGCATGCGAGTCCTCGCCGACGTGCGCGACGGACGCCTTGTGCTCTCGAGTCGGACTGGCCGGGACGTGTCGGTGAGCTTCCCAGAGCTTGGTGGGCTGGCCGACACCTATGACGACCTCCTGCTCGACGGCGAGGTCGTCACGCTCCAAGGCGGGCTGCCGTCGTTCTCGGCGCTCGCTGAACGCATGCACGTCTCGTCGGCACGCAAGGCGGCTCAGCTGGCGACGACCCGACCGGTGACCTTCATGGCGTTCGACCTGTTGCGGCTCTTTGGTTCCGACCTCACGAAGCAGCCCTGGTCCGTGCGGCGCGAACTGTTGGAGCGGCTCGAGTTGAGCAGCTCCGCCTGGCAGGTTCCGCCCACCTATGACGACGGCGAGGAGCTCTTCGAGGCCACCCGCGACCAGGGTCTCGAGGGCGTCGTGAGCAAAAAGCGAACCTCCCTGTATGCCGCTGGGCGCCGTTCCGCGGACTGGCGCAAGTCCCCACACCGCGCCACGCTCTCGGTCGTCATTGGAGGGTGGCGCCCGGAGGTGGGCACGACGAACCGGCTCGGCGCCGTCCTCGTCGGGGCTTCGGATGGAGAGGGCGGTTGGGAGTATGCCGGCCGAGTGGGTGCCGGGCTCGCAGGTGTTGCGGGAGGTCGCGTCGGCAAGCTGCTGGAGCCATTGCGGCGCAACGACTCCCCCTTCTCCAACGTCGTCCCACGTGAGGATGCCCTCGGCGCCACCTGGGTCGAGCCGTCCGTGGTCGTGGAGGTGCAATCACTGGGACGCGGGTCGACCGGGAAACTGCGGCAACCGGCATACCTCGCGGTGCGCACCGATCTCACGCCCGCCGATCTGCATGAGGTGAGCGATGCCTGAGAAATACGTCCCGGAGATCACCCGCGTCGAGGTCGCAGGGCGCACCCTCAAGCTCTCCAGCCTGAGCAAGGTCATGTACCCGTCCACCGAGACGACCAAGGGGGAGGTGCTCAACTACTTCGCCACGGTGGGCCCAATCCTGTTGCAGCACATTGCGGCTCGTCCGGTGACTCGGGTGCGATGGCCGCACGGCATGGCCGACCAGAGCTTCTTCGAGAAGAACCTTCCCAGCGGTGCACCCTCGTGGCTCAGGAGGGTCAAGGTCGACGATGTGACCTATCCGCTCGTGGATGACCTGGCCCAGCTGACCTATCTCATCAACCTCAACTCGCTCGAGATCCACGTGCCGCAGTGGACGGTGACGCAGGACGGCGAGCGTGAGAACCCCAACCGGCTCGTCATCGATCTGGACCCCGGCAGCCCGGCGGGGCTCAAGGAGTGTGCGCAGGTCGCGCTCGTCCTGCGCGAACGGCTGGAAGCTCTCGGCCTCGAGCTCCATCCGGTGACGTCGGGCAGCAAGGGCATGCAGCTCTATGCCTCGCTCGGCGGTGACCTCACAAGCGACCAGGTGCGTGACCTCGCCCAGCAGCTCGCCCAGGAGATGACCAAGAAGCACCCTGACCTCGTGCTGTGGAAGATGACCAAGTCCCTGCGCCCGGGCAAGATCTTCCTCGACTGGAGCCAGAACGTCGCGGCCAAGACGACGATCAGCCCCTATTCGCTGCGCGGCCGGGAGTTGCCTTGTGTCGCCGCCCCCCGCACCTGGGGCGAGGTCGAGGCGGGTGCGGCGGGCAAGCGGTTCGAACAGGTCATGTTCGACGACATGCTCGAGCGGCTGGAGACCCACGGCGACCTGATCGAAGACCTGCTCGGGGGTCAGCCCGGCTGACGTCGGGATCTGGACACTGAGAGTGACCTGGCGACTGCCTCGACGCGAGCACTGGATGGTTTCTCACGGCAGGGTTCAGCCCTTGGAGACCAACCAGCCACGGGCGACGTCGGCCGGACTGGCTCAGATCTGCGGCGAGAGACGTGGGCAGCCAGCGCATTCATGGCAACCGGGCAGCGCATAGATGAAGCAACAGGACCGTCTCTCGACAGTGGGCCCATAGCCCTCACCTGTCGCAGCGCGCGCGTCCCGCAGAGCCATGTCCCAGAGATCGTCGACCATCCCGAAACGCTGAAGCGAGGACATTTTCACGCCCACGTCGATTCGCTGAGCGATCTGCGCTCCCAATCGTTGGTATGCCGTCCGCGCGTCAGTGATGCGCGCCTCCAGATTCGGGTCAGCGCAGTTCACGCTCTGAAATCCCAGTCGCTCTGGGTGGAGGCCCGGTGCGAGGTCCACCGAGAGAGGCGAGTGGTCGAGGGTGCCGAGCTCGACGCTCCACGGGCCACTCACTGCCGCAAAAGCGGAGATCTGGGCAGGAATGCTCAGGAGGTACTGCAGGACAAAGGCCGCGCCGACCTGCGGAGGGGAGGGAACGGCATACATAGTGGAGTTTTGTCTGGAAAGCTTGTCGCACCATTCAACGGAAAACGCAAAGGCGCTGGTCAGCGGCATGGAAAGCGGCGGCCCCGCGACAAATTCGAGATATCCATGATGGTGCGACATGAGTGAGGCGACGGCACCCGCGTCGGGTGC
>JBDSIV010000114.1:0-2973 GCA_039917755.1 Knoellia sp. | reverse complement strand
CGGCATACGGATAGGAAGCCGGTGAGGGGCGCGCGAGTCTCGGTCAGTTCGAGCCGACCTGGTCCGGCATGACGAACCCGCCACCGTTGTCCGGCATGCCGCGGTAGGTCTTCAGCGATGCCGACATCTCCGCGTAGACCGCGGTCTTGCCGGCCGCGTCGTTGGAGAACCGCGTCGTCTTGACGCCGAGCTCGGCGCCCTGCCAGACCGCATCGTCGGCGCCGAGGAACTGCACCTCCCAGCCGAACTGGGACTTCTGCACGTCGAGCTGCTGGCGCACCTGGGCCAGCGTGTATTCGTGCGAAGAGTTCTCGTGGCCGTCAGTGACGACGACGAGCAGGACGCGACCCGGCCGCTCGAACTCGGGGAGCGCGGCGAGGTCCTCGCCGGTGCGGACGACCTCCATGCCGACCGCGTCGAGCAGCGCGGTCATGCCGCGCGGCTCGAGCTCGTAGGTGAACGCGCTGTCCCGCATCCGCTCGGCGGTCTCGAAGGTGTTGTCGAACTGCGACAGCGTGACGGTCAGCTTGCCGTCGAGCGCGAACTGCTCAGCGATGAGCGTGTTGATGCCTGCCTGCGACTCCTCGCGGTCGGCGGACATGCTGCCCGAGCGATCGACCACGAGGGTCACATGGGTGTAGTCGGGGTTGGTCATGGCGACCTCCTATGTGAAAAGCGGTGGGAGAGAGAACAACCGGTGGAGCCGCCACGCCGATCAACAACCATTGTTGCGGTGACCACTGACAGTGGCCGGTCCTCGCGCGCAGGCGTGGCACACGAGGGCGCCGACGCGTCTGCGGGCGCCAGCCACGCGGCATACCGGCGGGAAGTCGGTTGCGTGCCGCGTCCCGCCCGGTCTAGCGTCACGGCGACCGTGATCGTCGTCAGGAGGTGTGGCCCGTGAACAGCACACCTTCTTCATCTCTCAATGCCATCACCGAGCGGGCCCTTGTCCTGGGTGGTGCCGGTTCGGCAGGCAACGCGTGGGTGATCGGTGTCGTTGCGGGTCTCTGTGATGCCGGGGTCCAGGTGACCGCGGCCGACCTGATCGTCGGGACGTCGTCCGGATCGACGACTGCCGCCCAGATCACGAGCTCGAACCCTGCCGAACTGCTTGCCTCCATCCTTGCGGCACCGGCCCAAACCCCAACTGCGAGAGTGGGATCGGGCGTGGCAGACGGCCGGACGAGGCCAGTGACGAGCCAGCTGGAGGCGACGGCCGCCATCATCGCCTCCGCCGAGGATGCGGCTGACATGCGCCGCAGAATGGGGGCGTGGGCACTCGAGCGGGCGGCGGCATCGGAGCAGTCATGGCGGACGCGGTGGCGCGCTACCGTCGCCGGGCGCCTTCCTCGCCAGCAGTGGCCGGAGCAACGGATACTCATCACCGCCGTCGATGCCCAGAGCGGTGTACCCGTGGTGTTCGACCGATGCAGTGGGGTCGACTTGGCGGATGCCGTGGCGGCCAGCTGCTCCAGCGGCGTGGCGTATCGCATCGGGGATGGCCACTACATCGACGGCGGCTATCGGCGGAACGAGAACGCCGATTTGGCGGCGGGTAGCGGGCGGGCGCTGGTGCTCTCACCCTTCGGGGGTCGCACTCGGCATCCCTTGGACTGGGGGATGCAGCTCTCCAGCCAGGTCGACGAGCTCCGAGCGGGTGGCAGTCTGGTCGAGTCGGTCTTCCCGGATGAGCACTCCCGCAACGCTTTTGGAGACAACGTGATGGATCCGACGACACGATCGCCGGCGGCGCGGGCGGGCTACGAGCAAGGTCGAGCGCTGGCTGAGCCGCTCGCTGATTTCTGGCGCTGAGGCCCGCCCAGCGCTCCGTGCTGGGCGGTGGTGCAACTGATGGTTGCCCCTCGCTTCTTCCGTCGGCGCCCCCTGCGCTGCCCGACTGCAGCGCATCAAGCGTCTCGCCGGAACCATCGAACGGACCCGCAACAACAAGAACACTTCGAAGGAACCACGGAAGGACTAGAACACTGGTTGACATCCTGCATCAGGTGGGAGTCCGGGCGACGACCGACGAGGTCTATAGCGCGATCGCCACCATCGACGGACTCAAGGGTTGGTGGACCGAAGAACCACCTGCTCTGCTGACGTGGGCGAAGTGATCCAATTCTGTTTCTCCGCGCGCGGATTCGACATGTTGTTTCTCGAATCCACGCCGGGCGAGCGCGTCTTGTGAGAGGTCGTCGACGGTCCACCGGAGTGGTTCGGGACGACCATCGACTGGGCGCTGCCGCAGGACAAGGACTGAACGTCGGTCCTGTTCAGCCACCTCGGGCGGAAGGAACCATCCTGTTGATGCACCGCTGCAGCACCGAGTGGCGACCTATCTGACGAGTCTCTAGCAGCTCATCGAGGTCGGCTAGGACGTTCCCAGCCGGCGCGACCTCGAGATCATCAACTGGGAAGTCGAGGCGCTCGCCACCTGACGAGGCACCTCGCAGACCACCGACACACCTGGGTGGCTGCATCCCTGCGCGCAGCCACCCAAACCAGCAACACGGCATACCCCACAAAGGCTCGGGCGAAGCCCGACTCAGAACATGTCGTTGGTGATCTGGTCGTAGCCCTTGGGCTTGGGCTCCGTCCCGAAGCAGCTCAGCGTCACGGTCTGGCCCTGCAGGATCGGGTCGCTCGAGCAGTCCACCGAGGTGAGGACCTCGTTGCCCTTCATGAACTTGAAGGTGACCAGGGCCGAGTCGCGCTTGTCGCGGTTGTTCGTCACCTTGAGGTTCTTGAGCTCCATGCCGAAGTCGTTGCTTGTGACCTTCCAGCCGGCGGCGTACGAGAACTTGCGCACGTCGAACGCCTTGCCCTCCACGACGGTCACAGGGTTGGCCTCGTTGCCCATGTCATCCGGGTCAACCTTGGGCGTCTCTGCTGCCGGCTTCGCGGCGGGTGTGGCTGCGGCCTTCGCTGCCGCCGCGGGGGAGGAGGCCGTCGTCGGCTCGGTCGAGG
>JBDSIV010000113.1:0-24955 GCA_039917755.1 Knoellia sp. | reverse complement strand
CCGAAGCCGTAGGACTTCGTCTTGCCAGCGGTCTTGGGCAGTCCAGTGCCCACGCGTCGGAACCAGGTGAGGAACGTGCCCTTCTCGGCGCGCACCCCCACCGCTTCCTTGGCGGCCTGGAGGACCTGGTTCCCGGTCGCCTCTGGATGTGCGGACCAGACCGCTGCCAACCCTCCGGCCGTGATGGCGGTGGCCTGCGAGCTCCCGTCCGAGACGGCGTCACTGCGCCAACCTGAGGAGAACCACCCCCCAGCCGCGATCTTGGTGCCGGGTGCGGTGAAGTCGACGAGCGAGCTCCCTCGCGTCGCGCTGTTGTCGAGGTTGCCCCTGGCGTCCACGTGGGTCACCGTGACGACACCGTTGCCGATCGCCGGCCAGTAGACATTGCGCCGATCGTTGTTGGTCGAGGCAACGACGATCGCACCAGCCTTGTAGGCCTCGAGCAGCGCCGGGACATAGTCGATGGTGTAGCCAGTCGTGAGACTGATACTGATGATCTTGGCACCGTCCTTGACCGCCTGTCGGATGGCGCGGGCAGTCGCCTTGTCCACGTCGTTGCTCGCTCCCCCCTTGAGATGGCACTGGAGCTTTTGCGGCGCCGACGCGGGACCGGCGAAGGCGACGGCATAGTGGCGAAGCGTCGCTCTGGGAGCGATTCCGGCCACGCCGCGTCCGCCAGTCGCCGTCCCCTTGCCGCTGCCGATGAGGAGCGAAGCCATCATGGTCGCGTGCTGGGCGTCATGCCCGGGAGCCGATGCTTTTCGAGCACGACCGTCAGGGGTGAGGCATTCCGTCGTCGACGAGGCAACATGGCCTTGAAGTTCCGGCACAGTTGAGTCGATCGGGCCGTCGATCAGCGCGACCGTGACGCCTTGACCGGCCCCGCGGGCCTGCAACTCGGCAACCCCCATGGCCGTGCGCCACCATTGGCCGTCATCCAGCAGGTCCGCTGATGCCTGGGGCGCGGCGATGAGGGCACCCGTGGACAGGAGCGAGCCGAACGCCAGCGCCACGACAGGTGGACGGACCCGCCGAATCGCCCCGGCAGACACTGTCACGGCACAGCATTCTCGTCTGTGCCGGTTCCCGCCTCGGCTGGCATCGCGCCATCGTCGCGTGTGTCCGTGTTGGGCTCTGCACCGGCTGCGGGCCCTCCCGAATGGGGCAAACCCGTCTCGGCCTCGGCCTGGTCCGTGACAGCCGCAGCGGCCTGAGCCTCGGGCGTGGCCGCCGCCTCGTCCCTGCGGCTTTCGCTCTCAAGTGGTCCCTGCTGCCAGTTCTGCCAGGTGCCCGCGAGGGCTGCCTCGGCAGCATCGTCCTGGTCCTGGGTGTTCTTGGCCGAGTTCGTGATGCCGTCGGCGACGGACTGCAAGTCGGTCTTGGCACCGGCGATGGCCTGGAGGCAGACCTCCTTGACCTGCTCGAAGACCGAGCCGTACTGCGCGAGCGCAGGAATGCTGCCGAACGAGTCCTTGGCCGCCATCGCCTGGTTGAGGGTGGCGCGCACCGCGTCGGTGTCGTCCCCCCAGTCCTTGTGAGCGTTCTTGCCCACGGTCCTCATGTGCTCGGTCGGGTAGTTGATCTCGTCCTCAGCCATGGCTGCCTCCCCTGAATTCCCATATGTCCTGCGTCGCCAAGTGTTGCGTTCCTCTGTGCGCGTCGCTGTGACGCAGTCCGTGCCGACACCCCGGATGTGGGGTGCCGGCACGTCACCAGCCGTTCATGACCGGAAGGTCAGCCCCAGCTGTTCTTGTTCTTGAGTTCACCGGCGAGGTAGGACTCCTTGGACTGCTGGACCGCCTTTTTGATGTCAAGAAGGAGCTGGTTGAGGTCGTCGACCTCACCGTTCCACTTGCGCTTGACATCTTCGAAAGCCAGCTTGGTGCCGGCTTCCCACTCGCCCATGTGGGGCTTCATGCCGTTCTCCATGTCGGTGACCTTCGACCGGAGGTCGTTGACACCCTTGACCATGGCGTCGATCAGCGTGTCGAGTCCGCCACCGGCAACCTTGATGCGTCCGCCACTCATGACTTACCACCCATCTGCGACGTGTACTTGCTGAGCATGTCCGCGGCACCCTGGTCGTCCGCGGTGTACTGCCTGTCGTTGGCGATCAGGTTCTCGCGGAAGTTGTCGAGAATGTCGACAAGGTCCTTGGCCTGGATCGTCCACGCGTTCTGGACACTCTGGAAGGCGCCGGCGCCTGCACCCTCCCAGTGCGCCTTCACCTCTTCCATCTGCCCCTGGAGCCCCGAGAGCTTGGTCTTGAGTTCGGTCCTCGTCTGGTCGACGACCTGGGCGCTCTTGGTGATCGCGCCAGCGCCAACGCTGTGTGTCGTGTTGCTCATGTCACTTCCCTTCTCTGATGGCCCGATGGCCTTCGGTGGTCCTACCGACCACTCGTGGTGGTTGGACCCCGGTTACACCGTTCCCCCGAAGTCCTGACATGGAAGACCATACGGCGACGGACCGCGCGCGGCCATGGGGAGAACTCCCCGTCTATGCTCGGGTGCGATCTCTGCTGTGGCGGAGCGAACCAGGACATGCACGATCGGGGAGGACAACACTCGTGAGTCAGAGCACGGCGACGTCACTCGTCAGGCTGTCGGTGACATCGGGGACGCGGCGCGCGGACCTCGGCATCCCAGGCTCCATCCCTGTCGCCGAGGTCATCCCCGATCTGGCGCGCGAGCTGGGCGTCCTCGACGCCCACTCAGCAAGCATGGGATACCGCCTCGTCCGCGCCGACGGCCAGGCCGTCGAGAGTGACAGAAGCCTTGCGGCACAGGGCATTGAGGACGGATCGGTTCTTGCGCTCGAGCCCAACCGACCCGACGACGAAAAAGTCTACGACGACGTTGTCGAGGCGGTTGCAGATCTGGTCGAGACCCAGTTCACGCCGTGGACCCCCGCTCACAGTGCTGGCACCGCAGTTGGTGCGGCAGTCGTCCTGTTCCTTGCGGCGGCATACGCGCTCTTCACCGCCCGCGACAGTGGCATCCTCATCGCGGCACTTGCCAGTGTCTGCGCCCTCCTTCTCGTCGGGGCAGCTGCTGTCCTGGCGCACGTTCGTCAGCAGCCTTCGGCTGCCATCGCGCTCGCGCTGACGGCGGTGGCGTATGCCGGTGTGGCCGGGTTCGCGGCCATGCCCGACTCCCCGTTGTGGGGCAAAGGCCTTCTGTATGCCGGTGTCGCAGTCGCCGTGGTCGGTGTCCTGGGAGCCGTGGCAGTGACCCGTCAACAGCTCCTCGTCGGTGCCACCGCCGCTGTGGGCGTGGCCATGGCGGTCCTCGGCGGCCTGCACCACTACGCGGACTGGGGCATGACACCGATCGCGGCTGTCATCTTCGTCGTCGCGGCGTCCGTCGGCAACGTGCTCCCCTGGGTCGGCATCTCGTCGAGCCGCCTCACGACCCACCCGCCCAAGAGCGATGTCGAGATCTTCACCGACGCTCCGGAGGTGGAACGCGACCGGGTGCGCAGTCAGGTCGCAGCCGGACACGAACTGATGATCGCGCTGGGCGTCGCCAGCGCCGGAGTCATGATCCTCTGCACCCCGCAACTCGTTGCCTCGGGTGTCCCCGGTGCGCTGCTGACTTTTGTCGGATTCCTCGCGACGCTCCTGCGCACCCGCCACAGCCGAACCCGCACGACGGTGCTCATCGCGATGATCGCCGGCGTTGCTGGTGTTGCCGTCGCCGCGGTCTCTGCGGCCCAGACCCACCCCGACTGGCGGCCGGTCCTCGCGCTGGCGCTGGCCCTGGCAGCCGCTCTCGTCGTGGGGATGGCTCTCGTCCTCCCCCGCACCCGCCTTCAACTGGGCCGGATCGCGGACGCCGTGGAGGGCGTCGCTCTCGTCGCCCTCGTGCCCCTTGCAGCCCTCGCCACCGGACTCCTCTGAGGTCCCGGTATGGCAACCAAGAAGGACCTCGTCGAGGCCCAGTCATTCAGCAAGCGTCGCCTGACGACGGCCTTCGTCAGCGGGGCACCTGGTGGTCGCGAGGTCGAACCGCACCGCCCGATGAAGGCGGTCATCGGCGGACTCGCGCTCACCATTGTTCTCGTCATCGGCAGCCTCGCGTTCGGCTGGCTCAAGGGCTCACTTCCCGATGGCTGGGGCAACGACAAACTCGTGATCGCCAAGACCAGCGGCGCGCGCTATGTCTCGATCAAGAACACACTGCACCCTGTCCTCAACACGACGAGCGCCCGGCTGCTCATCCCGGCCAACAAGTTCGAGGTCATCACCGTGGCCGACGACAAGCTCGCCACGAAGAAGCGCGGAAGCACCATCGGCATCCTTGGTGCGCCCGACTCGCTCACCCCGCCCACCTCCTTGACCAACAGCGCATGGGTGTCGTGCTTGGGCGGCGAGGGTGGGGTTGCCACCGCCGTTGGGTCGTCGGTCAAGAGCACGCCCACGGCTCCGGGCGCATCACTGGTGAAGACCGGATCCCAGGCCTTTGTCATCGCAGGCGGGATGCGCTATCCGGTGGCAGCCCGAGATCTCCAAGCAGTCACGTTCGCCTTGGGTCTTGACGGTCGACCGGCACGCTCCGCACCGGGTGTCTGGACCAACCTCTTCACTCTCGGCCCCGACATGGGTCGACTGAGCATTCCCGGCTTTGGCAAAGCTGCTCCGGGCCTGCCGCCCGGTGCCACGATTGGCTCGGTCCTCGCCGTGGCCAACACGGGCCAGGCCGCCCGCCGCTATCTTGTGAACACCGCCGGTGAGCTCGAGCCTCTCCCCGAACTTGCTCACGCCCTCTATCGGATCGGCTCGGGCAGCAACACCGAGGATCTCCCGGTGACACCCGCCCAGGTGACGCAGCTCAAGGTGAAGCCGCAGCGCACTGCACCGAAGGCCTGGCCGACGTCCATGCCCACCCTCGTGACGGACACCCCGTGCGCGACTCTGACCGCGGCAACCGGCACTCGCCCGAAGGTGAACCTGTCCACGTCGTCGACCGTGCGGCCAGAGAGTGGCGCCAACACGGTGTCGGTCGACCTGGGCACAGGTGCTCTCGTGCGCGCCATCGGCGCAGGATCTCTCAATGCTGGGCCACTGCTGTCCATCGACCAGTCCGGCACGTCGTACGCGATCGACGGGTCCACGCCAGATCTGCTGCAACGACTGGGCTACGAACCCGCCAACGTCGCCCCGGTGCCTCAAGCGTGGGCCGAGCTGTTCCACACAGGGCCGGTGCTCAGCGTGGAGGCTGCCCAGACCACCGTGGCCGCCGCGTCGTGACTCTCCGTCGGATGGGCGTCGGCGCAACGTTTGGCACACTCGCGCTCGTGACGAGCGGTCTTGTGGCGCCGGCGAGCGCACCCCGAGCCCACGCCGAAGCACGGGAGTGCGCCGAGGGCCAGAGCCGCTACGTGCCGGACACCCCTCCAGCTCTGGCGCGGCTCGGAGCCACCCAGTCATGGTCGCTGGCGACCGGCAAGGGTGTCATCGTCGCCGTCGTGGACTCCGGCGTCTCGGCCAAGAACGTCCACTTCCCCCCCGGCTCGGTGCTCACCGGCAAGAGTTTCGTCGGCGGTCCAGCGACCACCGACGAGAACAGCCACGGCACGGCACTGGCCGGCATCATCGCGGCACGTGACATCGGCGAGAAGTCCGGCGTCGTCGGAATCGCCAAGGACGCAGTGATCCTGCCCGTCAAGATCACCGGCGGCGACAGTGGCGGCGACGAGGAGCAACAGCGTTCGGCCAACCTCGCCCGGGGCATCGCCTACGCCGTGTCGGCGGGGGCAGATGTCATCAACCTGTCGCTGTCCACGACAGCGGACCGTCCCGACGTGCGTGGGGCCGTCTCCTCGGCAGTGAACAAGGGCGTTGTCGTCGTGGCGTCCGGCGGCAACCGCAAGCAGGCAGCCGACTCCCGGGACAGTGTGCGCTTCCCCGCTGGCTACCCCGGCGTGATCGGCGTGGCCGCCACGGGGGCCAATGATGTCGTGTCCGAGAACTCGATCCACGGGCCTCAGGTCGACGTCGCGGCGCCCGGGGACAACGTCGTCACGACCTTCCGCGAGTGGGGGGATTGCGTCTACTCGCAGAAGGAGGAGTCGAGCAGTTATGCGACGGCGTACGTCAGCGGCGCCGTGGCTCTCCTGCGTCAGGCCTTCCCCAAGGCCAGTCCGGCGGAGATCGCCTATCGCCTCCAGACGACCGCCTCGCGGGGTTCGCGCACCGTTCGGGACAACGTGTCCGGATGGGGCGTCGTGCAGCCCTACGAGGCGATGACTGCCGTGCTCGACAGCAGTGTCTCGGGTCCGGTCGCGCCCGGGGGCACACCGCGGGCCACCCCCAAACCCCTGGTGTCGACCGTCGACCTCACCCCAGAACCTGACCCACGAGCCCCCGACCGCAACGCCGTTCAGTGGCTCCTCCTCGGGGTCGCCGCATCCATCCTCGGCCTCGCGATGGCTCGGATGCTCCGCAGGTCCACGCACGCCTGAGCCTCTCCGGGGCGACGAGCGGCCAGCGCGGCGGTCGCGGAGGTGAGCGGACGGCATACCCGATCGAGGAACCCGGTTGGGAGCATGGTGGCGGTTCTGGGAGAATCGCGCCCATGCCTGCTGACCTCACGCTTGTCCGCCCTGCCACCATCCCGGAGCGACCCTCGCTTGACGGCCTTGAAGACAAGTGGGCGCAGGTATGGGCCGAGCAGGACACCTACGGCTTCGACCGAGACGCCGCGCTGGCTGGCGACCGCTCGCAGGTCTTCTCGATCGACACCCCCCCGCCGACCGCGTCGGGCAGCCTGCACATGGGTCACGTGTTCTCCTACACCCACACCGACTGCATGGCGCGCTACAAGCGGATGCTCGGCCTCAACGTCTTCTATCCGATCGGCTGGGACGACAACGGCCTGCCGACAGAGAAGCGCGTGCAGAACTTCTACGGGGTCCGCGGCGACGCCACGCTCCCCCACGACCCGGCGTTCGAGCCACCCCACCACGGCGACGCCAAGAGCCTGCGCGCGGGTGACGCGATGCCGATCTCACGGCAGAACTTCATCGAGCTCTGCGACGAGCTGACCGTTGAGGATGAGAAGGCGTTCGAGTCACTGTTCCGTCGTCTCGGTCAGTCGTTTGACTGGTCCATCTCCTATCGCACCATCGATGACCACTCGCGTGCGACGGCGCAGCAGGCCTTCTTGCGCAACCTTGCTCGCGGCGAGGCCTATCAGGCCGAGGCACCCGGTCTGTGGGACGTGACGTTCCAGACCGCCGTGGCCCAGGCCGAGCTCGAGGCACGTGACTACCCCGGTGCCTATCACCGGGTCGCCTTCCACCCTTGCGCGCAGGACGGCCCCACTGAGCCCGTCTACATCGAGACGACCCGCCCGGAGCTCATCCCCTCCGTCGTTGCCCTCATCGCTCACCCCCACGACGAGCGGTATGCCGGCCTGTTCGGTTCCACGGTTCGCTCACCCCTGTTCGGGGTCGAGGTTCCGGTCGTGGCGCACCCGCTGGCGGAGATGGACAAGGGCTCGGGCATCCTCATGTGCTGCACGTTCGGTGACCTCACCGACGTCATCTGGTGGCGAGAGCTGCAGCTGCCCACCCGCTCGGTCCTCACCCGTCAGGGGCGCATCCAGGCCGAGACGCCCGAGTGGATCGCCGATGGACCCGGCGCAGAGCTCTTCGGCGAGTTGGTTGGCAAGACCGTGCACTCTGCACGCGAGACGGTCGTGGCGGCCCTGCGCGAGTCCGGTGACCTTGACGGCGAACCCAAGGCGACGCAGCGCAAGGCCAACTTCTATGAGCGCGGCGAGAAGCCCCTCGAGATCGTGACGTCACGCCAGTGGTACATCCGCAACGGTGGTCGCGACGCCGAGCTCAACCAGGCTCTGCAGGCGCGAGGCGAGGAGGTCGACTTCCACCCCGACTTCATGAGCGCCCGCTACAAGAACTGGGTCTCCGGCCTCAACGGTGACTGGCTCGTGTCGCGCCAACGCTTCTTTGGGGTGCCGATCCCAGTTTGGTACCCGCTCGACGCCGATGGTGAACCGCTGTGGGACAACGTGATTGTGCCCGACGAGGCGTCATTGCCGGTGGACCCGGCGGCCCAGGCCCCCGCGGGCTTTGACGAGTCCCAGCGTGACCAGCCCGGTGGTTTCATCGGTGATGCCGACGTGCTCGACACCTGGGCGACGTCGTCGCTCTCCCCCCAGATTGCCGCAGGGTGGCGTCAGGTGGACGAGTCCGGTTCTGTGACAACGGACCCCGTGTTCGACAAGGTCTTCCCGATGGACGTGCGACCACAGGGTCACGACATCATCCGGACCTGGCTCTTCGCGACGGTCGTCCGCTCCCACTTCGAGCACGGTTCGGTCCCCTGGACCAACGCTGCGATCAGCGGCTGGATCCTTGACCCCGACCGCAAGAAGATGAGCAAGTCCAAGGGCAATGTCGTGACGCCCGAGGACGTGTTGCGCGAGCACAGCGCCGACGCAGTCCGCTACTGGGCAGCCTCTGGTCGTCTCGGCACCGACGCGGCCTATGACGTCGGCCAGATGAAGGTCGGTCGACGCCTCGCGATCAAGGTCCTCAACGCGTCGAAGTTCGCCCTCTCCTTCGGTGAGGTGCAAGGCGAGTTGATCGACCAGATCACCAATCCGCTCGACCGGGCGCTCCTCACCGGACTGCGCGACGTCATCGAGAAGGCGACTGCGGGCTTCGAGTCGTGGGACTACACCCGTTCCCTCGAAGCGACCGAGACGTTCTTCTGGACCTTCTGCGACGACTACCTCGAGCTTGTCAAGGACCGTGCCTACGGTTCGCAGAGTGATGCCGAGGCCGCCTCCGCCCGGGCCACCCTCCGCATCGCCCTTGATGTCCTGTTGCGCCTGCTCGCCCCGTTCTTGCCCTATGCCACCGAAGAGGCGTGGTCGTGGTGGCACGAGGGATCGGTCCACCTCACCCCCTGGCCAACCGCCGAAGACGCCGTCGTTCCCGGTGAGTCCGTCGATGCGCGCATGCTCAGTGCTGTCGGCGCGGCTCTGGCCACGGTGCGCAAGAGCAAGTCAGAGGCCAAACTGTCGATGCGCGCCGAGGTCGCCCGTATCACTCTGGGCGGCCCCGAGTCGCTCCTGGACCACGTCCGCGCCGGCGAGGCCGATCTCCGTTCGGCCGGCAAGATCACCGGTTCCCTTGACCTCGTTGCCGCTGACACCTGGGCCGCGAGCGACGTCGAGCTCATCCCGGTCGAGAAGCCGAAGCCGCATACCCAGTCGTGAATGACTCAGTTCCAGTCCGAGACGACGCGCTTCGCAGTGCGCCGGCCGGGCTGGGACTGGTGCCGGCAGCGCTGGCGGCGCTCGCGGCATACGCCGTCGTTGCTGTGATCCATTTGGTTGCTCAGGTAATCGGGAGCGACGCGGTCGCCACCGTGACCCAGTCGTTGGCGGTGCCGTGCCTCCTCGTCCTTCTCGTCGCGCAGATCTCGTCGTCGCCTGCGCTCCGCGCGCGGGTGCCCTGACCGTCGGCATCGCGCTCTATGCGGGTGCGTTGGCACTGATGTCGTTGCTGGCCAACGGCGTTGACCGCTTGGCCGGGATCGGTGGCGTGCTGTTCATGACCTCTGATGGCCTCATAGCGATCGGGGAGTTCGTGCCGGCGATCGACGTGCCGCTGTCCGGCTTCTGGGTCATGGCGACCTATCTGAGCGCCATCCTGCTGCTCACCCTGGGCGTCCTGCGCCGATTCGGCTCATGCGTTTGACGTCGCCCGTGCGCCGTGGAGGGACTGCGCTGGTGCATAGACTCGCACCCGCCGGAAACCGGTCGGCTGGACGATGAACCACGGAATTTGCCACCCACTGAGGCCGAGCCGCCGCTCGACCACGGTGTCGCGGCGAAGGTGATCCACCCGTCCCGTGCCGGGGTCATAGACGTCGAGCACACGGTCGCCGTCACCGGGCAGCACGAGGACGACGTGGCGTGGCAGGTGCGCGTTGCCGACGTAGAGCAACCCCGGTTCCCCCTGGGCCACGACATCGACAAGGTGCTCGAAGGCGGCCCGCAGGCTCGCGTCCGACAGCTGGCGAACTGACGCGACGTCGTAGCGGGTTCCCGCTGTGGCGGCTCCGTACTCCAACTCACGCTTGGCACCCCAGGGCGGCGTCCCCAGCGCACCCGGCCAAGGCACGTTGAGCCGGTGGCGGCCGGCGAAGAGGCCGTTGGTCCGTCGCATCACCACGCGTTCGTATGCCGCAAACCGCTCGGCCTCGGTGTCTCCCTCCGGCGACCCCGGCAGGTGCGGCTCTCCGGTGTGCACCCAACTGGCGAAGACCGGGTCGACGAGCATGCGCGCCACGGTCAGACAGGCAGAGCCACACGTCACCGGCGACTGCTGCACCGGACCCGTGTCACCAGCGCGAAGTCGGTATGCCGTGGCCACAGTCTCATCCTGTCGCTCCCCCGCCGATCGCGCCACCCTCGACTTCCAGCCGCCAACAGATACCTCTGGGAGCGCCAAACAGGTGACGACCTTCGCCTTCATGGCGACTGAGCCAGGACAGGGTGCGCGATCCCCTGCGGCGCAGATCATCGACGTAGGCTCGCCGCCATGGGGAGACGGCAGTGGGCGTGGATGGTGGGCAGTGGCTTCGTGCTGCTCCTCGCCGCGTGGGTCTCGGGCGCTGGCTCCATCACCGCGTTCGCCCCCAACATCGGCTCACCCCCGGCGACCAAGCAATACGGCGAGACCGTCGACGCGATTCAGACCGACAACTCGACGCCGCGCCGCGGCCCAGCCAATCCGGCGGACGGAAACCACTTCGTCACCACCACCGTGGTGTGGACCATGCGGCTGCTCCTGGTCCTGATCGTGGCGGCAGTCCTCTTCGTCGTGATTCGGGCCATCGCTCGTGCGATGCGCCGCGATCCCGTCACCGTGAAGCAGGAGGTGCGCGCGGGGGTCCTTCCCGACGTCTTCGCGGCAGGTCTGCGCGACATCGAGGCCGAACTCGACCAAGGCACGTCCAGCGAAGCCGTCATCAACGCCTGGCTAACGCTCGAACGCACCGCCTCGACCATCGGTATCGACGATGACGTGTCCCGCACGCCCACCGAACTCGTGGCTGAGGTGCTTGGGGGCTTCAACGTCGACCCGGCTGCGATCGAACGCCTCGCAGCCCTCTATCGCGAAGCCCGATTCTCCGAACACCCCATCGGTGAGGAGCAGCGCGAGGCGGCACGAGAGGCACTGCAAACGGTCCGCGAGGGCCTGCCCGAGGCCCTGCAGCCCACCGGCCTGGGGACTGGTCCATGAGAACGCGGATCATCGAACAGGTCCGCGGGCACGAGGTTGTCACGTCCATCGGCATCGCAGCGCTGCTCGGGTTGCTCCTCATGCTCGCCCCCGTTCTCGACCGCGCCGCCCTCCTCGTGGCCTCCACCGCAGTGCTCATCAGCGTCGGTGCTCTCGCCATCTGGCTGCTGCGCGACCACAAGGTCATCGAGTGGACCACCAGCGCGGGGCGCGTCCCTCGCGTGCGCGGCAGTGACCGACGGGTGACAGCCCTGGCCCGCTCCATCAACGCCGCAGTCACGGGCGACGAGGCGGCGCAAAGTCGCGTCCAGTCCACCCTGAGATCCCTCGCCGACGCCCGCCTTGCCCCTCAGGGCCTCGCTCTGGACGACCGCACAGCGGACGCCGAAGCGGCCCTGGGAAAAGAGCTCACGGCATACCTGATCGCGTCGAAGCCACGTCAGGTCACCACCGACGAACTGGCATCGTTCATCACCACCCTCGAGGAGAACTGAGTGACAGACACACCCACACCGAACCAGGTCACGGACCTCTCCGCACACATCCTCGCGGCGGTCGAGCGGGCCGTCGTCGGCAAGCGCGCCAGCCTCGAGCTGGTGCTCGCCGGGATCCTCGCGGGCGGGCACGTCCTCATGGAGGATTTCCCCGGCCTCGGCAAGACCTTGGCGGCGCGCTCGTTCGCGCAAGCTCTGGGGATCGACTTCGCACGAGCACAGTTCACCCCGGACCTGCTGCCGAGCGACCTCACCGGTGCGTTCATCTATGACCAGCGCAACCACGAGTTCGTGTTCCGGCGCGGGCCGCTGTTCACCGAACTCCTGCTCGCCGACGAGATCAACCGCACTCCACCCAAGACGCAGGCCGCGCTGCTCGAGGCCATGCAGGAGGGACAGATCACCGTCGAGGGCGAAACCTTCCCGCTGGCCAGGCCCTTCCACGTGCTCGCGACCGCCAACCCGGTGGAATACGAAGGCACCTATCCCCTGCCAGAGGCCCAGCTCGACCGCTTCCTGCTGCGCGTGTCATTCGGCTACCCCGATACGGCCCAGGAGTGGGAAGTGCTGCGCCGTCGCGTCGAGCGCCAGCAGGAGGCGCAGACCGTGACAGCCGTGACCGACGCCGCTGGAGTCGTCGCCATGCAGCGCGCCGTCGAGACCGTCACCGTGGACGAGGGCCTGGGCCGCTACTGCGTGCGACTCGCCGCGGCGACGCGGTCGCATTCCAGTCTCATCCTGGGCGCTTCGCCTCGCGGCTCGCTTGCGCTCATGTTGACCAGCCGGGCGTATGCCGTGATCCGCGGTCGTGACTACGTCACCCCCGAGGACGTCAAGGCAGTCGCCCACGCCTGTCTCGACCACCGTGTCACCGTCCGTCCGGAGCTGTGGATCAACGATGTCAGCGCCGAGAGCGTGATCGAGTCGCTTCTGGCGACGGTGCCGACGCCGTCGCCGACCGGGCGTGAGGGACGGACCGGGTACGAGCGACCGTGAGCGACAGCAACATCACGGCTGACGCTTCCGACGCGAGCGTGGCACCCCAACCGCCGGAGGGGCTTGGGGCACCTGTTGCTCCTGCAGGGAGTCGACTCTCGGCACGTTGGCGTGTGACTCCGGCGCATGCCCGGGCGGTCGTCCTGGGCGTCGCGCTGGTTGCTCTCGGCGTGATTCTTCGTCGCCCCGATGCCGTGGCCATCGGCACGCCCTTGGTCATCGTGGCTGTGTGGTCGCAGCTGCAACGTCCGGTGGCTTCGCCAGTGGCGCACGCCTGGTTGCGGCACTCGGTGTTGCGTGAGGGACAGACGACGGCGTGGACCGCGACGGTCGAGCCGGGTGTCGGTGTGGAGGACGTCGGTCTGGCTGTGACAGAGACGGAGTTCACCCGCTACACCCCGACCACACAGTCGGTGGCGGCGGGTGAGGACGGTGCTGCGGGTGCTGCGGGTGCTGCGGCTGCGGCTGCGGCTGCGGCTGCGGGGGATGCTCCCGGCACGACTGCCCGGCAACTCGACGTGCTCTGTCAGAGCACCCGCTGGGGTCTGCGTCGCCTGGGTCCCGCCACCTGTGCCGTGAGTAGCGCCTTCGGTGCCTTTCTCTGGGACCCTCCACCGGTCCACGCTCCTCTTGTGCCGACCGTCCCTCTGCCGGAGGCGTTTTCGGCTCGAGCCCCTGTTCCTGACCCTGACGGGCTGGTGGGCCGCAGCCGATCACGCCGTCAGGGCGACGGCAGTGAACTCGCCACCATCCGGGCGTTCCGTTTTGGCGACAAGCTGCGCCGGATCCACTGGCCGGTGTCCGTGCGCACGGGCGAGCTGCACGTGACGACGACCTTCTCCGACGAGGACAGCGAGATTCTCATCCTCGTCGACGCGATGCAGGACCTCGGCCGCAGCACCGGCTTCGAGGGCGAGGCCAGCAGCCTCGACAACGGTGTGCGAGCGGCTGCCGCGGTGGCCGAGCACTACCTGCGGGCGGGCGACCGCGTAGGGCTCCAGGTGTTGGGCGCCCACCAGAGCCCCAGGCTCAACCCAGGGCTCGGCAGCAACCAACTGCGACGGCTCCTCGATGTGCTCGCCCGGGTCCGTGTCGCCGACGGTGGGGTCGTCGACGAGAAACGTCTTCAGGGCCAGCTGCGTCATCCCGTCTCCGTCGGCACTCTCGTCGTCTTCCTCACCCCCGCCATCTCCGTGGAGGTTCTGGCACACGCCTCAGCGCTCGCGCGTCGAGGCACGTCGACCGTAGTGGTCGACACGCTGCCGCGCTCGATGGCGGTCCCGAACCTCACCGATGACGAGCTCGATGGGCTTGTCCCGGAGGACGAGGTCACCGACGGTGCCCGACTCGCCTGGCGCCTGCGCCTCATGGAACGCTCACGAGAGATGACCCGCACCCGCCTGCGCGGGGTTCCGATCGTCACCTGGGTGGGGCCCGGGACCTTGGACCTCGTCCTGCGCGACATCGGACGACAACGCCGCTCTCCGCGGATGGTGTCTCGATGATCTCTGTGTCGCACAAGGTGCTGCGTGCCCTCATCGTCGTACCCTCCGTGGCCGTGGCACTACTGACGGCCCTGGCAACACCTCACGGAACAGTGGTCGGCGCCATCGCGCTCACGGTGCTCACCGCTTTTGCTGCGCTGTCCCCGGCCTCACGGATGACCTCACTACTGCTCGTCGGGCACGGCGTGAACTGGCTCTCGAGCGCCGTCGTCCCGGCGGGCCTTCGAGACTGGGTGATCACTTTCGTGGCGGCTCTCGCGGTGCTCACGATTCACCTGGCGGCGTCACTCGCCTCGGCTCTCCCACCCGCCGCACCGCTTCCCCGAGCCACCGTGCGCCGCTGGGTCCGGCGCGCCCTCACGGTGCTGGGACTCTCCCTCCCGGTGTGGGCCCTCCTTGTGGCTCAGTCGGCGAATGCCCCCAAGGGCGTCCCGCTCATGACGTATGCCGCCGTGGCCGCCGTGGCGATTCTGGCTCTCTCCTTCTGGCTGACCCAGAGCAGGACAGCAACCCAGGGCCCCCACGTCCGTCAGCCCACGCAGGAGTCTCAGCGCCCCCGCCGATGACGTGCCGGTGCAAGCCAGATCGCCGGGCATACCCATGGGATGCCGGCGTTCTGAGAGATCGCTCAGGCGGTACGCTTGCGACGCTTGGGGCCGGCGTCACGGCGGACGATCGTCGGCAGAACGTTCTTGCGGACGACCTCATCCGTGACGACCACCTTGGTGATCTCGTCATCGCTGGGCACGTCGAACATGACGGGAAGGAGGACCTCCTCCATGATCGCACGCAGGCCACGGGCGCCCGTGCCGCGCGCCTCTGCCTGCTCGGCGATGGCGACAACGGCCTCGTCGGTGAACTCCAGTTCGACGCCGTCGATGCGGAACATCTTTTGGTATTGCTTCACGAGGGCGTTGCGCGGCTTGGTGAGGATCTCGGTGAGCGCGCTGATGTCGAGCGGTGAGACGGTGGTGATGACAGGCAGGCGACCGATGAACTCGGGGATGAGACCGAACTTCATGAGGTCCTCGGGCATGACCTCGTGAATCGACTCGGCCAAGTCCTTGGGGTTGTGCAACTCGGAGCCGAAGCCCAGGCCCTTCTTGCCGCTGCGCGACTCGATGAGCTTCTCGAGGCCGGCGAACGCTCCACCCACGATGAAGAGCACGTTGGTCGTGTCGATCTGGATGAACTCCTGATGCGGGTGCTTGCGGCCACCCTGCGGCGGGACACTCGCGGTCGTGCCCTCGAGGATCTTGAGCAACGCCTGCTGCACGCCCTCACCGGAGACGTCGCGGGTGATCGACGGGTTCTCGCTCTTGCGGGCGATCTTGTCGACCTCGTCGATGTAGATGATCCCCGTCTCGGCCTTCTTGACGTCATAGTCCGCGGCTTGGATGAGCTTCAGGAGGATGTTCTCGACGTCCTCACCGACGTAGCCAGCCTCGGTCAGTGCAGTCGCGTCAGCGATGGCGAAAGGGACGTTGAGCATCTTGGCCAGCGTCTGCGCGAGGTAGGTCTTGCCGGTCCCTGTCGGTCCGATGAGCAAGATGTTGGACTTGGCGATCTCGACGTGGTCGGCGTCCTTCTTGCCGACGCCCTCTCCGGACTGGATGCGCTTGTAGTGGTTGTAGACAGCCACCGCGAGCGAGCGCTTGGCCACGTCCTGGCCGATGATGTATTGCTCCAGGAAGTCGAAGATCTCGCGGGGCTTGGGGAGCTCGTCGAGGCCGCCGAGGTCGGAGGACTCCGCCAGCTCTTCCTCGATGATCTCGTTGCAGAGCTCGATGCACTCGTCGCAGATGTAGACCGCCGGTCCGGCGATGAGCTTCTTGACCTGCTTCTGGGACTTGCCACAGAACGAGCACTTCAGCAGATCGCTGGTCTCTCCGACTCGTGCCACGTGCTCAGGTCCCTTCGTCCAGACGGCTGGTGGTCGCTCACCCCATCGGCGTGAGATCTCACCGATGGGCTGTGGGCGACGCGACCGACGCTACCTCGCAGCAGCGTCAACACAACCCATTGAACGCCCCCGACACGGTGCGAGTCGCGCTTGTCCGCTGAGGGCAGAAACTCGCTTCCACGCACCTGCGCACCCTCACTGCTAACCGCCATGTCGATCTCGCAGGCGCATGCCGCCACGGCGCCTCACTCGGGCGAGATCGACGTGCCAGCGCAGCGGGGACCCGACGGTTGGAGCCCGCACAGTTCTGGGCCTCCGCCCCACTCGTGGGACATCACGAGGCGGCGGTCGACCCCAGATCGAACCATCGGGGCCGCGCCACCGGCCGGATCCCCACGCCCGCCATCTTCTGGAGGAGTCGCTCCTGGCGCAGCGCATCGACCCACACCCACCGAACCACCTTGGCTCGGGTGCGGATCCTGTCCTCCCGCTTCTTCTCGGCCCACAGGATGCGCGACGCTTCCTCAGCAGTCGCGCCAACGGGCACGTTGTACTTGAGGCGCCCATCGAACTCCCCCACGACACCCTCCCACCAGAAGTCCGCGAGTCCGATGAGGCCGTCGCCATCGCGCAACTCCTGCTGGAGGATGGGCTTCGGGAGGTTGAGGTGGAACATCTGCACCCGCGACAGGCTCTCGCCGGCCGACATGCTCAGTGGATCTGCCAGGTCGCGAGTGAGAGCGGCGGTCGTGCGCCCAGCAGCCCGGCGCGGTATCGCTGACACCTCGGCGATCAGGTCTGCGTGGTTGCACAGTTTGTGTCGCAGGGCATGGTCCGCTGCCGCGACCGCGGTCACGAGCGAGCCGGAACGCGCCAGATCGATGACCGTTCGGGCCACGGGCGTCACCAGCACCCCGTGGACCTCCCGGGGATCAGTCTCGGTCCCGACCATCGGTCGCACGATGGCCGAACCCCGCACCCGCCGCCCGGTCACGAGGTGCCGAACGTGGCTCGGCCAGACCTCGATCCGTGGCAGGCCCCACAACGCGGCTGCCGAGGCCCCCGCCACGATGAAGGGTTCCTCGAGTCGTCGCTGCATCGCTGTGGCGTGGACGAAGGCAGCATGGCGCTGCGTCGGATCCAGTGTTGACCACACACTGGCTTGGACCCACACCCCGTGACGCACGTGGTGCCACTGGCCGCGCGAGGGCTCGATGCCGCTGCGACGCAAGTCCGTCGCCAGGCGGAGGGTTCCTGGGTCGAACGGGAGGGGAGCAGCGGCACCGAGCATGCTCTGAGCCTGTCAGGACTCGACGTTCTCGCCGTCGAGATATCCACAGGCCGCGTTCGACCGTCGGGTCCAGCTCGCGCCACCACGTCGATCTCGCGAGGGCATGCGGCCATGGCGCCTCACTCGGGCGAGATCAACGTGACAGTGGCCCGGCGCCCAACCTGATACCGACCCGGCGCCCAACCCGATACCGCCCCGGCGCCCAACCTGATACCGACCCGGCGCCCACTCCCCCGGCGCCAGACACAGGTATGCCGCGTGCGAAAGTCCGCACGCGGCATACCTGTGTCTGTTGCCAGGCAGGATCAGAGCTCGTTGGCGGCCTTGCGGGAGGCGAGGACCTCGTCGATCAAGCCGTACTCCTTGGCCTGGGCGGCCGAGAGGATCTTGTCGCGCTCGATGTCCTTGCGGACGAGCTCGACGTCGCGCCCCGAGTGGGAGGCGATGGTGTCCTCGAGCCAGCCACGCATGCGCAGCACCTCGTTGGCCTGGATCTCGAGGTCAGAGGCCATGCCGCCCGTGCCCTCGATCGCCGGCTGGTGGATGAGCACGCGCGCGTTGGGCAGGGCATAACGCTTGCCCGGAGCACCGGCACCGAGCAGCACGGCAGCAGCCGAAGCCGCCTGACCGATGACGAACGTCTGCACGTCGGGGCGGATGTATTGCATGGTGTCGTAGATCGCGGTCATCGCCGTGAACGAGCCACCGGGGCTGTTGATGTACATGAGGATGTCGCGGTCCGGGTCCTGGGACTCGAGCACGATGAGCTGGGCGATGACGTCATCGGCGGACGCGTCGTCGACCTGCACCCCGAGGAAGATGATGCGGTCCTCGAAGAGCTTGGTGTAGGGGTCGGTCCGCTTCATGCCGTAGGAGGTGCGCTCCTCGAACTGCGGAAGAATGTAGCGGCTCGACGGGGCCGGGACGCTGAGTGCGCCGGGGCGGGTCGGGTAGTTCGCGTTCATGGCTGTGAGTTCTCCTGGTCGCCGGGGTCAGTCGGTGACGGGGTTGTCGGTGTTGGCAGACTGGTCCGCACGCGAGAAGACGTGGTCGACGAAGCCGTAGGCCTTGGCCTCCTCGGCCGTGAACCAGCGGTCACGGTCGGAGTCTTCCTCGATCTGCTCGATGCTCTGACCGGTGTGCTCGGCGATCAGCTCGGCCATCTGCTTCTTGATGTGCAGCAGCTGCTCGGCCTGGATCTTGATGTCGGACGCGGTGCCGCCGATGCCACCCGAGGGCTGGTGCATCATGACGCGGGCGTGCGGGGTGACATGGCGTTTGCCCGGGGTGCCGGCCGACAGGAGGAACTGGCCCATCGAGGCGGCCATGCCCATCGCGACGGTGGCGACATCGTTGGGGACCCACTGCATGGTGTCGAAGATCGCCATGCCGGCGGTCACAGAGCCACCGGGGCTGTTGATGTAGAGCCAGATGTCCTTCTCGGAATCCTCCGCGGCGAGCAGGAGCATCTGCGCGCAGATCGCGTTGGCGTTGTCATCGCGCACCTCGGAGCCGAGGAAGATGATCCGCTCCTTGAGGAGGCGGTTGTAGATGCTGTCGTCGAGCCCGAGCTTCTCGCCCGGACCGGCTGCGACGATCTCGTTGCTGCTCACGCTGATCTGCTCCTGCCGTGATGTGGGATTTTGCCTTTCGCTGACCTTAACGCGCGGGTCCTCCCCCGCACTCCCGAGCCCGGCCCGTGTTCGCCCTGAGCACAACGCGACGTGCTGAGAACGATCCGGTATGCCGGTCAGCTGGCTTCGTGGGCGTCCGCCGGCACTGCCGTGCGTGCCTCTCGGACGGGCTCGCGCACGTGCTCGAGGATGCCCTGGACGAGCAGGGCCATCGTGCCAACCGCGAGCAGGCTGCGCAGGACCCCGACGTGGTCTCCGAGGAAGCCCAGTGCGGGCGGTCCGGCGATGAACGCCAGGTAGCCGATCGTGGCGACGACCGACATGCGCGCCCCTGCACGCTGGGGGTCGTCGGCGCTGGCGCTCATACCCACGGGGAAGCCGAGCGAGACCCCGAGACCCCACACCGCCGCACCGATGAACGCCATCCACGCGTTGCCAAAGATGACGAGGAGCGAGCCGACGACGGCGAGGGCGAAGGTGACACGCAGGACCGGGACCCGGCCATAGGTGTCCAGCCACCGTGTGCCGAGCAGCCGCCCGATGGTCATGAAGGAGAGGAAGGTGGCAAACGCGAGGACTCCGGCCCAGGCGGGCAGTGCGTGGCCCTCGACGAACCCGACGGCCAGCCAGTCGTTGGCGGTCCCCTCGGTGAAGGCGGCGACGAGGGTGACAAGCCCGATGAGAAGGGTGCGCGGCTCCAGCCAGGCCGAACGCTGGCGCGCAGGCACGGACGCAGCAGCTGTCGCGGAGGTGGTGACCTGGGTGTGAGACCCCGCCTCGGCTTCGACGGTCTGGGCATCCTCGACCGTCCTCGGGAGGAACGCCCGCATGGCCCAGAACCCAGCGAGGGTCACGAACAGGGCAGAAGCCAACAGGTGCGGGAGGAGCGGCACCTTCGCCCACGACATGCCCGCTCCCACCAGCGCTGACAGCACCGTGCCACCGCTGAACGCGGCATGGAACTGCGGCATGACGGTCTGAGCGAGCGCTCGCTCGACAGTGGCCCCCTCGAGGTTCATCGCGACGTCCCACACCCCGATGCCGCTGCCGATGAGGAGGAGCCCAGCCCCGACAACGAGCCGCGACTGCGCCAGGTCGACGCCGACACCGACCATGGCGAAGCCGAAGATGCCCATGACCATGCCGACGCGAATCGCGTTGACCACGCCGATCCGTGCGGCGATGCGCCCCGTCGACGGCATGGCGAGCAGGGAACCGGCCGACATGGCGAAGAGCGTGGCGCCGAGCTGCCCCGGCGAGAGGTCCAGTGCCGACTTGGCATCCGCGATCCGCGAGGCCCAGGACGCAAAGGCCACACCGGCGAGCGCGAAGACGACGAAAACGGCGGTGCGGGCCCTGAGGACGCGTTCGCGAGGCAGGGTGGCGGCGGTGATCATGGAGCAGGTCTCTCTGGGCGAACCGGACAAAATCGAATCGATTCGATAGTCTCGCCCTCATGAGCCCCTCACGTCAAACGCGTGCACCGCGCAAGGTGACCCTGCGCGACGTCGCCGACCTGGCCGAGGTCTCGATCAGCACCGCGTCGCTCGTCTTCAGCGGCAAGGGCCCGGTGGCCGCTGCGACCGCCGAGCGCGTCCACGCCGCTGCGACGCAACTGGCCTACGCCGGCCCTGACCCCCTCGCGAGCTCGCTGCGCCAGGGCCGCGCCGGAACTGTGGCTGTCATCGTCGAGGACCGGCTTCTCCACGCCTTCCGTGATCCCTTTGCCCTCGCCGTGCTCGACGGCCTCGCCCAGGAGCTCGACGCGATGGGCACGAGCATGCTGCTCCTCGCCGACCACGGCGACACCCAGCCCAACCCGCTCGCTGCGCACGCCATCGACGCCGCGATCTTCCCCTTGTGCGGCCGCACCACCAGTACCCTCGTCGACCACCTTGTGACCCGCGGCATCCCCATGGTGGGTGCAGGGGCGCCACTGCACGAGGGGGTGACCCATGTGGTCATCGACGAACGCGGCGCTTCCGCAGTCGCCACCCGTCACCTCATCGAGCTCGGCCACACCCACCTCGCCCACGTCCTCATGCCCATCGGAACTTCCCGCCCCACGCACCGGATCACGAGAGCAGAGCTGGACCACGCGGCATACCCCGATGCCCGTGGGCGCGCCCTCGGCTTCCTCGACGTCGCCGACCCCACCAGCGCGCTCGTGGAAGCCGGGCGGCCAGACGTCGTTCACGGCGAGGCAGCCGGGCGGATCCTCCTCAACGTCCCCGCGCACCAACGACCCACCGGCATCGTCGCTCAGTCAGACCTGTTGGCAGCAGGCGTGATTCGCGCCGCCGAGACCTTGGGACTACGGGTGCCCCAGGACGTCTCGGTGACCGGCTTCGACGGGGTCGACCTCCCCTGGTTCGACCGTCAGCTGACCACGATCCATCAACCCGGCGAGGCCAAGGGCCGCCTTCTGGGCGACCTCACACGGCGGGCCCTCGCGGGCGAGTCACCGCGCAGCGAGACGCTTGAGGTCTCGCTGCGCCTCGGTGACACGACGGCGTCAGGACCCGGCTGAGACCTCGGCCAACGTGGCGAGGGTGTCCTCGAGTTGGCTCTCCTTGACGAGCGGGAACGTCACCTTCTGCAGGATGTCCTTGTCGGGGACCTTGCTCCAGTCATAGGTGTGGGTCACGAGCGTCTGGCGGGGGCCCTGCTGCTCCAGGCGCCAGACCCACTCCCAGCCAAAGGGCTCCGTGCCGGCCGGAGTGGTCTGCCATGCCAGCAGCGCGTTCTCGCTGTAGCCGGTGACGTGGTTGTCGGTCTGGTAGTCGCCACCCATGTGGTCGCCGGACATGTTCATCGTGAACACATCGCCGACCTTCTGGATGCGGTTCGACTTCTCGTCGGACCTGACGAACCCGGAACCGTCGAGCTGTGCGTGCCGCTCGGGGTTGCTGAGGATCTCGAAGATCGTCTGGGCGGGCGCGTCGATCGTGCGCGAAACGGTGATCTGCTTGTCGTGAGTCATGACCCGATCCTCATCACGGATCGCAGCCCAAAGCAAACCCGGACCCCCGTATGACCTGCGCGGACGCACGTATGCCGTGTGCTCATCGCGGTGGGCACACGGCATACGTCGTGGTGAAGCGGGGAGGCGTCAGGCCTTGGCGGGCTCGTCGGTCTCGGTGTCAACGACCTCGGACTCGGCACTCTCGTCGGTCTCATCGGCAAGCTCCTCGAGGTCGGCCTCGTCCTCAAGCTCCGGGTCGACGACGTCAGCCTGGGGCACGAGCTCGTTGAGGTCGATCGACTTGCCGGCGGTGTCGGTGACGACAGCCTTCTCGAGCACGGCGGCCAGCGCCTTGCGGCGCGAGACCTCCTGGACCATGGCGGGCACCTGACCCTGCTGGTCGATGGCCTGCGCGAACTGGTTGGGGTCCATGCCGTACTGCTGGGCGCTCATGATGAGGTACTCGATGAGCTCGGGCTGCTCGACCTCGATCTCGAGCTTCTCGGCGAGGGCGTCAAGGAGGAACTGACCCTTGAGTGCCTTGCGGGTGCTCTCATCAACCTCGGCGCGGTGCTCGTCGTCCTCAAGGCGACCCTCGCCCTCGAGGTGGCTCGTGACCTCGGCCTCGACGATGCCCTCGGGCACGGCGACCTCAGTGACCTCGAGGAGGTGCTCGAGGACCTTGTCACGGGCCTGGACGCCCTGCTCGAACTTCTTGGCCTGCTCGGCCTGCGTGGCCACGTCGGCGCGCAGCTCGTCCATCGTGTCGAACTGCGAGGCGAGCTGGGCGAAGTCGTCGTCGAGCTCGGGGAGCTCACGGACCTTGACGGACTGGATGGTGACGGTGCAGGCGGCGTCGCGGCCCTCATGGTCGCCACCGGCAAGCGGCGCGGTGAAGGTCTTGGTGTCACCGGAGTTGGCACCCAGGACGGCGTCGTCGAGGCCCTCGAGCATGTTGCCCGAGCCGACCTCGTAGGTGACGCCCTCGACGCTGTCGATCTCTTCGTCGTCGATGACGGCCTTGAGGTCGATGGACAGGACGTCGCCCGTCTCAACGGCGCGCTCGACGGCGCTGAGGGTGCCGAAGCGCTGACGGAGGTCGGTGAGGCGTTCCTCGATGTCCTCGTCAGTGGCCTTGACCTCGTCAACCTCAACGGCGATGCCGTCGAGGTCGGGCAGCTCGATCTCGGGGCGCACGTCGGTCTCGACGGTGAACTCGAGGTCCTGGCCGTCCTCGAGGGGCACGGCGGTGACGTCGACGTCGGGCTGGCCGATGGCCTTGATGCCTTCGGCGTCGACGGCCTCGGAGAAGAAGCGCGGGAGGGCCTCGTTGACCGCCTCCTGCACGACGGCGCCACGGCCGACGCGCTGGTCGATGATGCGAGCGGGGACCTTGCCCTTGCGGAAACCGGGGATCTGGATCTGGGATCCGATCGTCTGGTACGCCGCGTCGAGGTCAGGCTTCAACTCGTCGAACGGCACCTCGACGATGAGCTTCACCCGGGTCGGGCTGAGGGTCTCGACGGCACTCTTCACTTCAGGCACTCCACAGGTGTTGGGATCACGGGACAAACGGAATCAGACTCGCGCTCATGCTAACGGTCGGCGCGACGTGAACCGAATCGTGACAGTTAGCCCCCACACGGTGACCGCCACGAGTAGCGTCCGCGAAGCGGCCCGAACGTGCCGCCATCCCTGAGGAGATCCTTCATGTCACGACGTTTCATCCGTCCAGCGCTCAGCGTCATCGCGCTCGCAGCGTCCAGTTTTGCCGTCTCGGCTCCCGCCACGGTCAGCGCCGCCTCCGCGCCCTCCCCCGCGGTCGCCGAGTGCGCCGCCACCGCCGGAGCCAACTCGGCAGCCCGCGTGCGTGACGACGCCAAGAATGCCAAGGAGCCCGAGCTTTACAGCAAGAACGAGGCCAACGCCTACGGCGTCATCAAGGCGAGTCCGCTCATGGCGGACGGTTCGGTGCACATCCCCACGATCTTCCACGTGGTCTCCAAGACCAAGCTCGACGTAACAGCCGAAAAGCGAATGAAGACGATGATCGCCGCCCAGGTCGGCGTCCTCAATGACGCCTACTCGGGCCAGACCGCCCCCGACGCGTCCGACACCCCGTTCCGTTTCGACCTCGCCAAGACGACGTGGAACGTGAACCCCGTGTGGAACACCGTCACCCCGGGCAAGGTCGAGCGCGACATGAAGAAGGCGCTCTACGAGGGCGACTCGAAGACCCTCAACGTCTATGTCGCCGACATCGGTGGCGGCCTGCTGGGCTGGGCCTACTTCCCCAAGGGCTACAACAACGGTCGCGACTTCATCGACGGCGTCGTCATGCTCGACGAGTCGATGCCCGGTGGCACTGCCGGCAAGTACTCGCTCGGCGACACCCTCACCCACGAGGTCGGGCACTGGTTGATGCTCGAGCACACCTTCGCCCACGGCTGCTCGGCGTCCGGTGACTTCGTCGCCGACACCCCGCGTGAGGCGATCCCACAGTTCAACTGTCCCATCGGCGCCGACACCTGCACGGCCCCGGGTCTCGACCCGATCCACAACTTCATGGACTACTCGCAGGACTCGTGCATGAACATGTTCACGCCCGGCCAGTCGGCGCGCATGAGTGACGCCTGGCTCGCCTTCCGAGCCTGACGTCCCAGAGATAGACCCAGAAACAGGTGTGCCGCCCGCGCTCGATGAGCGGGCGGCACACCTGTGCGTGGAGCGGGCGACGGGAATCGAACCCGCGTAGTCAGTTTGGAAGACTGGGGCTCTACCATTGAGCTACGCCCGCGAGGTGGTGCAGGTCCACTCTAAACGACCGCGTCAGACGGTGAGAACGACCTTTCCGCAGGCCCCGCCCTCGGCGAGGTAGCGC